>JAZUFB010000160.1:0-4318 GCA_045640475.1 Clostridia bacterium
TGGAAAGAAGCCCCAGCTCTTTCGTTTCGGCAATGACCGCAGTGTTCACGTTGGGAGAGATCATATATTCCGCTCCGGCATCCGCGGCTAAACGGACTTCTTCGGCAGTGAGCACCGTGCCCGCACCTACGCAGATGCGGTCACCGAACTGCGTCTTTACCGTCCTGATGCAGGCAAGGGTATTGGCAATACCGTTTTTACTTGTATGATCAAAAGTGGTTTCCAGCATGCGGATACCGCCTCTCAAGATTGCTTCGCACATTTTGGGCATCGCAGAGCTGTCCGCGCCGCGGCTGATGGCTATCAGCTTATAAGTCAGAATTTTTTCTTCCGTAGTCATGTTATTCCTCCTATTCATTATTAACAAATAGGCCGGATGACCATATCCGCCATCCGACCTGCGATAATTGTGATTGTTCTATCGAGGACGAGCATCAGCCATTTTCGGATAAAGGCGTTTCCTGCGGCAGTACGGTCATCCTTCAAATACATCATATTCGGAAAGCATGAACTTTCCTGCCTCGTAAAGTGCCCTGTTATATGCTTTCCACACTTCGATAGAAGGTTTGTGAAGTTTATCGTAGATTTTTCCGTTCAAAACGAATTCTTCATAGTTGATGCTCGGGTTTCCTACGATGCTCTCGAAGTTGAATGTTCCGCTGTATCCGATATCCACAAGGCCTTTCAGTACCTTATCGTAATTGACACTCATGTACAGGGATGCATAGGGCATACTGTGCATATCAATGCGATGATGTCTGTAGGAATCGCCGAAATAGCCGCAATTGTCATGCACATGCAGAGCACCCAGCTTGTCACCCAATGCAAGGATGGAGGTGTACTGGTCACAGTCCTCTGCATAGAAATGGTTCGCGTGCCCCACATCCCAACAGGCAAAGGCCAGCGGGTGATCCGTCATATCAACGAGCTTGCGCAGGGCTTTTCCGTTTTTGAGATAATAGGGATCCGCATAGTTGCCGATATTCTCTATGAGCAGCTTTACTCCCGTTTCCTCCATGACTGGGAACAGAGAACGATAAAAAGCGGCATTGTGCTCAAAGAACTCTTCTTCAGTGTTGTCCTTTGTCGCTCCGGGATGTACAACCAGCGCGGGAATTCCCGCTTCCTTACAGAAACGGAAACTGTTGACAAGCGCCATACGCTCTTCTTCGCTTTTGAACTCCAGAGGATTAATACAGGGTGCGTGCGCCTGAGCGGCAGTCACGCCTGATTCCGAAAGGATACGGCGCGCACGCTGAGCACTTTCCGGTAAGCTTTTCAAAGCTTCTGTGTTGATATCGAAGTCCGTTACGGTAAATCCGCTGTTTCGGAACTCCTTCATGGCATTCTCCCACGTAAACTGATCCGAGATTAATCGGTTCAGAGAAGAATTTGAAAGTGAAAGTTTCATGATAATACCGCCTGCCTTTTCGGTTTATTGATGAAGACATACATACATTTCGGGCATTAACCTTCAAACATATCATACGTTTCAAGCATGTATTTGCCTGTTTCGTAAAGGGCTGCCATATACATTTGCCAGATCTTGACGGGAAGCTTCTCGAGGCGGGTGACTACTTGACCGTTGTAGGTAAAGGGTGCACGCATGCTGTCGGCGAAGCCGGCTACTTCAAAGTTGAACGTGCCGGTGTAATTAATATCCTTCAGCCCCTGCATGAGCGCGTCATAGTTCACACTGGTTTTGCAGGAGGCGAAAGGCGACATGTGCATGTCGATCCTGTGATGGAGGTAGCTGTCCTCGAAATAGCCGCAGTTATCGTGCACATGCAGACAGCAAAGCTTGTCTCCGAGGGCGGTTACGGAAGAGTACTGTTCATTGTCCTCAATCTTAAAGTGATTTGCGTGTCCTACATCCCAACAGGCCTTGATCTGCGGATGGGAGAAGAGATTGATGTAATAGCGTAGATCGTTTCCGTTCCACAGGTAGATGGGATCGGCATAATTGCCGATGTTTTCCAGCGCGGCAGTCACACCTGTTTCCTCAATCACGGGGATGAGACGGTCGATCACGCGCTTGTTCATGTCGAAAAACTCTTCCCGCGTGTTGCCGGGACGGGCAATGGGATGCAGTACGGTAATCGGGAAACCTGCCTCAGCACAGAAACGGAGTGTGTCCGTATAGACCTTAACGACTTTCTCGGGATCGTTTCTCAGCACATATCCGTCCGGCGCGTGCGACATGGACGGTGTAAGCCCGGCTTCTTTGAGCGCGTTTCTGAGATATGTGGCATTCATATTCTCTCCAAAGTCTGCAAGGTTCACATCCACATGAGTGAAACCTGCGCCTCTGATCAGATCGAATGATTCAACTCTTGAGATGCTTTTGTCTTTGATCCATGCCTGTGCTGCGCATTCCGAAAGAGAAAGATACATTATATTATCCTCCGTTTGGTTACTTTGGCATCAAGCCCGTCAACAAGCAGACAATCACTTCAAGCTGTTATTCCTTAACCGAACCCATTACCAGACCGGTTACAAAATATCTCTGCATGAAGGGATAGACAATGAGGATAGGAATCATGGCGATAAAGATCTTTGCCGAGTTGACTGTTGAATCCGACAGCTCCATAATGCGCTTCAGCTCTTCGGGGTCCGTGATTTCAGTCAGGTTCTTTGCCGAGTATACCAGAGTGCTGATGTAAGTCGCCAGAGGATAGTTATTCTGGTGATTCATATATACCAGACCGGCAAAGAAGTCGTTCCAGTGGCCGACCACGCAGAACAGCGTCACGGTAGCAAGACCGGGCAGCGACAGCGGCAGATAGACACTCAACAGGATCTTCAGGGGCTTTGCGCCGTCAATCTCTGCTGCTTCCTCCAGTGTTTTGGGCAGAGAGCGGAAGAAATTCATGAGCAGAATGCAGTTCCAGGATGATACGGCACTCGGCAGCGTCAATGCCCAGATCGTATCCAGCAAACCGACTTTATTGATAACGATATAGGTGGGAATCAGTCCGCCGGAGAACAGCATCGAGATGATGAGAATCGTCACATATACATTGCGTGCCGAAAAATCTTCCTTCGTATGGGAAAGAGGAAAGGCAATCAGGCACATCATGATCAGATTGAGCCCGCCGCCGATGAGCACGCGCTTCACGGAAATCCAGAACGAAGTGAAAAACAAATTGTCTTTCAGAATCTCATGATAGGAATTCCATGTGAACTGCTTTGGCCAAAACCGTACTTTTCCCGCGGCAACCACGACGCTGCTGCTCAGCGAGACAGCCAGTGTGTTGAGGATAGGCAGCAGGCAAATCACGGTCAGTACCGTTACCACTAAGTAGATGACAATATCTGTCAGGTTTATCTTTTTTCTCATGTCGCTCACCCTCAGAAGATCTGATAGCCCGCAAAGCGTTTTGCCAGGTAGTTCGATGTCATGATCAGCGTCATGCTGATGACAGACTTGAGCAGACCGACCGCGGTAGACAAAGAGTAGTTTTTGTCAAGCAGACCTACCCGGTAGACATAGGTATCAACGATATCGGAAACCTCATATACTGCGGGAGAGTACAGATTATATATCTGATCGAAACCGGCGTTCAACACGTTGCCCAGACTTCTGGTCGCCATCAGGACGATGATGGAGAGCATGCCGGGGAGCGTTACGTGAAGGACCTTTTGAAAACGGGAGGCACCGTCGATTTCCGCCGCTTCATAAATCGTGGGGTCTATGCCCGTGATGGCAGCGAGGTAAACGATGGTTCCGAATCCAAATTCCTTCCATACATCGGTCGCTATCAGAATCGCGCGGAAACTGGAGACGTCATTCATAAACATTCTTCTCGTTCCGCCGAAGAAACATACCAAATCATTGACGATGCCGTTGTAGGCGAACACATTGAAGATAGGGGTCGCCAGCACGACCCAGGACATAAAGTGGGGGAGATAGACACAGGTCTGTACGACCCGCTTGAAGCCGACGCTGCGGATCTCGTTGAGGAGCAGCGCAAAGACTACGGGTACAATGATGTTGAAAACGATTTTGAAAATCGCTATCACCATCGTGTTTCTGAAAATGCGCCAGGAATCCGGCATGGACAGCAGATGAGAGAAATAACGAAGTCCCGCCCAATCGGAGCCCATAATTCCTTTCGCGGGGATGAACTTCTCGAAAGCGATGATTGTTCCGAACATCGGAGCATAGTGGAAAACTAACAAAATCAGCATGCCCGGCAAGAGCATTAGATGATACTGATATTGTCCTGCTTTTGACCGACGCTTTCCGGCTTGCAGCATTCTGATACAGCTCCTTTTTGATAATCAACAGAGCAGCGAGCTCGTGCTGCTTTTACAC
>JAZUFB010000161.1:0-3927 GCA_045640475.1 Clostridia bacterium
CTACCTAATTCGCACATAGCGAATGGGTAACGCTCATACGGCAGTCGCCAACCGTCAGCATCAACCCCATGCAACAGATCCATTCCGCCGGCTGAATCATTGCGCACTGGATTAAATGTGTAATGCGGCGACAGTGGCTGCGGTTTCAGATCACCTGCCCAGGGAGCTTCTGCATAGGCAGCAAAAACAGGCATGACGTCATCCACCGGGATTCGCGCGCCATAACAGCTGTTCCAGCCGGTCACAGTCCAGATTGGCGCATCAAAACCTATTTCCTGTGCAATCTGCTTGAGCGTCAGCAGATGAGGGGCATTGTCAACCAACTCGTTTTCAATCTGTATACCAATGATGGGCCCGTCATCACGATAAAACAAGCCTTTGACCTGCTCATAAATACGGCGATACCAGGTTGATGCATATTGCAAATAGCGTGGATCATCTGTCCGCAGCGGAATCTTTTTCTTAAGCAGCCAATCCGGAAAACCGCCGTTTCTGCATTCCCCGTGTGCCCATGGGCCGATGCGGAGAACAACATCCAATCCTTGCGCTGCACATTCATTCACGAATGCCCGTATATCCAGATCATCCGTGAAATCAAAATGCCCTTCTTCTTCCTCATGGTATATCCAGAACATATAAGTGGCAATGATGTTGATACCACCCGCCCTCATTTTTGCCAGCTCGGTGCGCCAATTTTCTTTTCGGTCACGCGTGAAATGATATTCGCCCATGACGCCGATCCATGGTTTGCCGCTGCGTTCGATATATAGACTGGTGATGTCAATGCGCTGACCTGCCTGATTACTTCCACCAAGTCTGAGATGATTGCGAAGAAGTTTCGACGGTTTGTAATGGTTGAATGAAATGGTCATAACAGCCTCCATGCAGTTATAGATTTGCTGCCCGATCAAACATGGAAAATACCGTTTTTGAAACAAGGGAGCCCGATGCAACTCGGGCTCCCCCTTCAATCAAACGGGACTTTTTTCTGGAATCAGCGAGTAGCCTTCCACTCGTTGTACTGCTTATAGAACTCGTTATAAACAGTCTGGATACCGGCAGCCTCGAGCTTTGCGTTCATCTCGTCGATGGTGGCATCCACATCATCCACAAGGCCCAGCGTCAGTGCGCCGAAATACTCGTTCTTGATATTGGTGATAGCAGCCATGTAGGGCTTGACGGGAGTTTCATCAAAGATGAAGGTGATGCAGGGGTTGGAAGTCATACGGGTACGCAGCGCGTTGGAGAAGCTATCCTGCTGCTGGTCATTGACCATGCCCAGCTTATAGTCCTTCTTGCACCACCAGCCAAGAGCATTAGAGTTGTCCTGATAGCCGTTGGTCTCATCATCAGCGCTGTAGAAACGGCCACCCTCGGCTTCGGTCCAGTGCACACCCTCAACACCCATCAGGGCCAGCGTATTCAGCTCGTAGTCAAAGCTGAGCAGATCGGCCACCATGGCAGCACGCTCGGGGTTTTCGCTGTTTGCGGCAACAGCCATAACAGAGTTGTTGTACTCTTCGCAGAACACGCGGGAAGTCGGGCAGATATCCACCGGCACACACTCAGCATTGGCATCTTCACGCTCTACCTGACGCATATAGGAGAAGATCGTACCATTCCAGAAGGTGGTGGCACCAGTGCCATTGCCGAAGGCCTGATAGTTCGCAATCGTGTTGGTCAGGGCGGAGCGGCTCCAAGCGCCAGCATCAGCCAGTTTCTTCATGTCGTGGGCGTAAGCACGGAACCAATCGGTGGACATAGCCCACTTGATCTCCTCTGCCTCAGGCAGCGTGCCATCTTCATGGTAGGAAACCAGGAAGTCGTCATTGTAGATGGCCATAGCGTTGAACTGCTGGAAATAGCTGCGCCACACTTCCGTGTTGTCAGTAGCGGCAGCCAGTGCCAGGATGCCACTTTCGGGCGTTTCCTTCTCAGCGATGGTCAGCGCATAGTTCATGAAGCTCTCCCAGGAATTCGGGACTTCGGTGATGCCGTGCTTCTTTGCCAGATCCATACGAATGCCGGCAAACTTATAGTTGGGCACCATCATGTTGCAGGGCAAACCAACGCAAGCACCATTGATGGTGGTCGTACCCCAGGATTCGGGCACCTGGTTAGCCGCAGCCATGGGCATGTTGGTCTTGATGAAGTCGTCATCCAGCTCGAAGAAGGAGCCCTTTGCAGCTTCGCTGAACAGATAGCACCAGGAAGCCGTGTAGATCAGGTCGACCTTCTCGCCGCCAGCCAGAATCAACGGATACTTGGTGGTGTAATCAGACCAGGACAAGAATTCAATCTCCAGGGTGGTATTGTATTCGCTCTCCAGAATCTTGTTGATCTCCTTCAGCACAATGTCCATATCCTGGTTGCGATCGCCGACCAGATACATGAGCACCGTATAGGGCTTGGACGTATTGACGCCGCTATAGTCATAGTCCTGACGATGAACGGCAGGTGTAGGCTGACGATCCACGGTCTCTTCGGCCAGGCTCATCAGCGGCATGACGAGCATGCACAGCGCAATGATCAGGGAAACGAGCTTTTTCATGGGAAAACCTCCTTTTAATATCTAAGGACATGTGTCCTTGATTCCGATGTAGGGTACGATCGATTTATCCTTTGACAGCGCCAATCGTCAGACCCTTGACAAAATAGCGTTGAACAAACGGATACAGGAGAACGATGGGGCCTGTGGCAATCACCGTCATTGCCATTTTCATACCTTCCATTGGCACGCTGGATGTGTCTATCGCAGCGCTGCCGCTTGACATTGCGGCGGCCTTTCTGATGGCATCTGCGCTGTTCAGCATCGTTTGCAGGTAATACTGCAGTGTATACATCTCATCTTTGCTGATGAAGAGCATGCAGTTATACCAATCGTTCCAGTATGCCAGGGCAGCAAACAGACCCAGGGTCGCCAGCAAAGGCGTAGACAGCGGCAGCATCAGTCGGAAGAAGATGGTGGCATCATTGGCGCCATCAATTTTGGCGCTCTCACCAATGGCATCCGGCAAAGCCGCCATAAAGGATTTTGCAATGATCATGTTCCACACCGAGAACATCAGCGGCAGGATCAGCGCGTACAAGTGGTTTTTGAATTGCAGATACCGTACACAAATGATGTACCATGGTACAAGACCGCCGGAGAACAATGTGGTAAAGAAGAAGAAAAACGAGAAGAAATTTCTCAAACGGAAATATTTCCTGGAGAGAACATATCCTGTCATGGTACAAAGCAGCAGTGATGCAAATGTACCGACCACTGTCACTAAAGTGGTTACGCCATAAGCTCGCAGGATGTTTTCCGGATTTTTGAGGCTCATTTTATAGCTCTCGATGGAAAAATCCCGGATGAACAAAGTAAAGCCTTCCTTGATCAGGTTTGTCTCACGTTCAAATGAAGAAACCACAACCAGATAAAACGGCAGAAAGCAGATGAGTGCAAAGGCAATCAACAGCACATAGCCTATGATATTAAAGGCAACAACATCCGAAGTCCATCTGCGGCCGGAAGGTCTCCCGTATCCTTTGGGCAAACGCTTTACATGCTGGGTCACAGGTATACCCTCCTCTCTCAGAACAATGCGTAATCGGGCTGGATCTTCTTTACAAGGAAATTGGCACAGCAGATCGTGACAAAGCACAGGACGCTCTGATACAGACCAGCAGCAGCTGACATGCCTATATCACCTGTGGTCATTAGCGAACGGAATACATAAGTGTCCAACACATCAGTGTAAGGAAGGATATTCGCGTTGGTCTTGACTGTCTGATAGAACAATCCGAAGTCACCGCGGAAAACATTGCCGATTGCCAGAAGAAGCAGGATCATCATCTGCGGAATCAGTGAAGGGATCGTGATGTATCGGATCTTCTGCCATACCTTTGCACCGTCGATGCTCGCTGCCTCAAACATATCCTGAT
>JAZUFB010000162.1:0-3707 GCA_045640475.1 Clostridia bacterium
CGCGGGGCGGAGGTGGCGCTCCTGCAGTTGACCGATCATTTCATAGTAGTTTTTCAGATCGCTTTCGCCGGTGGCGTTCATGCCCTGGGGACTGCGGCCGAAGAGGCGCGTGGCGGGGATCCCGGCGGCGCCGGCCATATCCATCATGAAGGCTTCATAGATCTCGCACAGGCCGCCAAAGGTATAGGGGTGGTTTTCATAACTGTCCCCGGCGGAGAGAAGCTGCAGACCGAAGGAATCACGCAGACGGTTTTGTGCCTCCAGAGATTCCAGAACCTGCCTGCGTTGGTTATCGGTGCCGAGCGCCAGGGCTTCGCCAAAGTCGCTCATTTTGAGCGTCGTGATATTGGCCTGATAGACCAGACGGGCGATATTGCCGGAGGTCGCGTCCCGCTTGCGCAGTTCGCGGTAGATATGCTCCAGTTCGCTGTCGCCCCAGTACTGGCGGCGGATCTCCTCGTCACGCGGCACATCGCGGCCGGTGAAGCGGAGGATCCGGCTGTGGTGGACACGGACCGTGCCGTCCTGCTCCGTGTGAAGGTCATAATATTTGGGATAGCCGAAATCGAGGTCGTTCAGGTCCTGCTCCAGTTCTGTGGAAGGTGTGACGCCACGGACCCGGTCGGCGACCAGCAGGCCGCAGAAGTCGCCGGGCATGATCTCGTCCGGGTCGAGCGGCTCCGCCAGACGGTCCTCCTGGCCGCGCAGGACCATGAGTGCGCAGGCACCGCCATAGAGGCGGGCCCAACGGATGGCCGAGGTCAGCTCCCGGCGGATCTCGTGACGGGCTTCCAGCGCGCGCAGATCACGCGCCATATCGGGCGGAAGCGCGGGCTCCAGGTCGTACCAGGCGCGGGTCATGTCCTCGGAGGGCATATCGATCACGCGGCGGGCGATCCAGTTCGAACGGTACAGCTCTGAGAGCAGGATGGGGTCGTCGGTGAGGGAAAAGAATGATTCCTCTTCCAGTTCCGCTTCAAAACGGGAGAGGGGCGTGGATACGGTGTTCATGCGTGTAGCCTCCTGAAACGGTCCGCCTTGACGGAAATCAGATAACGGCAGGCGTCCATGGCGTGGTCCCGCTCCTTGACGGGCTTTTCTTCCCCGTGGAGACGGGCTTTTTCATCCCAGACATAGGAGTGGATCTCGCGGAGAAAATCCGGGCAGTGGTCTTTTTCCGCCAGAAGCTGGCGGTTGCCGATCAGGACGGCCATGGTCGAGATGCCTTCGCGGACGCGGTTGACGGCGTTGCGCACGCGCAGGCCACGGTTGCGCAGCTCAGCGCGGAAGCTGGCGGCGGACGGATCGATAATGATCTGGGCATCCATATCCCCTCCCAGAAAGGCTAGAAGGTCATCGGCATATTCCGCGTCGGTCTTCTGGCGCTGCTCGCGGGCGGAATCCCAGTAATACTCCCGTCGGATCCGGAAAGTGTCGCCGTTGTCCATCACATCCAGGAAGACCATGGGGTTGGTGGTGCCATAATCCACGGCGATATAGCGGTGACAATCCTCATATTCGTCCGGCGCGCCGGTCTCCGCATAGGTGTTCTTGTCATCGTCCCACATCGGGAAGACAGCGCCTTCCGCGCAGACCCACTCGCCCAGGATGTACTGGCGAT
The DNA here is from genome assembly GCA_045640475.1 of Clostridia bacterium. Taxonomy (GTDB): domain Bacteria; phylum Bacillota; class Clostridia; order Christensenellales; family Aristaeellaceae; genus Aristaeella. Next base: position 1,622 of record JAZUFB010000162.1, read on the forward strand.
AGAACACGCCCTGAAAGGAACGGGCGTAGCTTTCCCGGATGGCCGGGCTGAGGGTCAGGTTATCATCCATGGTGAAATGGAGATGATAGAGCCCGATCTCCGCGGCACGGTCGATGAAGTCGGTCTTGTTGTAGTGATAGGCGCCGTTGGGGTTGCAGTTCATGAAGATGCGGCTGCCGGTGACGCTGCAGCGGCCGATCATCTGATCCACAAAGGAGCGGGGAAAGAGGGCCACTTCATCGGCATAGGCGCCGGCGGCGGTCATGCCCTGGAGCTTGTCCTGACTGTTTTCCTTTTCCGCACCGAAAAGATGGTAGGCGTTGCTGCCGATGAGCACTTTGGCTTCGGCCCGCTTCCATTCGTAAGGGATGCCGAAGGTATCCAGCATCCGGAACATCGGAAGCAGGACATTGCGCCGCAGAGCGCCGCCCGTGACGCCGGCGATGATAAAATCCTGACCGTGGAAGGCGGACAGGCTCCATAGCAGAAAGGAAACGATCATTGCTACGGTCTTGCCGCTGCGGATCGCGCCGTCCGCCAGAAAGAGACGGTCGTTTTCGTGGCCGGAGCCTTCGTGCCACCAGAAGAGCGCCTGACGCTGCTTGCGGGAGAAGGGCTGGAAGGTGAAGCTCATTGACTTATGCCTCCTCTTCCTCATCCTCTCCGTCGGAGAAAAGGGCTTCCATCGCCTGATCCGTTGGCAACACGGCCTGGACGAACTGGCTGACGGCGGCATCGCTTTCCTGCGAAAGCAGGCGGGCTTTGTCCTCGGCGCTTGGGCCGGGCGGGCCGATGAAGCGGTTGATCTGATGAGTTGTGAGGGTAGCGTTCTTTTTTTGCAGTTCAAAGGCCGCCTTGCGGATCTCGATGATCCCATCCTGACGGATCATCGACATGATCTCCTCCAGCGGCCTTTCGTAAGTTTCCAGACACCATTCCTCCAGATCATCGGGGCGGACACCCGCGTAGCCGAGGATCTCCTCCTGACGGCATTGCAGGGCGCACAACTGCTCGAACATCTCGCGCGTCAGATCGCGCCGCAGGCCTTTGAGGGGCGGCGCGGTCTTGTCGATCATAGGGTCACCTCCTGAAAGAAAAAAATGGGTACAAAAAATGGACGGCGGATCATCCGTCGTCCATTTCTTCGACAATACCATTATATCACAGGGGGGTGTACTTCATGTTTCAGTATGTTTCAAAATCGGGGTATTTTTGAAAAAAAGTTGAAAAAAATTTTTTCAGGCCACGCTGGGGAACTCTTCCGGGCTGATCCAAATGGAATTTCCAGACTGCTTCATTTCGCTCAGGGCAGTGAGAAGTTCCTTGCGGATCCGCGTGGGGATCCGGCAGGGAACCCCACGAGCCTGGGCGGCCTCCTGCCAACCGGTCAGCTCTTCAGCAACGTGTGTGGCAGTGACATAGAAGTAATAAAACTCGTCTGTCTTCAGCCAGTACGCGCCATAGTAGCGGTCCACCCAAAGATGCCCATTGCGCCCTGTCAGCATCACAGGCTGACTTATGCCATCGCTATAGCACCGTCTGTAGACCTCCTCGGAAGGAACTGGAGGCAAACCGTAACGTCTCGAAATGTCTTTCGCGATGCGCACCAAGTCATAAAAATCGAGGAACTTCATTTCGCTGATCACGCAGGGTCTATAGCCGGACATTGTCAGGCGGCCTCCTCAGGACCCAGCAGACCGGCTACCAGCAGGATACCCTGCTCCTGGTAGCGGTAGACGGTGGTACGGCTGGTGTTCATTTTGCGGGCAACCTCGGCGCGGGGAAGACCGGAAAGGTAGATGAGGTCCAGGACACGGTGGATGGGAAGGGGAAGACGATCCAGCGTCCTTTGGACAGCATCGCGGGCGTCTGTCATCTGGTCGATCATTTGGTCCACCTCGCGCTCGAGCTTACAAATGGTCAGCAGACGGTCTTCCAGAGAGGCGACATTGCGTGAAGTGGTTACACGGGCGCTTGTATTAAAGGAAGAAAGCTGGGATACCAGTTCCCGGAGATGGCTGATCTCCATCAGCCGGTCCGTTATGCCTTTGTCCAGTGCAACGGGACGATTCAAAAAGGCGCGGGC
>JAZUFB010000163.1:0-7363 GCA_045640475.1 Clostridia bacterium
AGTAGGCTCTGCGGGAGTGGGTTCCGCGGGAGTAGGTTCTGCAGGCGTGGGTTCCACAGGTGTAGGTTCCGCGGGAGTAGGTTCCACGGGAGTAGGTTCTGCAGGAGTGGGTTCTGCAGGAGTGGGTTCTGCAGGAGTGGGTTCTGCAGGAGTAGGCTCCGCGGGAGTAGGCTCAGCGGGCGTAGGCTCCGCGGGAGTGGGCTCCGCAGGAGTAGGCTCCGCGGGCGTAGGCTCCGCAGGAGTAGGTTCCACAGGTGTGGGCTCCACGGGAGTGGGTTCCACAGGTGTGGGCTCCGCAGGAGTAGGCTCCGCAGGAGTAGGCCCCGCGGGAGTAGGCTCCGCAGGTGTAGGCTCCGCGGGAGTGGGCTCAGCAGGAGTAGGCTCCGCGGGCGTAGGCTCCGCAGGAGTAGGTTCCACAGGTGTGGGCTCCGCAGGAGTAGGCTCCGCAGGAGTAGGCTCCGCGGGAGTAGGCTCCGCGGGAGTAGGCTCCGCGGGAGTGGGCTCCAGCGGTGTGGGATCTGCCGGATCAAGGCCGGTCGGATCTGCTCCGCCTGGCGTCAATCCGGAGGGATCCATCCCCGAAGGTTCCGGATCAGTGCCCTCGGAATAGGCAAGTACGCTTCCGAGGAGTACTGTCAGAAGGAGAACAAAAGTTGCCAGGATCGCCAGGAAACGGCGACAGGCACGCTTCGAATCCTTCCGGACGGTATGATGCTGCATACGGAAATTCTTCATAACGGATCCCTCATTCTGTCATCCAAAATTGGAGATAGTATTGTTGATCAAAGGAGTGTTTTTCGGGCCTTTTGGACAGGGAAAACGGCATCCCGGCCGCCCCGTCCAAAAGCCCAAAACCCCTTTCAGTCCCAAAGCGTGTTTCAGGGCCAAAAGGGGGAATATAAACTTACTGCGCCGCAGCGGCCTCCAAATCGGCCACATAAGCATCTTCCATGCCCAATTCGAAATAGATCTGCGCACGCTGATAGTAGGAGTTGTACAGATCGTAGCCATTTTCGATACACGCGGTCAGGTCCGCCAGGGCGTTCTCGTTGTCGCCCTGCGCACGGAGGATCAGCGCGCGATAGTAACGCGCTTCAAATTCGCGGGCACCCTTTTCAATCAGAGAATCGAAGTCGGCCTTCGCTTCGTCATTCTTGCCCTGCTGCAGATAGCACAGAGCGCGGCTGAAGCAGCTGTCTTCGGGAGACACTTTGTTTTCAACACAGGCGTTCAGGTCCGCGATGGCACCCTCATAATCGCCCAGGCTCATGGAGCAGATGGCGCGGTAATAGTTCGCCGCGTCTACAGCAACCTGAGGAACATAGCCTTCGGTTTCAGCGTTGGCGGTGTTCGCGGCTTCGACAGCCTTATCCAGTTCAGCCAGATAAGCGGTGAAGTCCGTCACAGCCTTTTCGGATTCGCCGATGCTCATATAGCAGACCGCACGGTTGTAGGTCGCGTCGCCCAGATAGGATTCCTTTTCGATCGAGGCGGTGAAATCCTCGATGGCCGCGGCGAAGGTACCGGCCGCCATCTCGCACACGCCCAGGTTGTAGTACAGGCCATCGTAGGCGCCTTCCTTTTCCTTGCACTTCAGGAAAGCTTCCAGCGCGCCGGCATAGTCGGACTCATTGATCAGGCACACGCCCGCGTTGTAGGCCGCGGCGGAACCGTAGGTCTCATCGTCCATGGCGGTACGGAAATCGTTGACCGCGTAGGCGTAGAGGCCGCTCTGCATCTTGCTGACGCCCGCCAGATAGGCTTTTTCGGCCTCGGTCGTTCCCTGCTCGGCCGCGGCGACATCGATCTGCTGCAGCGCTTCCAGCTGCGCACGGACCAGTTCGTATTCCTCACCGGCTTCGGCCAGCTCGATGAACGTATCCAGGTTCGCAATCGCGGCTTCGTATTCGCCCACTTCGGAGTAGATCTGGGTCTTGACCAGATAGGCGTCACTCAGCTTCGGCTGGACGCGGGTCGCTTCGGCCAGCTCGTCCAGGGCTTTCTGATCTTCACCCAGCAGTGTGTACACGCAGCCCTTCTTCAGGTGGATATCGGCATACAGGACGGGATTGGTGGTCTCGTCGCAATATACGCAGCAGGAATCCAAATAGGTCATCGCTTTGTCATAATCCGCTTTTTCGATGGCGTTGAGCGCCAGCGTATAGTAGATATCCAATCTTTGGGGATCATTCGTGGCAGCGGACGCGGAACCGAACGCCATCAGCATCACCACAACCAGGAGAGCGGAAACAAGTCTGGAAAAACGTGTCTTCATGAAAGAAACCTCCCACAAATCTTTGTTGGAAACCCCCGGGCGAATGAAACCGAACGGTCCTGCCGTCCTGTGCTCCGTCCTCCCGGATCTATCGATCCGGATGTTTGCTTCCGGATTGATCCTTATTCATTTCCGAGCAACGCGGCCGCTTCCTGCCGCAATGCCGGATCGGTCCCGTTCTGCAGGACCCAGTTCAGATCGTCTTTCGCTTCTTCGCGATGGAGCGCGTATAGACACACCGCCCGATTGAAGCGACTCTTCTCTGTTTCACATTCCGCCGATACCGCTTCATCGAAGTCGGAAAGCGCGGTTTCGAATCTACCCAGCGCCAGCAGCGCGCTGCCGCGCAGATAGTGTGCATAGGGATCCGTATCCCCTGTGTCGATCCCCGTTGTCAGGCTGGCCACCGCGGTTTCGTATTCCGCCAGCGCCAGATGGGACGCGCCCGTGACACGGCAGACCTCCGCGCCGGGAATATCCCGCGCCATCACCCGTGTCAGGCCGGTCTCGTTCTCAACTTCGACCTCCTGCAGGGCCACAGTGCCGTCCGCGTTCAGGATCGCTGTCAGCCGGTCGCCACTGTCGGCCGCCTGTCGGTAGTCCCCCGAGGAATAACCGCATATCATTCTATAATACGAAAGAGTCTCCGGTGAGGGATACTGTTCGTCGTCCGCTTTCTGGAAGTATGCTGCCGCTTTGTTGAAATCACCGTTCTTCATCCATGCGAGACCCAGGAATACATCCGCCTGGGCCAATTCTTTTCCGCCCGCGGCTTCGTATCCGGCACGATCCTGTTCCGCTTCCTCCAGACGGCCAAGCCGGGCAAGGCAATAGGCACGGCCAAGCAGCGAATCGGTGTTCTCTTCCTTCGCGAGCATGCGGTTATAGCATTCAAGGGCGGTTTCATAATCTTCCGCCGCCAGATAGATGTTGACAATGTTGGGCAGCATCTCTTCCGCGCCATCCAGACCGCCGACAACTTCCAGGTAAGCGTTCAGATCGCTCATCGCGCCGGGCACATCGTCCAGATTCAGGCTGACCTGGGCTCTTGCCAGGCGGATCGGCGCGGAGCCAGTCGATTCGATGTTTTTGCTGAGCCAGGTATACGCGTCCTCATAGGAACCGGAGAGCGTGTAGAGCAAGCCAAGACGCGTTTCCAGTCCGGCCCTTGCGGGATCGTTCTCATCCATCAGGAGAAGAGCAACTTCCATATCTTCCGCAGCCGTCTCGTATTCCCCGCGGGAAATCGCCCGTTGCGCGGCAATGTCATAATCTTCGGGCGTCTTTTTACCTGCGATCGCCTCACGGAGCAAATAGCCCATTCTCTCGAGTCGGGAAGCATTCGCGTAATTGCCGCTGGCCAGCAGCTGTTCGAGTGCGAGCGCTTCGCTACGGTTGGCATAATCGCTGCTCCGCACGGTCGTCCCCGTCTGCACATAAAGCACCGCGGAAGAAGTGATCGTGATTGCCAGCAAAAGCGCAATAGCCCGGATCAGCCAGGATCTTTCTCCGTTAGTTTTCACGTTTGCCCCTCCCTCCCGCAGATTCAGAATAATGTTACCGTTTTTTGACCCGGAAATCCCTTAACTTGTGGCGTCCGGCCAAAGACAGGCATACATATAGGTATACAATATTAATTATAACAAAAATGTAACAAAAGTAAAGAGAAACAGTACTAAAAATCTCCATATTAATGAAGAGTTTTAGTACTGTTTCCCGCGATAAAAATGCTCTGTAATTATTTTCCTGTCAAGCATTCGCGCAGATCCACCGTTTCCAGCGGAACCTCGCCCCCGTCGTTTTCGACACACAAGGCTGCCCGGTAACCGGGAATGCTGTCAAATTCCCGGAAGCAACAGGCATCCGGTTCCCGTCCCTGTTGAAGAGCAAAGATCTTCAATTGCTCCATGCGGATACCAAAGGTGTCTGGTGCCAGATACATGCCCAGGCCCTTCATCTTCATGAAGCTTTCCTTCAGCGTCCACAAACGGAAGAACATCTCCCGCTGTTCCGTCTCGCCGGAACAGCTCAGGATCTTCTGATATTCCTCCTGATAGAAGAACCGTTCCGCCATCTTGAGGCTGACATGGGTCATCTCCTCGATATCGCAGCCCACATCCCGGTCAGAAACGGCGCAGAGCACCCAATCTCCGGAGTGGGACAGATTAAAGCGGAATTCCGGGGTTTTCGTCAGGAACGGTTTCCCATAGAGGCCCTCCGACAGTTCCAGCGGGATCTTCCCGTATCCCTGGCGTTCCATTGCCTCCCTCAACAGGATCTCTGCCCCGAGACATAACCGCCGGTCCTTGGAGAACTTATAGCGGTCGGCCTTTTCTTTTCTTTTGTCCGTCACAATGTTGTATGCCTTCGCGTAAAGCGTCTCATCCGCCAGCGGAGCGACGTTCGCCGCGTATACCGTTGTTTTGATCGCCATTTTTTCTCATCCTTGTGCGTGCTATTGTCTGTCGGACTGCCGGCAGCAGAAAAAGGAAAACAGCAGCCGCGCGGGTCTTTATCTCGCGTTGGCCGAATTTCCCCCATATTCCGATTCCAGGATCCAACATATCCATTATGTTTCGCTTTTTTTCTCTTGTCAACCCAAAGCCCGGAAAAGATATCCATGTCCCCACCAAAGGCAAAAAAGCAGACTTTTCAAACATCTGGATTTGGTGTATACTGCAAGTTGGTATGGTCTGTTGTCCCATGCATGTTATGCAAAGTGAGGTTTTGGGTATGAAGAAAAAGATCAAAGTGTTTGCCCTGCTGACCGTGTTGCTGTGCGTGTTTGCCGTGTCCGCGCTGGCAATTGAAGGCGTCCAATTGTGGAACGGCGGTCTGTATTACGCAACAACCCCCTTACGGTATAACTCTTTCTACAATACTGATTTCGTCTACCTTTATGAGGTTGACAGTTCTGCAGATTATTACATGGACTACAACTTCGATACTTATTCTGCTGCCGATTTAGGCATATCTGACGGTTGGCGCTTACCCACCGAAGAAGAAATGGCATACCTGTTTGATACCGTCGATCATGTCACATCATTTAACATTGACAGAAACGAACCAATCAAATGTACCATTACCGGCAAAAACGGCAATACATTGATCTTAGATGCAACAGGTACTTTTCAATCTCAAAGTGAGTTAGGTAATGAAAATATCGAAGCCTGCTATGCCACTACCGGTCAATTCTTGTTTTTTGATCAAAATTCTTCTCCATACGAGTTTGTACCTCAGTACTATAGCGGTCGCGTCATCTTGGTCAAGGATCCTACAGTAACCGTGACCTTCAATACCAACGGTGGAAGCACGATTCCTTCTCAAACCGTCACACCTGGCAACACCGCGACAAAGCCCACAGATCCCACCAAGACCGGCATGACCTTCACCGGTTGGTTTACCGACGCGGATTGCACCAAGGCATTTAACTTCACTACAGCCATAACCGAAAACACTACCCTGTATGCAGGTTGGGAAGCCGCTGCAGACAAGTTTACAGTCGATTGGGCCGAGGGGTCTACAAAAACATTCGGTAAGTTGACTTTCACCGGCGATACCTCCGACTATGAATACGTTATCCTTTATTCGGTCAACGATGATAATACACTGAAGTACTTGACCAATGGCGAAGTGGTTGCTGTCAGGAATAACGGTGGTTTCGCCTATAACTACGAGGAAAACGTAAAATACCGGGTGTATCTGTCTAACGTCTACAATAATCCTACCACAGCTGAGCTTTCGATCAACCATTCTTCTGATTGGCTCGTTCATACACATCAATTTACTTACACTGCCGATGGTGCAAAGCTCACCGCGACGTGTAAATCTTGCCCGGATTCTCTGGCAGCGGAGCTGACCATTGCCGGCGACGATGAAACCGACTACAACGGTTCTCCGGTGACCATGACACTGAGCGGAAACACCTCCACCTGGAAAGGCCTGACTGGCGAAGAGCTGCCGACCATTGAGTATTCCGACGGTACAAATTGGACCAAAAACGCGCCGACAAATGTCGGCTCCTATACTGCAAGGATCGTCATAGAAAGCGCAACCGCGACCAAAGCTTTTGACATCACGCCCAAGTCTCTTAATCATTATGACGGTTCCATCACCGCCACCCTCACTCCGGACAAAGCGACCTATACCGGCAACCCAATTACCATCACGGTCACATTGAAAGACGGCAGCAAAGACATGGTACCCGGAACAGACTTCGAGATCATGGGTTGGCGTAGCCATACAAACTATACAGCCAACACGGTGACAGACACTGACGCCACTGATGGTGCCGTCAGCCTGACCATTAAAGGCATTGGCAACTATTACGACCATTTCAACATGCAATATGAGATCGTTCCCAAGCCCATCACCATCACGCCGGACAATCAGACGATCGTCAAGGGGGACTCCCTGCCGAAGTTCACTTGGTCCAGTGGTGATACAGCCGCCGACACGAAACTGAAAAGTATAATATCCTACAATACCGACACAGATGGGACCGTCGCCGGCAAATTCGATATTATAAATCAAAGTGTATACATTGGAAATGACTATGATATTACCTACGGCAAGGGTACCCTCACCGTGCTGGATCTCTTCACCGTTACCTTCGAAACCAACGGTGGCAGCACGATCCCGAGTGAGGATGTTGTAGAAGGCAAGACCGCCACAAAGCCCACTGATCCCACCAAGACCGGCGCCGAGTTCACCGGTTGGTTTACCGACACGGACTGCACCAAGGCTTATGACTTCGCCACGCCCGTCACGGCAAACACCACCCTGTACGCCGGTTGGGCTACTGTGCCGGTGACTGTCACCTTCGAAAGCAACGGCGGCAGCGCGGTTGATCCTCAGACCGTTGAATACGGCAAGACTGTCACAAAGCCCACCGATCCCACCCAGACCGGCATGACCTTCACCGGTTGGTTTACCGACGCGGACTGCACCAAGGCTTATGACTTTGCAACGCCCGTCACGGCGAATACCACCCTGTACGCCGGTTGGGAAGCAGTGACTCCTACTCCTACTCCCACTCCGACGCCTACTCCGACTCCCACACCCACGCCTACCCCCACCCCCGGTCCT
>JAZUFB010000164.1:0-2925 GCA_045640475.1 Clostridia bacterium
CTCCCGCTCCCGTCGAAGTCGTGATCGAAGGCACCCAGGTGGGCGCGACTGACTTCAGCAGCGCCTTCTGGGGAGAATTCTCCGAGATCTGGAACGTTCCCGCCGGCGAAAGCAAGACTGTCACCCTGAAGGGCTGGCACGCTGCCGAAGCTTCCAACTGGAACACCCCCAACGTGGTCCTGCAGACCACTGCCGAAGGCCACAGCGCGGATACCGAAGGTTATGCCGAATACGCCGTCGTGCGTACCGACAACTGGGGCTGGGGTGCCGGCTATGACGGAAACGAAAGTCTGGTTCTCGAAAGCGACTGGGCTTGGGATACCTTTGTGGCTGACACCAATGGCGCGACCTACACCATCACCGTGACCAACAACGGCGACACCGCCGATGTTTGCTACAAGATGGTCAGTGCCGCTGGCGCTGAGCATTTCCAGAACTACAAGGGCATCAAGACCGGCGGCGATCTGTACTTCTGCTTCGTCACCGACGGCAGCTGCCTGGACATTCTGGAAGTCAAGTAAGCAATCTACCGCCGGAATGAGTGATCCGGCAAATCTCCTTTTCGGCAGGCGACCGGTCCAACCGGCCGCCTGTTTTTGTGAACAAAAATACCCCTTCCCAGATTCGGGAAAGGGTATAATCAACCATAGACCGTAAGTGGATAAAGCCTTACCGTAGGGGCGGGGCTTGCTCCGCCCGCCCCCGCAGCTTAATTCAAAATACTGCTCGTGGCCTCGTCTTGGCTCTCGTCTTGGCCCTTGGCCCTCTAAAGAAAAACCCTGAGGCTCCTCGCCTCAGGATTTTTCTTTAGTTCAGAATGCTGCTCGTAGCTTCATCTTCATACTGTCTTGTATAGAGCCTGTAATAATGGCCCTTCGCCTTCAGCAGTTCCTTGTGCGTGCCCTGCTCAACGATCTTGCCATCGTTCACGACCAGGATCAGGTCCGCGTTCTTCACGGTGGACAACCGGTGCGCGATCACCAGTGAGGTCCGGCCGCGGATGATGGTGTCGATCGCGTTCTGGATCTTCTGCTCGGTCAGGGTGTCCACGTTGGCGGTGGCCTCATCCAGCACCAGGATCCGCGGATCCGCGAGGATCGCGCGCGCGAAGGAGAGCAGTTGCTTTTCGCCGGTGGACAGCATATCGCCGCCTTCACCCACATCACTGTCGATGCCCTTTTCCATCCGATCGACCACCTCCTTGGCGGAGACCAGCTCCAGCGCACGGTCGATCTGTTCCTGAGTAGCGTTCGGATTGCCGTAAAGCAGGTTTTCTCTCACAGTACCGCTGAAGAGGTGCGGTGTCTGGAGCACATAGCCCAGCGCGCTGTGGAGCCACAGTTGGCTGCGCTCACGCGCGTCGCGCCCGTCGATCAGCACCTGACCTTCCGTCGGCTCAAAGAAACGGCAGACAAGGTTCACCAGCGTGCTCTTACCGGCGCCGGTCTCGCCCACGATAGCGATGTTGCTGCCAAAGGGGATCTTCAGGTTGAAGTGTTCCAGCACATATTCGTCGCCATCCGGATATTTAAAGGAAACATCCCGGAACTCGATATCGCCCTGAATGGGTTCCCAGTTTTCACGCTTCGGATCAAAACTGTCGCCGTACTTTTCGATCACTTCCGGCGTATCCGTCACGTCGCTCTTCGTGTTCAGCAGTCGGGTCAGTCGTTCGATGTTCACCTGCGTGGTGATCACATCGCTGATGGCGTCCACGATCCAGCGGACCGGCTCCATCATACCCTGAGCATAACTCATGAACATGGAGAAAGTACCGACTTCGCTCTCGCCGATGACGCCGCCCTTCCACAGGACAATAGCCAGGGCCAGACTGCTGGCCAGATTCATCGTCACGGAGAACAGACCTCTCAGGCGGGCCGCCCGGACCCCTTTCTGCTTCATCTCGTCGGTATCCGCCACAAAATCCTTCGCCATCTTTTTCTCGATGACCAGGGTCTTGATGGTCTTGGCGCCGGTAATGCCCTCATTGAAGTCCCCGGTGATCCGGCTGTTCATCTCGCGGATCTGCCGGTTGACGCGGATCAGATGCTTCTGGAACAGGCTGAACAGGATCACGATCAGCGGCAGGATAGCGATCACCAGCAGTGCCAGACGCGCGTTGATGACCAGCATTACCACCACGGTACCGATCAGGTAACTGGTGTGCCATACGCTGTCCATCAGCGTCCAGGAGACCAGGCTGCCGATCCTGGAGGTATCGCTCATCACGCGGGAATGGATATAGCCCACGCTGTTCTGGTTATAGTAGCTAAAGGACAGGGTCTGCAGATGGCTGAAGGCCGCATCCCGCAGGTCGCGATTGACGCCGACTTCGACCGTCATGGCCTTGGAGCAGGAAATGTAGTTTACCACCGCGGCAAAGCAGGTGAGGAATACATACAACAGCACATACCAGACGATCGTATCCAGTGTGCGGTTGGCAATAAAGTGATCCAGCGCATAGCGCTGCATAAGCGGCATCGCGATATCCACGCCCGTGCCCGCAAGACCGCAGATCACCATCAGCACAAGGGTCTTCCGGAAGCGCTTCATATAGGGCACAACGCGGGGGATGCCAAAGAACGGCAGGGAAACATTGTAGTCGTTCTTCTTTTCCATCGTATTTTCCATTACGCGTCCACCTCCTCGGCGGAATAACTCTGGATCTGGTCGATCTGCCGATACAGTCCGGGCTGATTGCGCAGTTCCTCGGGCGTACCCAGCTGGCTGACGCGGCCATGATCCAGCACCAGCACCTGATCCGCCTTATTCAGGGTCGTGATCCGGTGGCTGATCAGGATGATCGTGGCGGAGCCGAAGCGCTTTTCCAGCGCCGCACGGATCTTCGCGTCCGTTTCGGTATCCACCGCGCTCAGGGAATCGTCAAAAATCATGATCGGAGCGTTCTGCGTCAGCATCCGTGCG
>JAZUFB010000165.1:0-10372 GCA_045640475.1 Clostridia bacterium
TATGGTATGTTTCCGCCTCAATCCCTTGGGTTCATCAGCGCATTGGATGCTTGTGTTAATGGTAATGGGTCTGATCGGTATTGTAATATCATTTGTCCCATCCATAATCAGCATGCTGATTGGTATTGTTGCCAGGATTATTCGAAAAGCTATGTTAAGGCATTGGTAAGAAAAAGAGGTGAAGGAAAGTGGCGAACCAGACAAAAGTTGTGATTAGCATGATCAATAATGCAAAGATCAAGCCAATCGTAAATGATGATACACTCAGTATGCTCAACCAAAGGCTGAGCGATACCTTTAGTAATGATATAAAAATCTATGCATTCAAAAACTTTTCTGGATCGTATGTACCGGTAAACAGGGATGTTGATGGCCGCTACCATATCCCAATTGATGCATTAAAAAATGACGCGGTTTACTGGATCAATACGGGTAAACTTATGTATACCGTTACTGTGCCTGAATTGTTCACCTGTAAAAACGAAGAGAATGAATCGGTCAAGCTGGGGGGCGTATTTACCCTATCCGGAAAGATAGAATATATTCTACAGATCCATAATATGATGCTAAAACAAGCGTGGCCAGAGACAGTCACGCTGGATGATTTTATGAAACCGGTGACAAGCGCGGTTCAAAAGGAATTACGGCGTATCTGCGATAACTATTCTGCCGGGAAACAATTATCTTACGATGACTTCGTCCAATATTTTGACAGCGAGGACTTTGCAAAGGAAGCAAATAACGCGCTATATGCTACTATGTATGAGATCGGCTTGGCTCTTGACCGACATGAAGGTATAAAGGTTGAACAGCTACAGGGCCTGCCGGCAAAGAAGAAATCTCTAAAAGAAGACGAGATACCGGACTTTCCTGTTTGGAATCCCTGGGAAGAAGAACCACTGGGTACGCAAATAAGTCAAATACCTGATCCCTCCCGCGTATTGATTGGACAGGACCGTCAGGGTGACTATGTATACTGGGAATTTGACCATAAGGAGCTTGCCAACAGGCATTTGTTGCTCTTGGGTGGCACGGGTTATGGCAAATCATACACGATTCAGACGCTCATGTATGAATTGACAAAAGAAAATGTGTCCTCTGTTGTATTTGATTATTCCGGCAGTTTTACAGCTTCTAAGCTTGAACAGGAACTGCTGAATAAAATAGGCGGGAAGATCCATCAGCATATAGCGTTAACCGAGAAATTGCACATTAATCCTTTCAGATGCCAGCAGATCGATGTTGGTGGACAGATCATTACTGAATCCAGCATTGATGTTGCTGCCCGCTTGGCAGACATTTTCACACATGTGTATGGATTTGGTGAACAACAACGTGCCGCGGTGTATGATGCTTGCAACAGATGCATTACGCAGTATGGGGCAAAAGCGAGCTTCAGCGCATTGCGCGAATTCTTGGCTGACATTGGTACGTCACCCGCTAAGTCAGCGTTGTCCAAGATGATAACATTCTTTGATCGTGATCTGTTTGTGACACAGGATACAGATTCCAGTTTCCACTGGGAGTCCCTGCTTGATGACGATGGCACGATTGAAATCATGCAGCTTCAGGGGATGGATCAGGCAACGCAGATCATTGTCACCGAACTATTGATGTGGGATGCTTACTATACGTTTATGCATATTGGGGACAAGTCGAAACCTTTTGTGGCTGTCTTTGATGAAGCACAGAATTTGTCTGTAAGTGACAATTCGCCCGCTGGAAAGATCCTTCGTGAAGGGCGCAAGTATGGTTGGTCCGCCTGGTTCGCTACGCAACACATCAGTGGTACGGAAGAGGAAAAAGCAAACCTCGGCCTGGCTGGTGAGGTGCTATATTTCTTGCCGAATCCAACCGATGTTTCGGATTATGCAAAACGTCTCAGTTCCCGGCAAACCGGTTCTGAAGAGTGGAAAGATATATTGACTGGTTTGAACAAGGGTGACTGTATTGTTGCCGGGAGAGCATTAGGGGCCGATGGCGCCCTTCATGCAGTTGAACCAAGATGGGCTCACATAACAAGTTTGGAAAACCGCGAAGACTAAATTCAATGGAATAAATGTATGGAGGGAAACATTATGGGACTTATGGATAAGCTTAAGAATTTTCTGGATGGGACTCACGAAAAAGACAATCAGAAAGAACAACCGAATAGTGCCACTCCTGAAATACAGAAGAAGGCAGAATTTCCTCAAATTGATATAAAAGATCCTAAAGCTGTTGCAGAACTGAACAATGCTGATAAAGACAAGTTGAATGATTTGCTTATCAGATTGGATAGTGCAAAGCAGGAAATAATGAAGAAATATATCAATCTTCCTTTTGAGGCAGAAACTCGGGATACGATCAATGCTATGATCGAAAACCTAAATGAAAACAGTCCCTTTGTGCAGTTTGACTTTAGTTTGCTTTATAAAGCGATTGGCGATTCCATTGAAAAGATGGTAAAGAACTTCACAGCATGCGACGCAATAACTACCAAAAGCAAGGCTCGCAAGAAAGATCTGCTCGATTATCTTGGAAAATTGCTGGAATTTCTGCAGACGCGTTCGTCCATTACAGAAACGATGTTGGCGGAAATGTTCTATATCTATGCGCAACTATTGGTAAGTGTTGTTGAGCTGTGCAAGGGTGAATATGATCATATTATCAACCAGCAAGGATATGAAGACGGCGAAAAGGAAGCCACACGTGCTTACAAATTAGCCTCCGCACTCATTAATTCCGCAAACGCGGATATGGACAAAAATCTTGCCTATCTCAAGAGAATCGATGATCTTTTGTCGCGGGGGACAGCAATCACACCGCTTGAGATGGAGGAAACAAAAAAGAAGCTGAAAGAAGACTTCAGAGCATTGCTTATCCGTAGCGAAAAAGCCTCAATGGAGAAGGCAAAGCGCGAAGCAGAACTTGATAATGAGATTCACGAACTGACGTTGTTAGAACTGAAAAATACATATCGTGAGCTTGAAGCCAAGAAACGCTCTGAAATAGTAGCGCAAGAACAAAGACGCCTGGAAGAAGAAATGGCTGAAAAGCAAAAAGAAATTAATGACATTATTGAACGGATCAATGCCAACACAAGTGAGATCAAAAAGGCGGAGGGTACGATCAAGCAACTGGATAATGGATATACGACTGCTGAAATAGAATCATTAATCGATACCAATATTAAACAGTTCCAATGATATTTATCCGAAAGATTCATTGATGTGGAGATGCTGTAAGTGCAAATCAACATATGGAAAGTGTTAGCAGCGATTTTACTATTGCTGATAATCGTTCTATTTAAGAATATGGCACGGTACTTAGTTGACCATTTGATTTCGGTTATAAGTAAATCGTTCCGAGGCCTACTAAAAAAACTGGCAGGCACTAAGCATTCGACCGGCGCTGAAATGGTTGCTTTACGTGGCCAGGTAGAGACTGACATTGAAAAGCTGAACAGCCTTGTAAATTCCCAAAAATCAATGGTTCAAGAGATACTTAGCGGCGCAAAAGGGAAAAAGGATAAAGAATACGACGCAAAGTATGAGATGTGGATCAATGCGAAGTGGCAATACAATCAATTGAACTCAATCTATCAGACAATGTTGAAATTCCATACTGAGTTATTGAAGGGGGATTGCCTAAAGAGTACAGCGGGAGTTATTCGCGCATCCATGAAAACCATCGAGAAGATGAATAATAAGCTCGAAAAGAACACGTTGAGTTACGCGGATAATCATGAAAAACTACTGACGATGCACAGCACCCCGATTGTGAACGCTATTACCCGCTTTTCAGACATGGTGAAACTTTTGAAAGATTGGCTTCCAACCTGCAAGACTGAAGTGGATTGCCTAAAGATGTATGCTACAGCAGCCCCTTCCGGGTATGACACAGCGTATTCTAAAAAGCAATTTCAAGCAGAAATAGATGGCCCGCAGGAGGAAACACCCAAGGTACCAGGAGACTTCGTGAAAATCATCGATGACTATATCAAAGGGGGATATAAAAAATGAGTATTAAAGATGTCGCTGTTATTGGTAACATTATTAAGTCTTTGGATTCACCGTTAAAGGGAAAAACTTTGCCGCCGGAAGAAACAGAAAAAATGCTGGAAAAGATTAACGAAACGATTGATGAATTTGATTCCAGAAAATTTGATCTTAAGGTTGAAATCAATATGAAGGTGTCCGAATATAAAAGACCTTCTTTGACGGAAACTGAAAAAGAAGTCATTTTTCAGCAGTGGCAGATGCTTATGGAACAATATGAGGCTTATTCAATGTTGGAAGGCCACCTGAAGACAATCAAAGGCAAGATCGATATCGCGAAGACAACTGTCGACTTTGGTGATGCAATGAATAAGGCGTTCACACTGGTTAAGCACTATACAACGCAAACGCCGGACCTGGATCGCCTGCTAAAAGAATACACGAAAGTGATGGGACGTGTTAACAGCTCTTTTGATGGCTTAGACAGGTTTGAT
The DNA here is from genome assembly GCA_045640475.1 of Clostridia bacterium. Classification (GTDB taxonomy): domain Bacteria; phylum Bacillota; class Clostridia; order Christensenellales; family Aristaeellaceae; genus Aristaeella. The sequence goes on from JAZUFB010000165.1 coordinate 4,475, forward strand.
AAAGCAATGAAAAAGAAAGCTTCAGATACGGATACAGGTACAAGCAGATTCACCAAAGAACAGTTTATGGCTTTGGTAAATAAGGATGAGACTACAAGCAATGAACCTGCTCAAGCCAAGGAACAGGATCCGATGGAATCGTTTTTTGCTAATGTTATGATGCCGGAGTGATTCTTAGAAAAGAGAATTGGGTTTAAGACTGTTACTATAAGCTGTTGGTAACGAAAACTGCTAATTGATTAGCTTGTATCCAAGTCAACGGAGGAAAAACGATGCGAGAAGTAGTTGGACTTGAGAAAGCTCAGATGCTGAGAAAGAAATTCATTGCTGCTGAAGAGGAAACTCAAAAAGCTCAAAAAGGAACAAAAGAACATGCGATTGCATGTTTGAAGCAGATACAGGCTGCGAAAGAAATTTGTGAGTTTTTCCGTAGTGGCAATGTGTATGACTATTATTTGGCAAAAGCAAAAGCAGTATACAGCGAATCATATTCTGAGTTTTTAATGTTTGGAATGATCAAGGAAGCAGGGAATCAGAAAAAAGCAACTGCGGTTGTTTCTCCAAAGCCCAATCATACGCCAACTCCCGTTGCTACATCTCGGACAACTGATAATCAAGACGAGAAACCGGAATCTTTTGAACAGATCTTTGCTGAAATGGATAAATTGTATGGTATTGATACAGCAAAGAAAGAGATCAAGAGCCTTTATGAGTTAGCCAGAATCAACACGATCCGTACAGAAAGGAACCTTCCGGAAGGAAGCATCCCTGCGTTGCACATGTGTTTTTATGGCCCTCCAGGGACCGGTAAAACAACGGTTGCCAGACTCATGGCCAGACTTTTAAAAGCTACTGGACTTATAAAAACAAGTAATTTGATTGAAGTCGACAGGGCAAGACTGGTTGAAGATCACATAGGTGGTACGGAAAAGAAATTCACATCGCTGGTTGAACAAGCGCGTGAAGGGGTACTTTTTATCGATGAAGCATACACTCTCTGCAGCGATTCCAAGTCAGACTTTGGTATACATGTTATCAATGCATTGTTGACAGTGACCGAAAATTTCGAGGAACATCGCACGGTAATTATACTTGCCGGCTATGAGAAGGAAATGGAAGAGTTCATGCATAATAATCCCGGCCTGAGCAGCCGATTCACGAACAAAATCCATTTCACGAACATGAGCGCGGAAGACCTGTATAAAACATTTTTAAATTTTTGCGGTGATGCATACCATTTTGCCAATGATGGCAGTGAGGAAAGATTTAAGCAGCTATTAAGGCAAAACGAAGAACGTATGAAATTGCTTGAAGCAGACGGAAAGCCTGATTTAGACTTCGCTAACGCGCGTGCTATCCGCAATTACTTTCAAAAGCTATGTAAACAACAAAGCCTCAGGCTGAACCGTGAAGGCCTGGATGAAATACTGAGGTTACCTGTCGAAGAAGGTAATAAACGTCTGATGGAATTCACTATGGAGGATCTGAAAGATATACCTTTCCCGTCTGAAAACGATTAGGGAAATAAAGGCCCGTGTGGACAATAGTGAAACGGGCCTTTATTTATATCAATTTGACGCATGCAGGAGAATCATCATGAGTGAAAATAGAGTAATGATGAAAAAAATATACAGTCAGTATCGTGAAGTCATGACGTGCAATGTTGAAGACTTATTAGATCAACTTTTTGCACAGGATTCAAATGCCAGAATTATCTGCTTTAACAATAGGCAGAATGATATTCAAACTGTACAGAAAGCGCATAATTGGATCAGCGGAAAGAGGTATACGCCTGACTTAAAAAGTGCGCAGAATGTATATTATTTGAATCAAAATGACTTCACGATCCAGTTTGCTCTGGTGGATTTGGCGGATCATTGCTTGAAAGATCACCCTGATTATCTTCTTGGCTTATGTGGCGAAATGACATTTCACTTTGGAAATCAACGAAATCCGGTCTTTGAATATTTGAATAAGAACCACTGGCCAGATGAAGTGTATGTAGATACTATTTCACAAGATATTGTCAGGAGCCTGACAAATAAAGTCCGAATTGAGTTGGCTCTTTTGCCCACCGGAATGACATATGAAAAATTATATGAGTATTTTAAGGGAGAAGAGTTCAACAGACATCTATCAGGATACTTGTATGAAGTACTTAATGTGTGCTGTGGATTAACATTAGTAAGTGTAAAGGTAACTGACATTGCACCAGTTACAGAAAATATTGACAATCACGTAAGATAAAGGTGTTTGGAATGAAAAAGTGCTTATGTTTTTGCATGATTGTTATGGTCTTGTTTGGATGCATCGATGTCAAAGCTGATGAACAACAGCAGAACGGTGGTAATCTCTTTTCCGACCTATGGTCAGGTTTTAGCAGATGGTTCACCGATGAAACTGAAGCGGCTGGTGCTTGGGTCGACTCTACTGTGGACGGTGCCGCTTCATGGGGTAGCAGGACATATAATGATGTCAAGAGCTGGGTTGATAGCGTGCTACACGGCGAAAGTACAAAATCCGGGGAGGATATATCAGATCAAGCAACTGAAACCCAGAATGTATGGGATTGGCTCTCTGATGTTCTTGAAATCGCTGATGAGATCAAGGCTGATATTTATGACAGTGCTTTTGATACCTTAGGATTGTCAAAATTGTTTTCGCTTGATACGCTAAAAACAGCAATGACATCCATCCTTCATAAATGGGGCTTTGGAGATCAGGAATCTTCCCGCATTATTGGTACTATTGAAGAATGCGCCAAAGAGAAGCATATGGAATTGCTGGATGCGGCAAAGATTGGTTTTGCTTATTTGCTCTGTATGGATGTAGAACGATTCGAGGCAGTTGATTCACTTTTTGATATGCCAGAGGCAGTTATAACCGAGTCTTTGGTAAGTTTGTTTGAATGTGTCACCCCGGATGATGTTGATGGGGCTGAAAGGGTCATTCGTAAGTTATGTGATCTGTACTAGATTAACTGTGGAGATGTATAGCATGAAAACGCTTATTTGTAATTCATTCTATGCTTTATACAAAAATATAGCGGATTGCCGTAATGCAGGGATAACAGAGTTTGCTATCGAAGCGGACAGTAATGCTATTCATCTTCTTTTAATGAAGAAAGCAGAACTGCTTAATTTGATGATGCGGTACTGCGAATACAAGTACTCTGTTAAAGATAATGGCATAAGCGTTTACGGTATTCAATGGCCCTCTCTTAATAACGCCAGAGAAGAGGACGATGCTGAAGCCAATAACGACGGAAATGAAACACAAAATAATAACGCAGGATTAGAGGCCGATGAACCTGCGGTCATTGACTGTTCGGGAGACAACCAGAATGAACCGAATGGGGACCAAGCCGCTGACAAAAATGAAAATTCTGGTGAAACAGGCTCGGAAACATACCAAAGTGTGTTGAATGATATTGCTTCAGCATTAAGCAACGCATTGATATCTTGCGAGGCAATAACTGAGAAGACAATTGAAGAAGGGATTTCATTAGATTTTGTATCATCCTTTGGCAAACAACTTGTTGAAGATACTGAAGGTAAATTGCCTGATTTGTTTTCAAATCTCGGCTTTTGTACATATAGATTGCAGTATTCTATTCCTGACTATAAAAACCTACGTTTGATGAAGTATAAACTATACTCCGGCGTTAAAGTATATTTTGCGCATAAGGCAGGTATGGTCCAGTATTTGAACGATAGGGAGCTGGGAATGCTTGAAAAAGCAATCTTTGTGGCCAGAATTTGTAAATCGGATGATGACCGTACAACGGCAAAACGTATCGTTGAATGGATCGCACAGAATACTGTTTATTATACTGACGATGATCCGTGCAATGACAATGATTGTGCGATTGGTGTGATTTTGAATGGCAGAGCAGATTGCGATGGATACTCGGATGCGTTTTTCCTGATAGCATCTCTGGCGGGCTTGACGGTACGCTTACAGATTGTGACTTCTCTGAAAGAAAATAGTCATAAATCGGGTCATATGGCTAATTTGATCCAATTGAACGGAACCTGGCGATTTATTGATTGTACATGGAGCGACAGAAATATTACCGGTCATGAGCACATCTCCGAAATCAATTTCGATATAGGATGCGACAGAGCGAGGCTGCGTTATTCCTGGGATCCGGACTGTACTGTTCCAATTGCTGAAGAGACAGACTTAACAGTTCGTCCGGACAATGAATACTTGGTTTATGATATACATGACAGTGAGAAGATTATTGAGAAGTCCATATCACGTGGACAACATGAAATTTATCTGCAGTTTATGAGAAAATTCCCGGACCTGGATGTCAATTATTATACCGGCATGTACGCGGAAAGGTTGCATTCTTCTGTATCGTCAATACATATGATTGATTCGAATGCATTGTTTCTCAAAAAGATTTGATCATCTTTATGCTTGAGTATATTGACTGACATGCCGGAGTCAATATATTGTATTATGGATCAGGCAAAGTCGTTTGGTTGAAACGCATTATATCCTTTATTTCTGGTTGATTGATGCTGTATAGTTGGGAGAAGAGCTGTTATGCGAATCAGATGGTGCGAGCACTGTAAGGGAATAATGGTCGAAGTGTATTCTGGCTTGAATGGCTGGGAATGGCACTGCGTAAAATGCTTAAGCAAGATACCGCTTGGCAAAGAAGAGGTCCCTTCTGTTTCACAGGAGCTGGCGAGTAAAAGCTATACGGGGTTCAGCCTGTATCGTGAAAAAAAGTTTGATGAGGCTAAAAAGTGTTTTCATGGCCTTGTTGATTGCGAAAAAGATGCGTGGCTGTATCTTTGGAATGAGATCCTGTGCTTATGCGGAGTAACCTATTGTAGCGACGAACTGGCACCGGTGATATGGAAAAACCCAACAAAGCAGAATACGGTGAAAACCACAGAAGAATTTATGGAGCTGACTAAGCATGCAGCTTCATATGACAGCGCTGTGTCAGCTTATTTTAATGATCAAGCAGAGATTATCGGCAATATTCAGAACCAGATTATATTATTATCGACGAAAAAACCATGTGATGTATTTGTTTCCTATAGTTCACACAGCGAAGATTCGCGTAATTTTGCCAAGTGCTTAAAGGACTGTTTCGTCAAAGTAAGCAAAGAGAACAGAAACTATCAGGCAGAAGTGTTTTTTGCTGAAGAATCACTCAACGGACAAAATGTCAATATGTTTGAGAGCCTCATCTTCCACGCTTTATATACAGCGAAAGAGCTTGTTTTGGTTATCGGGAAGAGTGTGTCACTTGGCAACAAAACATACCCGGCAATATCCGAATGGATGCGGAATGAATATGAACGCTTTATATATTTTCACGGCATTGAGAAAGTCCGCATCTGTTTGGTAGATGATGCAACAATCAACGATTTGCCAACCAATATGCGTAATATACAGATGCAGCAATTATATGGTTCTGCAGTTGAGGATAAAGCAGTTAGTGCTGCGCAGAGCATGGCGCTGGCTTTCCATTATGATTCTGGCTCAGAAAACTTAGATATTCCGCCAGTTCCTCAGCAGGAAGATAGCAAAAAACAAGATAACTATAGAAAAGCTGTCGTATTGTTAAAGCAATCGGAAAAATGTCGCTCTTTACAAGAAAAAGCCAGATTGATCAAAGATGCGAAAGACGTTTTTGACTCGCTGGGAGATTATCAACAGGCTGCTCAACAATCCACGGCGTGTGCTGAAAAGATCAACAAAATTGAAACAGAGCTAGCGGAAACATATAGCAATGCTTGCATCTTGGAAGATGAATGCCGCTTTGACGATGCTAAACAGTTGTTTGCAAGCCTGGAAGGTTATCTGGAAAGTAAGGAAAAGGTCAGTGTATGTCAACAAAAAATAGATTTATATACACAGGCCCGCAAT
>JAZUFB010000166.1:0-7897 GCA_045640475.1 Clostridia bacterium
GGATACATAGACGTAGTCCACATCATACTTTTCCACCACATCAGTGTTATGAATGGGATCCTCCATAAACCGTGTAATGTCACTTTGTCTTTCCCAAGTGTTGAATCCATGCCAGTAAAGCCAAAGATCCGGTCCGCATACGATGGTTTTCCCTCCGATGGAAAGTACCGAATTCAAATGCTGTACCCCCGTCAGGAACACCGCGTCCTCTTCAGTTTCATCGCGGGCAAACTCGCCTGCCTCCACAGCCGCGGCACTGTAGGCCTGATAGCTTGATACGCATTCACGCCAAAGTGTCAGTCCGGCACTCAGGAAAAACACCACAGAAGCCATCACAGCCAGTACTTTTCTGCCTTGCAGGCCCTTCAGCCGTCTCCAGATATCCGCGATCCAGTCCGCGATCACCGTACAGCACATCAGCCAGGCAAGATACAACAGTTTATTATTATCATAGTCATTCGGCTGGAAGCGAATCAATTCCACAGCCAGCACGATCATCAGCACACCGCAGAGCACGCGGCTGTCCTTCCGTTTCCGATCAAACAGGGCCAGGATCAGAATGGCAAACGGGAGGCCGATATTCTTCAGGTAGAACCACAGATACATGTCCTTCATGCCCGCTATTCCACCGGTTGAATTCACCCAATTGAAGTGCAGCGTGACAAACGAATTGCTTCCCTCTCCCTGGAATGTTTGGGTAAAGGTAAAGCACAGCAGTTGCGGCAAAGCCAGCGCCAGCGTGATTGCACCATAAATTGCGTACCGGCCAAGGATCTTTCCCCGGTTCAGCCGTTCTTCTTCGGGCAGATCAGCCGGATCCCCGCAGATCAGGTCGTATCCCATTTCACCCACAGTCAGCAGGCCCAGCGCCAAAAAACTGTGTGTATGGATCAGCGGAAGCGCTCCGGCCCAGATTCCGAGCAGGATCACACCCCGGTTTCCCGCGGTCCTTCCTCTCTTTTCCGCACGGAAGACCGTATCCAGCAGATAGAAGCACGGCAAGACCATACACCACCCGCCAAGCAGGGTCCTCTGCGGAATCATCAGATCCGCGATCACATTGCTCCAGCGCAGGTTGTTCGGATCAGGCTGGTTCGTGGGAGTCTTGTAATATCCGTTTAATATGTTCTGTATGCGCTCCCATACCTTCAGCGTGCCATCCGCTTCTGTCCCGCCCGCAAGGTCAAAATCATACAGGAAGCCCAGTCCGCCGTTCAGGAAAAATAGCAGCGTCGCGAGGACCACCGTCTTTTTGCCCGCGGTCATTTCCCTGCAAAGGATCATGACACCGGCAAAGCAAAGGGCCATCATCAGCGTTCCCGGCAAGATCACCGCCGCCTGCAGACTGCATCCCATCAGCAGGAAAGTCGTGCTCAGGCTGTCCGCGAGGAAGGGATAGGACAAACGCGTTCCGGGATAAAAGGGATAGTCTGCCGGAAAGCGTTTGTTTTTCAGTCCTGTAATAAAGCTCAGGTGCATGGGCAGGTCCCCGTAGGTGCTCTGTCCCACATTCCAATTACCCGCTGCATCCACACGGCATACATGCGTATACTGCAGATATCCGCCCAACACCGTCAGCGGAAGTGCCACAAGCAACAACTGTTTTGCCAGGGTGCGCTCATCCGCGTCCCAACCTTTAGCCTGCCGCCTGTCACGCAGGAAGAAAGCCAGCACCGTCGTCCCTGCGGGCAAAAGCAACCCCAGCAGATGCGCGCCGACCCCGAAGTTCATCACAAACGCAAACAACGCGGGAGCCCACATTTCTTCCAACAATCCCAGACTGACCCCAAGCCAGATCCGGTTCAGCGGTCTGTGGCCTGGCAGCAGGAATCGGATCGTCAGGATCCCGCATCCCAGATAGAGTGCCAAATAAAATAAAGACAGGATCATGTCGTTTCTTCCTCTTTGATTTTCTCCGCAATCTCCATCAGCCGGCGCATCCGGTGATTGATTCCGCTTTTTCCGACCGGAGGATCCAACATCTGTCCGATATCGGCCAAGCTCAGTTCGGAGTGTTCCTTCCGCAGTTCAGCTACCTCACGAAGGGCCGGCGGCAACGTAAACAGGCCCTGCCGCAGTGAGATCGTCTTGATGGCTTCGATTTGGCGCTGAGCCGCATCCAACATACGTTCTCCGTTGTGTTCATCACAGTTCACCGCCCGGGTCGCTGCAGCCAAAGAATGCTTTTTCATGCAGGTATCCTGCATAAAGAAGTAACTGTTGCTCGCTCCCATCAATGCCAAAACATCCTGGATCTGTTCTGCGCCTTTCAGATAAACAACTTTTTTGTTCTGCCGCTCGTAGCAGTGGAAAGGCAGATTGCATTTTTCAAGCAGTTTTTGCAGGATGCCAGGCAGCGTTTCGTCTTCAGCTTTCCATTCAAAATGGTAGCCTTTTTCCGGGTGGCTGACCGTACCCGCGCCCAGGAAAGCACCCCGCAAGAAAGCCCGGCGGCAACATTGGCGTGTCATGGGATGCCGGGGTGTAGTCCGTTTCAGGTGGTACTGTCCTTCCTCGTCCGCTTCCATCATATGCAGGGCCGTAAGCAATGTTCTGGAATCTTCATCGTCGAGCGCCAGCACACAGGTCTTGCGTCCTCCCTGCGGACTGGTCTGCGTAAAGTGTAGCGTCGGGTTCAGGTTCAGTTGCTTTTTCAGGATCAGGAAAAGACGTCTCGCCAAGCCCGCGTGGTCCACACGGTAGGAGACCCCCAGCCGACCTCCGCCGCGAAATGTTAAGTGTCCGGAGGTCTGTGTGAGCGCACTCAATTCACTCAGCGCACAGCAACTTTTTCCCAACGGCAAACGGACCAGTTCGTCCTTCACACTGTTGGAAAAACTTCTCTCCTCACCGCTCCGCATTATTCTTCCCCTTCTGCAATTCCCTTCCAACGGGCCTGTTCGATCTGCATATCCCGATGGTTGATCTCCGTACTGTATCCCTGCTCCCGCAAATATTTCGCCACGGCCTCAGCGATCGCCACGCTACGATGCGCGCCGCCTGTACAGCCAATAGCGATCACAAGACGCTGTTTGCCTTCCTCCCGGTAGTTCGGCAGAAGGAAGTCCAGCATCGCCTTATACTGTTCCATAAACTGCTCCGTAGCCGGATGGTTCATCACAAAACTCCGCACATCCTCATCCTGTCCGGTATGACGACAGAGTCCCTCGATATAGAAAGGATTGGGCAAAAAGCGCACATCCATGACCAGGTCCGCCTGCCGGGGCAATCCCCGTTTAAAGCCAAAGCTCATCACCTCAACGCGCAGGGGAGGAACCGATTCGCCATTGTCCTGCAGGATGCCGGCCAGCAGTTTCTGCAAGCCCTTGGCTTTGGTGCCTGTGGTGTCGATCACGTAGTTAGCAGTCTCACGCAGGGGTTGCAGCATGTTCCTTTCAATGGCAATGGCCTCCATCAGGCCCGTTCCATGCTTGGCCAGCGGATGGTCACGCCGCGTTTCCTTGTAACGGGAAACCAGGGTCTCTTCGCTGGCTTCCAGAAAAACAGTCACCACGTTGTGCCCAAGCCGCCGTGTTTCGGCAATCAGGTTGGCCACAGCCTTCGCATCGAAGAATTCTCCGCTTCGCACATCCATGGCCAACACTACAGAAGAAAAATGATTCGCGCCTTTATCGCAGGCTTCAATCATGTTCGGCATCATCATGGGAGGCAGGTTATCCATACAAAGGGATCCGTTGTCCTCAAAGAAACGCAGTGCAGCCGTCTTACCCGCTCCGCTCATACCGGTCACAACAATATATGTCATTATGCTTCGTCTCCTATGATTCTGATTTCAGGTTCCAGTTGAACGCCCTTTTGTTCCATCACAACATCCTGCACATATTTTACCAGATTCAAAAATTCTTTGGAGGTCCCGCCGAGATTGATCAGGAATCCGGCATGTTTCTCACTGACTTTCGCGTTTCCGAGATGGAAGCCTTTCAACCCGCATTCTTCAATCAGACCGCCAGCAAAATACCCGGTCGGGCGTTTGAATGTACTGCCCGCGCTGGCCTCGCTCAGCGGTTGTTTCTCGGCACGTCGGCTGTTCAGGTCCCGCATATGTTCCCGGATCTCATCCGGATTTCCCTTCTGCAGGGAAAGTGTGACCGCGGTCACTGTGAGTCCCAGCCGGTCCACTGCCGTGGTCCTGTAGCCAAAGGCCATCTCTTCCGCAGTTAAATGTATGGGCGTCCCGTCTGCCAGCAGGCCATCGACCCCAGTGATCACTTGGGACAGTTCACCGCCATAGGCACCCGCGTTCATGGTGGCACCGCCACCGATCGTTCCCGGGATCCCGGAAGCAAACTCAAGGCCTGTCAAACCTTCATCCGCCGCCGCTGCTGCAACCGCGCCCATCATAGCGCCGCCCTGCGCCCATACCGTAGTTTTCTCAACCCGGATCCGGCTCATGTTCTGCCCGACCCGGATCACAAGTCCCCGTATTCCGCCATCAAGCACCAGCAGATTGCTTCCATGGCCAATCACGGTTACAGGCAATTCGGCTGTTTTTGCTTCTCTCAAAAGGCGCGCGAGTTGTTCCTCTGTTTCCGGAAATGCCAACCAGTCAGCCGGGCCGCCTAACTTCAGGGTAGTATAGTCCTTCATTGGAGCGTTCCGAATCACTTTGATGCCTTCAAACAATCTCCCACATCCTTTCGGAAACCCTGTTTCTTTTCTTCTCTTATCATACCATAAAAAAGGCTTCCGCAGAATACAAACGTATCACAAAACCGCTCTCTTCCAATAAAAAACTCCTCCCCACGAGGGGGAGGAGCAAGGAATCAAAACTTAATGCCAGGCAAAAGTAATCAATCCGTAAACATACAGTACGATTACGGCAATCGGAACAACAAACTTGAAGATCGGCTTCATCCAGTTCTTGACCTTCATGCCTTCGCCCGCGTTCGCTTCAGCCAGCAGTTCGTCCCAACCCCAGCCAAGCTTCTTGTAGCAGCAGAACAGAGCGTAGCACAGAGCGCCCAAAGGCAGGAGGTTCGTGGACACGATGAAATCCCAGAAGTCCAGCCAGGCGGTTCCTTCCGCGAAGGGCTGGAAGTGGAACACGCTGTAACCCAGTGCAGTGGTGGTAGCCAAAATCGCCAGAGCCACACCGCAAACGATGCTGCCCTTCACGCGGTTCCAACCGGTCACCTCGCGAACCATGGCCAGGATGTTTTCCAGCACGCCCAGCACGGTGGACAGCGCGGCAAATACCATAAACAGGAAGAACAGGCTACCCCAGATCCGGCCGCCTTCCATGTTGTTGAACACAGAAGCCATCGTATCAAACAACAGGCCGGGACCCGCGTTGACATTGCCGTTGTTGTAGGTGAAGCAGGCGGGGAAGATGATCAGGCCGGCCATGATCGCCACAAAGGTATCCAGGCAGATCACTCGGACAGATTCACCCATCAGGCTGCGTTCCTTACCGATGTAGCTGCCGAAGATGGCCATGCTGCCAATGCCCAGGCTCAGGGTGAAGAACGCCTGGTTCATGGCGCCAACGACCACTTCGCCGTTCAGCTTGTTAAAGTCGGGCAACAGATAGAACTTGAGGCCTTCAGAGGCATTGCCCAGCGTGCAGGAGCGTACAGCCAGAATGACCATCAGGCCCAGCAGGCCGACCATCATATACTTGGTCACGCGTTCAAGGCCCTTCTGCAGGCCGATGCACAGGATTGCAAAGCAGACCACGATTGTCACCAGCATATATCCTTCGTTCAGCGGCGCGTTGGTGATCATGCCGCCAAAGCTCAGGTCCTGGTAGTTGCCGGTCACAAAGGACACAAAGTAATGAATGATCCAACCGGTCACCACGGTGTAGAAGGACATCAGCGCGATGTTGCCGAGCAGGGCAAATGGGCCGTACACATGCCATTTCTGGCCTGGCTTTTCCAGTTTTCTCATCATCTTGATGGGGCTGGCCTGCGCCGCGCGGCCCAGGGAAAACTCCATCGTCATCACGGGAAGGCCCAGGAAGATCAGGCAAAGGATATAAACGACCACAAAGGCGCCGCCGCCGTACTGGCCACACATCCAGGGGAACTTCCACACGTTTCCGCAACCGATGGCGCAGCCTGCGCTCAGCAGGATGAAGCCAAGACGGCTGGAAAGGTTTTCTCTCTTTTCCATGGTAAACGCTCCTTGTTTATAGACTGTATAACGCGACACCGGTTGCTCCGTCAAACTCTTCCACCTGTACCGAAACTACCTCATTGCGGGAGGTAGGCAGATTCTTGCCCACATAGTCCGGCCGGATCGGCAATTCACGGTGTCCACGATCGATCAGGACAGCCAGTTGGATCTCCTTGGGGCGTCCCTTGTCGAAAACAGCCTCAATTGCCGCTCTTGCAGTTCTTCCGGTATAAATCACGTCGTCTACTATAATAACCTTTTTTCCGCTTACGTCAAATGGAATATTGCTGATTCCGGTCACCGGCATTGTATTTTTTTCGCTCAGGTCATCACGGTACATCGAAATATCCACATACCCGACAGGCAGATCCGTTCCTTCAAACCGTTTCACGTTATCCGCCAGCATTTTGGCCAAAGGTTCTCCCCTTCTGCGGATACCGAGCAAAAGAATGTCATCCGTTCCCTTGTTCTTTTCGATGATCTCATGGGTGATCCGGGCCATGGAGCGGCGAACGGAATTTTCGTCCATAACAATTGATTTCAGTTCCATACGTCACCTCAAAAAAGTAAAAGGGCTGTTGCTCAGGCAGCAGCCCCGGTTTATTTGGCTGGATTACTTGTCTGCTTTCGCGGTCTTGTTGAAGACAGCGTTCACGATCATACCGAGGATCAGAGCAGCCGCAATGGCAGTCAGTTTCACGGAACCGATCTGCAGGGCCATACCGCCGATACCGGCAATCAGGATCACGGAAGCAGTGAAGAGATTACGGTTGTCGCCAAGGTCGACAGGCTGCAGCATCTTCAGACCGGAAACGGCGATGAAGCCGTACAGGGTGATGCAAACGCCACCCATGACGCAACCTGGGATCGTAGACAGGAAGGTAACGAAGGGACCGAAGAAGGAAGCCAGGATCGCCAGGATCGCGGTCGCGAGGATGGTCACGACAGAAGCATTACCGGTGATCGCAACGCAGCCAACGGACTCACCGTAGGTGGTGTTGGGGCAGCCGCCGAAGAAGGCACCGGCGATGGAGCCAACGCCGTCGCCCAACAGGGTGCGATGCAGGCCGGGTTCTTCAAGCAGTTCGGTTCCGATGATGGAGGAAAGGTTCTTGTGGTCGGCAATATGCTCGGCAAAGACTACGAAGGCAACAGGCACATAAGCCACAGCGACAGTCGCGATGTATTCACCGGTCACAGCGCCAAAGCCCTTGAAAGCTTCAATAAAGGTGAAATCAGGCACCCACTTCATGTTGGAGAACTTGGAGAAGTCCAGGATGACCAGTTCAGCGTTGCCGCTGGCGTTGCCGATCAGGGTGAAGATCATGGCAACGGCATAGCCGGCCAGGATACCCAGAATGAAGGGGATCAGTTTGGCCATCTTCTTGCCCTTGACAGAGCAAGCGATGACGGTGAGCAGGGTCACCAGCGCGCAGATCAGGCAGACCCAGACATGGGGCGTCATCACATAAGCAGACAGGCTGGCATCAAAAGCACCCGCCAGAGAATCGCTGATCGCGTTTCCGGCCAGGCTCAGACCGATGATGGCAACGGTAGGTCCGATAACGACGGGGGGCATCAGTTTGCTGATCCACTTGACACCGGCAAACTTGACGATGATGGCGATCACGACATAGACCAGACCGGCCAGTACAGCACCGATCAGCAGTCCGGCATAACCCACAGAAGTGGAAGCCGCGCCGCCGAAGGCAGCTGCCAGGGAGGGCAGGAACGCGAAGGAAGATCCGAGGAACACAGG
>JAZUFB010000167.1:0-4588 GCA_045640475.1 Clostridia bacterium
CGATAGTACGATCAGCGGCAACAGTGCCAGTCAGGCCGGCGGTGGTGTGGAGAATAATGGCGGCTCCCTTTTTATGGAAGACAGTACGATCAGCGGCAACAGCGCGAAAAACGGTGGTGGTGTAATAGCGCAATACAACGCTTCTTACATGAAAGGCGGAACCATCAGCGGCAACAGCGCAAGTGAAGCCGGCGGTGGTGTGTATATAACCAACATGGCTTCTTTTGAAATGACCGGCGGCAGTATTGAGTCGAACCACGTTACAGAAAACCAAAGCGGCCGTCTTGGCGGCGGTGTGTATAACGCCGGCAGTTTCAAAATGACCGCGGGACAGATCTGCAATAACGATGCCCGCGGTGCGGGTGGTATTTTCAATAAATCCACGGGTAAGATGCAACTGCTTGCCGCAGAAGGCAAGACGATCAAGATCACCGGCAACAAAGCGGCAAAATTTGAGGGTGGCATAGCCAACTGGGGCGAAATGCACCTTTCCGGTAAGATCGTCATCAACAGTAATACCTGTGATGCTTCCGGATATCCGATCAACCTGGCAACCAATAACGCCATCAGCATTGACGGTGCGCTCACCGGTTCGGAGATCTGCATCACCCATGCGAACATGTCCTCCGACGTCAACGATACCGGCATTCTGACAAACGGTTATTCCGCGAAGAGCGGCGGCACGGGTCTGAATGACTTCTTCACCTATGACGGTCCGGACGACTTCGCCATGATCCTCAACAGCAGCAATGAGCTGGAAGTCGCGATTGTCTACGCCGTCACCAATGACACAAAGTCAGACGACAAGGACACGAATCACGGCTATCTCACCGTCAGCAAGACCTTGGCGGCCGCGTCAGAAACCGTCACCGTTACGGTCACCCCGGACACCGGCTATCAGCTCAATACACTGACGGTCGTCCCGACCGCCGGCGGCAATCCCATTACCGCGACACAGGACGCGTCAGACGAGACGAAGTACACCTTCGCCATGCCTGCCTGCGCGGTCACCGTTACAGCAGAGTTTGAGGAAATTCCGACTTACTATGTCATGACCAATGCGACAAACGGCAGTGTTGATAAGAACGGTATGAGCGGTATTCCGGAAGGCACTGCTTACAATACAGAAGACAACCAGCTTATGATCCTTCTGAGTGGAGGAACAGAGACATTTACTGCAACACCGAATAAGGGATACGAATTTGATTGCTGGAAGATCGGTGAAACAGCAGCTCCCGCAAATGGCACGATTACAGCAAATACGACTTTTACGGCTGTATTTAAGGCAGTCCCTTACACTGTCACCGTAACGGATGACGGACACGGTACTGCTGCCGCCTCTCCCGTGAGCGGCGCGATAAATACTGTAGTCACCCTGACAGCCACTCCTTCCGCCAGCTACGAATTCGATCACTGGGAAGTGATCAGCGGCGGTGTCACCGTAGCGAATGATCAGTTTACCATCGGTACCGCCAATGTCGAGATCAAGGCCTGCTTCAAGAAGATCAATCTGCCAACTCCTGCACCCACGCCTACTCCGACGCCCACACCTACACCCACAGCGACGGCTACCCCGACACCGGCCCCCACACCGACTCCTACACCCACACCGACTCCTACACCCACAGCGACACCGACCTCCACACCGGCTCCTACTCCCACGCCCACGCCTACACCTACCCCCACGCCTACTCCGACTCCCACGCCCACGCCGACACCTACTCCCACGCCCACTCCGACTCCCACACCCACGCCTGTACCGACCCCGGCGCCCTATAAAGTCATTGAAGGCGCCAACCAGACCATCATGCAGGATGCGGACAGCGCGCTCTTCCGTTCCGACGCGGATTACAGCAAGTTCCTGTACGTGGAAGTGGATGGAAAGAAACTCAGTAAGAATGATTATGACAGCTATTCCGGCTCCACGGTTATCGTACTGAAGGCTTCCTTCATTAAGAAACTGGCTCTGGGTGTTCATACCCTGAAGATCGTTTCCAGCGACGGCTCCGCGACCACAAAGTTCACCATCAAGGCGTTGCCACCAACCGGCGATACAACTCCCGTGGCTCTGTTGAGCCTCCTGCTTGTCGGAGCGATCTGCCTTGCTGTGCTTACGATCAGGAAGCGGAAGGCTTGATGCCTCAAACAAGTTATTGGGCATAATGGACTTCCCGCAACCTCAATCTACACAAGACCCTTTTGCAGAAAGTGTCTCGTTTGTTTCGGTTGACTCACTCGAGTCACTTTGACTTCGTCAACAGCCCACTGGACTGACGTTTCTCTCGTTCCCCTCCAACTGGAGACAATACTCCCGTAGCTCTGTTAGGTCTCCTGCTTGTCGGAGCGATCTGCCTGGCTGTGCTTACGATCAGGAAGCGGAAGGCATAATTACCTCAACCAACGCATATTTCCTAAGCACCGGTCTTCGCACCGGTGCTATTCTCTGTGCGACCGCAGTCGCGCTATCTACTTGCGCTGCCCGCGGGCAGCGTACGAGGTGATCGTCATGAACGAACAGACAGAATGGGAACAGCTTACCGCGGAAGAAAAGCGTGTCCGTCTCTATTTCCGGCAAAAGGAATTACTGGATGACTTTCTCGAGCGCGGCGCCATCTCTCAGGCTCAGTATGATAAAAGCTTCGGCGACCTGACTGAAAAAATGGGCATGGGAAGCTGTCAGCCATCCAAAACAGAATAACCGCGTATATGTTTTGACGTTTCTGTAGTATAATGGTTTTGGTAAACCAAACATCCCCATAAAAAAATACCTGCTTCGGGAGTCCCTCCGGACTCCCGCTGTCAGTTACGAGGTCTGTATGAAACGAATTTTCCGCCCGATCCTCCTGATCCTGCTCATTCTTCTCCCCGTTCTTGCCCTTTCAGAGGAACCGGAAGCCATCACCGGATACTTTACCAGCAGAAAGCTCATCTGGCCCGGTCTGATCCGCACCGGAGACACCGTCGGTACTGTCGAAGCCTATGAACCGGTGGAACTCACTTTTGAAGAAACACACTGGGGCAGCATGATCCTGGAAAACGGCAAAAAAGGCTATGTCTATTATGACGGTATCCTTCCCCTGCCCGAGTACGATTCCTTGCCCGAAAAACAGATGTACAGCCCGGTCCTGCTGCAGGTCATCGGTCTGCCCGTCACGGAAGCGCCGGCCATCGCCGTGCTGGATTCCTGGACGCTCTGCACCGTGGACGGTGTCAGCGGTCTGTGGAGCCATGTCATTCTCCCGGACGGCCGGAGCGGTTATGTCCCGGACGGTGCTCTGAAAGAACCGGTATTCACCCTCCCGGAAAATCCCGTTCCGCTGACGGTCATGGCATCCGCTCCGGCGGATCTGACCACGATGCCGCTGCATGGCGCGGATGTGACCGGCAGTTCGGAGACAGGGACCTTCTTTACCGCCTATGAAGCGGGCTTCGATGATCATCTGGCGCTGATCGACGAAGATACAGTCTCCTATATCCGTAAAGATGATATCTGTATCTGTGAGATCGATCCGGAATCCGGTATTCCCTTTTTCCTGCTCACACGCGAAGAGGATATGGCTGAACTGGTCTTCTCCTATGCCTTTGCCGGACCGGACGGATCGGTCCTTCACGTCCCCGGTCAGGAAGACACCGTCATCCCCGCCGGCGAACAGCTTTTTGTCTATATGCGCTACGGCAGCATGCTGTCTGTCTCCTGCGGCGGACAGTCCGGATATGTCATGGAGGACTCGACCGAGCCCGACACCGCCGCGCGAAAGGCGGAACGGATCGGAAAAACAGATCTCTCCGGTGCTTCCATCGTGAAGACCGATTATCTGGATCAGGCTTTCGCCATGCTGGAGGAGCAGAACAGCTTCCTGCTGCGGTACAACGCGGTGACCGGGTCGGAGATCACGAGCCTTTTCCCGACCGGAATCCCCTATTTTTGGGGTGGAAGAAGCTATAGTGTCATCATGCGGCAATATCCGGAATATACCCCGTTCAAGGCATGGCAAAGTTCTCCCCTGTATTACCGGGAAGGCACCACTTATCTCTACGGCTTTGACTGTGTCGGCTTCGTGAAGGCTGTCTGTTCTCTGGCGAAGCATCCGGTCAGCATCGCTTTCAAGGACATGTTCAACAACTGTTACTGCTATGACGGAAATCATGTCTTCTGCAGGCTGGCACATCCCGTGCCGGAGGACTGGACGGAAGTCGCCGCGGCCATGCAGCCCGGCGATATCATGGTCGTTTTCCATCCCGGTCAGCATGTCCTGATGTATATGGGTACGCTGCGCCAGTACGGCTATACGGAAGAGCAGCTTCCCCTGCTGGCGAAGTATCTGGACTATCCCCTGATGATCCAGTGCGGAGAAGACCCCTCCTGTTACCTGCGTTTCACGGACTACATCCTATCCTCCGAAAACCCGGAGATCTCCCGGGCGACCCCTCCGGACGGCGGAGTCTGCGTCACCATCCTCGGTGTCCCGGTGGAAGAAGCGGAGTATATCATCTCCGCCCCGCACATGGATTACCCCTGCTTCCTGGTGGAGGGGACCTGCCTGAATATCTTTGATTTCAACCGGGTCAAGGATTACGTGGTCTACCG
>JAZUFB010000168.1:0-5839 GCA_045640475.1 Clostridia bacterium
GAGCGCGAAAAGCAATTACTGGACCGCGGAATGACCGCGGAGGCTGCCGCGAACCGGCAGGTATGGAAACAACTGATGGACCTGCTGGACCAGCTGTGGACGATCCTGGGTAACCGCAGAGCGGCCATGAAAGACATCGCGTCGATCATCGCCGGCGGACTGGGACAGGCGGAGACCGCCTCTCTGCCGCCGGATACGGATTGCGTGATGATCGGTGAAGCTGGACATATGCTGCCGGGACGGCTTGACGCGCTGATCTGCATGGGGATGCAGGACAGTATCATGAACGCGGGCACGAGCGGCGTGCTGACGGAAAGAGAACGGAAGACCCTGGAAGAAAAGAAGAAACGGAGCATCGGCATCAGCGCTGATCTGAAGGCCGGACTGCGCCGGTCGGACTTTTACAGGACTTTTGCCCTGCCTGCACGGTATCTGAAAATGACCTGGTCGCTGGCCGGGGAAGACGGCTCGCCCATGATGCCCGCTTCCGTGGTGAACGATGCACGCGCGGCTTTTCCGGATTGCACGGTGGAAGGAAGCACGGCCGGAGACGGGGAAGGGATCCCCTGCTCGCCTGAGGCGGCCATGGAAGGACTGACCGTACGCATGCGGGAGGTCATGACCGGAAAGACCGGGGATCTGCCGGAAGAATGGAAAGGCGCGCTGAGATGTCTTTGGGCTGACCCATATTGGCGGGAGAAGCTGACCCGCGCGCTGGAAACGCTCCGGACGGAAAGACCGGCGGAGCAGATCGACCGGGAAACGGCACTCAAACTGTTCCTGACACGATCGGTATCCATCAGCAAACTGGAGACCTATGCCCGGTGCCCCTATATGCATTTTATCCGTTACGGGCTGGAACCCGCGGAACGGGAAACCTTTGAATTCCGGAGAAACGATCGCGGTACCTTTTGGCACGACGCGTTGGACCGTTACCTGAAAGTGGCTGAAAAGACGGACCGCTGGCCGGATCTGGATGTGACGGAAACCAATACCATTATGGACGGCGTCCTGAATGAACTGACGGAAGCGTGGAAGGACGGCCCCCTCACGGCGGATGGCTGCGGGGAATGGGACGGAAAGGACACCTTGCGCGAGGTGAAAGGCGCGGCATGGATCCTGACCCTGTTCGCGGCCAACAGCGATTTCCGGACCGTATCGACAGAGGCAAAATTCGGCGGAGAAGGCGGCCTGCCGCCTTTGATCCTGCACCCGGAAGGAAGCGCGGATGTGGCGCTGGACGGGATCATTGACCGGATCGACCGCTATGACGGGCCGGACGGAAGCTATATCCGGGTGATCGACAACAAAAGCAGCAAGCGCACATTGGACCCGGGAAAAATGCGGAGCGGGGAACAGTTGCAGCTGATGCTGTATCTGAAAGCAGCTCTTTCCGGTATGCGGGGGACAAAACCGGCAGGTGCCCTCTATTTCCCAATCGCGGATCCGGATGTCAAGGATCCGGACAGCACGGAAGCGGAATGGGCCAAAGAAGCCCAGATGAAGGGCGTAACGGTGGATATTCCCGACGTGCTGAATGCCATGGACCGGGATCAGAAAGGATTTTCCATCGGGAACGCGCTCAATAAAGACGGAACGGTTTCCCAAAGAGCTTCCTGGGCTGTGCCCCCTGAAGTGCTGGAGGGGCTGATGGATGCCGCGGAGAAAAAAGCGGGCAGTCTTTGTTCGGAAATCCGCTCCGGAAAGATCGCTGTATCCCCCCTCGGAAACGAAGGAAATTTGCCTTGCGCAAACTGTTCCTACCGCGGGATATGCAGGGTCACGCCGGCATGCCGGAGAGCACCTGAGGAGAACATCAGCTTCGGAGAGGTTGCATCCGACGGAAAAATCAGTTATAATGAATCCAGATAAGTAAACTCTCAAGGAGGGGATTCCCATGATACAGATCATTGCCGGAAAAAAAGGCTCCGGAAAAACCAAGCGTCTGATCGACCTGACCAATACCACCGCGAAAGAATCCAACAGCGATGTCATTTTCCTGGATGATGACAACAGATATATGTTTGATGTGGATCACAAGGTCCGCTTCATCAACGCCAGTGACTACCATGTCCACACGGCCGACATGTTCCTCGGCTTCCTGTCCGGCATGCTGAGCTGCAACTTCGACATCGGCACCATCTTCATCGATTCTTTCCTGAAGATCGGCAAGATGGAAATGGAAGCCTGCGAAGGATTCCTGAACAGCCTGAATGAACTGTGCGCCAAGCACAATGTCAATTTCGTCCTCAGCCTCAGCGCGGATCCGGACGAACTTCCCGAATTCATGAAGGGCTATCTCATCTGAGTCATCTGAATGACTGAACCCCCGAAAGGCGGACGCTCCTTTGCGCCGCCTTTTGTCCTATTATTTTTAGTGACGGAAAGCGAGTGGTGACCATGTCTTTCTTCTCTACCCGCGGCGGCAGTTGCGTGACCGCGTCTCAGGCCATCCTGCGGGGCATCGCCCCGGACGGCGGACTGTATGTGCCCGCCATCTTCCCCCGTGTTTCCCTGCAGAAACTGGGAAGCCTGTGCGAAATGAGCTATACGCGCCGCGCGTCGGAGATCCTGCGCTATTATCTTGAAGACTTCTCCATTCCGGAGATCGATCATGCGCTGGAAGCGGCTTACAGCACGGAACGCTTTGACGATCCCGCCATCGCGCCGGTCAAAATGCTGGATAAGCAGACCGCCGTACTGGAACTGTTCCACGGTCCCACTCTGGCGTTCAAGGATATGGCCCTGCAGTTACTGCCCCACCTGACCTGCCTTTCCGCACGCAAAAACGGGGAAAACCGTGAGGTGAGCATTCTGGTCGCGACCAGCGGCGATACCGGCAAAGCTGCCCTGGAAGGCTTCCGTGATGTGCCCGGCACCAGCTGTACGGTGTTCTATCCGATGGATGGCGTGAGCGCGGTCCAGAAGATGCAGATGGTGACTACCGGCGGCAACAATACCCATGTCATCGCTGTGAACGGCAACTTTGACGACGCGCAGACCGGCGTCAAGAACCTGTTCGCGTCTGAAGAATTTGCCAAGGCCATGGATGAAAAGGGCAAAGTGCTCTCTTCCGCCAACAGCATCAACTTTGGCCGTCTGGTTCCGCAGATCGTGTACTACTTCTCCGCTTATGCCGACCTGGTCAAAGAAGGCCGGATCGTTCTGGGCG
This sequence comes from Clostridia bacterium, assembly GCA_045640475.1. Classification (GTDB taxonomy): domain Bacteria; phylum Bacillota; class Clostridia; order Christensenellales; family Aristaeellaceae; genus Aristaeella. The sequence goes on from JAZUFB010000168.1 coordinate 3,173, forward strand.
ATCCCATCAACTTTGTGGTGCCTACGGGCAACTTTGGCGATATCCTGGCGGCCTGGTATGCCTACAACATGGGTCTGCCGGTACACAAGCTGATCTGTGCCAGCAACAAGAACAACGTGCTGACCGATTTCTTTGGCACGGGCATCTACAATGTCCACCGCACCTTCTTCAAGACCATGTCTCCCAGCATGGACATCCTGATCTCCTCCAACCTGGAGCGGCTTCTGTTTGAAGCGGCGGACCGGGACGGCGAACTGGTAGGGCGCTGGATGAAACAGCTGAAGGAATGCGGCAGCTATTCCGTGGGCGACCAGCGTATGGAATGGATGCGTGGCATGTTCAGCGCGGGTTACGCGGATGATATCGCGACGCTGAAGGAGATCGGCGAACGCTTCCGTCAGGATGGCTATCTGATGGATACCCATACCGCGGTGGCTTCCAGCGTACTGAAACAGTACCGGACGGAAACCGGCGACGACACCGTAAGCGTGATCGTTTCCACCGCCAGCCCCTACAAGTTTGCCGCCGATGTGCTGACCGGTGTTGCCGGAAAACAGGCGACGGAAGGTCTGGACGCCTTTGACTGCTCCGAAAAGCTGGAAGAGATCACCGGCGTGCCGATGCCCAACCAGGTGAAACAGTTGCGTGAACTGCCTGTGCGTCATACCGCCACGTGCGAGAAGACGGACATGGATGCCGCGGTACTGAACGCTTTTGAATAATGCCGGATGACAGGCTGTATGGGGGACGGAGAGATTCCGTTCCCCTTATTTTTCGGGCAAAAAAGTCTTTTCAGATGGCGCGAAGTATGATAAAATATCAAACGGACATTTCTGCCTTCGGGCGGTTCGGTCCGGAAAGGCAGGGAATGACAGATGAGCGCAGCGGACAGACTGGTCGAACTGCTTCATATGACCACAGGCGTTGCCGCCGTGATCCACAAGCCTTCCAACATGTTCTACCTGACGGAAGGATACACCGGTGAAGGTGTGGTGTTTATCTCCGATAAGCGCCGTGTCATCATCACGGACTTCCGTTATACGGAACAGGCGGAACGACAGGCGCCTTCCTTCGAAGTCGTGATGGTGGAAAAAGGCCTGAACCACAATGAGTGGATCCGCAAATTGGCGGAGGCCGAATCGGTCAACGAGATCCATTTCGAAGCAGACGAGCTTTCCGTGGACAATTTTGAACGACTGAAAGCGGCTGTAGGCCAGAACATGACCTATGTGCCCCTGAAAGGCGCACCGGAGGTGCTTCGCCAGGTCAAGAGCGCGACGGAGATCGTCATCATGCGCAAAGCCGGCGATATCACGACAGAAGCCTTCAGGGCCGTGCTGCCCAAGATCCGCGAGGGCATGACGGAAAAGGAACTGCAGATCGAACTGGATTTCACGATGCTGAAACTGGGTGCCGATACTGTGGCCTTTGATACTATCATCGCCTCCGGCGAAAACGGAAGTCTTTGCCACGCAATCCCGGGAAGCAGAAAGCTTCGCAAAGGCGATATGATCACGATGGACTTTGGCGCCAAGGTTGGCGGTTATTGCTCCGATATGACGCGTACTGTCGCGTTGGGTGAGCCTTCCGCTGAGATGCGCAAGGTCTACGATACCGTGTTGCGGGCACAGAAAATGTGCGAGGAAGAGCTGTAAGCCGGAAAGAACTGCGCGGACATCGACCGTCTGGCCCGGGATTATATCGACAGCCGCGGATACGCAGGTCGCTTCGGACATGGACTGGGACATTCCGTTGGTATCGATATCCATGAAGAACCCAGACTCAGCTATGCCTGCCATGATACGCTGAAAGCAGGTGTGGTCATCACTGTGGAACCGGGTGTTTACCTGCCGGGAATCGGCGGCGTCCGGATTGAAAATACATGCCTTGTCAAAGAAAACGGCTGCGAGCCACTGACCACAGCGGACAAGGAACTGATTATTCTGTAACTCAATAACACAAAAGCAAAAACGGGAGGAAAAAGAACTATGATTACTGCTGGCGATTTCAAAAAGGGAATTACTGTTGAATGGGACGGCGGCGTCTGGAACATCGTTGACTTCCAGCACGTGAAGCCCGGCAAGGGAGCCGCTTTCGTCCGCACCAAGATCAAGAACGTCATGACCGGCGCCGTGATCGAACATACCTTCAACCCCACCGACAAAATGCCCAAGGCCATCATCGAGACCAAGGAAATGCAGTATGTGTACAATGACGGCGATCTGTACTACTTCATGGACGTCGAAACCTACGAACAGCTGCCCCTGAGCAAGGACCAGGTGGAAGACGCGATCCCCTATGTCAAGGAAGGCACCAACGTGACCATGCGTTTCTTCAAAGGCAGCGCCTTCTCCGTGGAAGCTCCCAACTTTGTGGTGCTTGAAGTGGCCAACACTGAACCCGGCTTCGCCGGCGACACCGCCTCCAACACCTACAAGCCCGCGACCCTCGAAACCGGCTTCACCCTTCAGGTGCCGCTGTTCATCAACACCGGCGATAAGATCCAGATCGACACCCGTACCGGTGAATATCTGAAGAGAGCCTGATCAGACGGAACGGAAAACCGTACAGGAGGATAACATGAGCAAGATCAGTGATCGCGTCAGCTACCTGCAGGGACTGGCCGAAGGTATGAAACTGAACACCGAAAAGGATTCCAACCGGCTT
>JAZUFB010000169.1:0-12055 GCA_045640475.1 Clostridia bacterium
CTGGCCAACTTGGTGCTTTCCTGCCGTGCTATGTTCCCTGATGTCAGTTTCCCTCACAGGTTAGGCAGGTGCTTTCAGACATAGAGATTCGTCTGCTACCTTGCGATTGGTAGATTCATTGCAGCACCCTTACGGGCGCACACCGTAGCCGTGATCGAGTCCGATGACGGCAATTTTGCTTTTTTCCATTATAACCATACGCGTTTTCTCCTTCTTGTTGTCGATTAGCTTCTGAGTTCCGATTTATAAACAATCATAGGCATCACCTCCTTTCCTCAAAAATCAATACCCCTCTACTATCATAGGGACACGAGAATGGCAAATCGGACATGCAAGATGCGCAGTTAACGTAATATTATCGATTCGCCCATATTTTTATTCCTTTCGCATCCGTTGATTAGCCATTGGATTTCCACCTCAAACAGTCGTGACAACTCCTTTCTTTGCCCGCGAAAAAAGATCCCTCTACTTCCTTAGCGAAACGAAAACGGAAAATGAGACAGGTTTTGAGTCATGTTTACAAACGGTTTACATGCTCTGATTTTCTCCTGTTCGATACTGGTATTTTGCTGCGGATTATTGATTCGCCTTTCATTCAGCCACCGTCATCACATCCTTTCCGAGGGTACAAAAAATGACCGGTCATAATCGACTGGTCATTATCGGATTCCGAGATTTGTGCCCTCCATCTATATATACGGAAGCACTTTCAAAAAGCAGCATTCCTCACCCGCAAAATGAAACAAAAAACGGAAATCACGGAATTTTGTTTCATATATGAAACAAGCCGCCCCTTGCTGCTCTGTCACGGCATACTACATTCGAATCATGAACACCGGAAGCGGTTTGACGGTACTCATGTACGGATGTACGCATTATCCCGGTTCGGCATTTCTCTCATGCCCTTCACTTAAATATACGCTTGGACAGATCCCGAAATTGAGATTTGCGACGAATCTGCACATTTACCCCCAAAAACACGAAAATCGATGTGCAAATATGCACATCGAAGGTGGGCAAAAAGAAAGACCGGTAGCGCAAACAACCGGCCAAAAATGAAATCTGATATTGCAATTGACACATAGACAAACGAAGTGTTCCTGCAGCCATGTTCAGTTCGCATCGATCTTGTTATCGGATCACTCCGTTTGCTACTTGAAATCCCAGGTTTATTCGATTGTAGCCGAAAGTGCACCTGCGTTATTAAATCCGCCTTTGGGTATTGTGTTCATACAGCTTGCCACGGGTCTTCCATTATTCGGCTCCGGTCAAGTCCACCCACTTGCCGCTTGCGCTGGATTCGTAAATGGATTTTACCAGTTCAAGCGCGGGATACGCGCTTTCTCCGTCGATTTCGAACTTTTCGCCTCTCAGGATACAGTCATATACTTTGGCAATTTCGATTTTATGGCTATCTCCCCAGTAGCTCTTTTCCTTCAGATGCTTGGCTTCTTTTCCGTTTACCAGAATGATCTGCTCTCCGTCTTCTATCCGGTACAGTTTTTCTGTGCAAAGCTGATAGGTGCCGTTTTCAAAGACCATTTCCAGCATGATCGGCGCGCTGATACCGTAGTTATTCGTCGTGTAGATAACACCTGTTGCACCGTTTTCATACTCGACAACTGCATGGCAATTATCTTCGACTTCGATGACACCTTCCAGCAGATCCGTTGAAACATGCCCTTTCACGCGTTTGATTTTTCCGCCCAAATAGCTCATCAAATCCAGCGTGTGAATGGACTGGTTAATTAGGGATCCGCCGCCTTCCGTTGCCCAAGTGCCTCTCCAACCACTCTTTGTATAATAGTCGCCTGTCCTGTGCCAGGTGACGATTGCTCGGGTACAAATCAGCTTTCCTGTCTCTCCGCTGTCAATAAGTCTCTTCAGTTCGACTGTTGAGGGGTTGTATCTGTTTTGGAAAATGACGTTCAGAGAACCTTTTGCCTCGCGGGAAACGCGGATCATTTCAAGTGCATCTGCTTTTTCGGATGCCATCGGCTTTTCCGTCAAAACATGCTTTCCCGCTTTCAGAGCTTCGATTGCCATGCTTGCATGCAGATAATGCGGAGTGCAGATATGGATGATATCCAAATCATCACGTTTGATCAGTTCATGCCAATCTTCGTATGCTTCCGCACCCAGTTCCGCGGAAACCGCATCCCGTTTCTCCTTGTCGATATCACAAACAGCAGTGATCTTGGCCGTTGTCATTCCCTTCAAAGCTGCAATATGTGAACGACTGATTCCGCCCAGGCCAATGATTCCCGTATTCAGATATGTTTTCATAAACGCTTATCCCTTCCATCTGACCGTTTTGAATACTATCTAAATCTCCGTTATTCAAACATGTATTTTTTACCATGCATAGGACTCTGGTGCTTCGCCGACACGCGGGAAAATATCATCAAGCTGCGCAAGGACTTCCGGTGTCAGTTTGACTTCCAACGCTTTCACGGAGCTGGTCAACTGACCGCAAGCACTTGCTCCGACAATCGGGCATGTAACTGCAGGATTTCGTGCCAACCATGCCAGTCCCAAATTTTCAGGTGTAACCCCGATGTCATCACAGAACTCATTATATCGCTTCTGCTGCTGGAACAGCTTCTGCTGCTCGGGAGACAGTTTGCCGATTGCGTTCTGTTCTTTCATCCGCTCATAACCCAAACGAGTCAACCGTCCGCCCGACAGGGGACTCCACGTCATTATTCCGATTCCCTGCTTTAGAGCAGCCGGAAGAACCTCCTGTTCTGCCTGACGCGTTAAAAGGTTATACAGATGCTCTTCGGCTGCAATGCCGAAGAAATGCCTTTGATTGGCTTTTTCCTGACCCATGGTAAACGCCCACGCGGGATGGTTGCTGGTGCCGACATAATCGATCAGCCCGTCGCGGTACAGCTGCTCAAATACATCCCACATTTCTTCCCACGAAACGCTTCGGTCGATATGATGCATGAAATACAATTCAACGTGGTCTGTCTGCAGTCGTTCCATAGATTCCCGCAGGTGCCTGCGCACCTTATATGCAGATAATCCACCGGGGCTGTTAGGACCATCATAAGGGTTATGCATTTCTTCATGAACCTTCGTCGTAAGGACAACCCGTTCCCTTCTGCCGTTTCCCTGAGCAAACCATCGACCGAGAATTTTTTCCGTGATACCTTCATTGTTGGTGGCTTTTCCGTAGTTATCCGCAGAATCAAAGAAATTGATGCCGACATCCAAAGCTTCATCCATGATACGGAAAGATTCTTTTTCGTCGGTACTATTTCCAAATGCCATAGTTCCGAGACAAAGCTTACTTACAAGCAGTCCCGTTCGACCAAGATGCGTGTATTCCATAAATCATACCCCTTTCCGATTTTTGCTTCAGCAGCGAACGTATTTGATCCGCAACGAGTGTTGCACAAACCTCTACACCTTCCTGCGTTGGATGCACATGATCCTCCAGAAGATATTTACCCGTATCTTCCGATATAGCGGCGTTCAGGTCGTTGATTATTACCCCCATCGGCCGGAGAATCTCGACCGCAGCAGAGTTAAACTTATCAATATCAACATTGCTGCGCTGATATTCATTATTGACACCTATCGGCGTCGTTGTCGCAAAAATCACTTTCGCGCCTGTTTTCAATAACTCTCGTGCAACTTTTCTGATAGAGTCCTTGTATTCATCAAGCGAAACGAAAGTTCCGTCTTCCTTGAAAAACACCACAACATCATGAAGCCCGTTATTCCAATGAATGACATCTGCTTCATTTAGTTTGTCTTTCCAAAAACGCAGCGCATAGAGTGTCCACTTGGCAAATGCGCAGTTTTCGGTCGGCCCCCACACTTCGCACACATCCGAAAGTTTTTCCCGCACACGAGCTTCGTAAGCAGATCGGATGGAATCACCCAACAGAACAACTTTTTTCATTGTGTATTTTCCCCTCAGGACTTCTTCAGAAGCTTGACGGGACCAATCAAGCCGGAAGTCGCACACACATGCGGCGTCTGAACTCTCTTGGCACCCATCATTCCATTGCGTAGCGAGTTCAATACGTTGACACGGATTGTATTTTCGCCCTTATTCAGATATCCGGAAAGATCAAATGCGTAGGGCGGCGTAATCCTGATTCCTGCTCTCTTTCCGTTTACGAATACCTCCGCGATATCACCAACGATTCCCAGATCCAAAACCATGTCCCGGCTCTTCTCACCACTCAGCTTGACAGCAGTCTCATAGGTGCCTACTCCGGTATAGGTCTTGAGTTCCTCATCATCGGACCAGTCCATCAGCTTGAAATGCTCACGCTGTGCTTGTTTCTCATCGCCAACAACTGCCGACTTGAGAACCAAATTCCAGTCATCCTTAATATCAACGGCGCACTCACCGCTTACAGAAGATTTCAGCACCTTAAGCCAGCTGTCATCAGTCTGCGGAATGTTGTCCTCTGTAAAGAGCACCCACATGGCGCCGAAGTGTGTAAGCGGGACCTTGACACTTACCCATTCTCCGTTTTGTGTGCCTTCAACACGTGCAGTATCACCGGTTCTTGCATCCAGCAGAATGGCACTCGTTTTCGCAGAACGGAACTTAAGTTCCGTTTCGCGTGCTTCATATCCATGAGAACGGATGAAATATGCATCCGCGTTGTCAAACGCTCTGTGCGTAGCGTCCAGATTATCCGCTCCGCAGAAATCGACCGTGGGAAGGATTCCATCTGTACGCAAAGCATCGGAAATATCCTTAAGAGCCACAGGTTCAAGACCTTCAAACGCCCGGATAACTTCCTTGTCATTTGCTTTTGCATCCTTGAATCCAAAGGCCTCTTTGGGCTTCGTATCAATCAGATAAACCGGGAAACCTGCTTTAACAAGCTTTTTGACGCATTTTGCAACTTCCAAATCAATGAAGACAACTGACGGAAGCACCAGCGCGGAAAAAGCTGCTTTACCTACTGTCAGCTTGCCATTTTTGATCGTGGCTTTGCGGAGTCTTTCCCCGTTAATATGGCAATAATCATATCCTTTCGCGGTCAGTTCCAAAGCGACACGCCGTGTATGGTCCGATACATACTGCCACCTGTCGCAACGGTGATCGAAACGCATGTTGCCGTATCTTTCGCGTCTGTCTATTACGGGAATCTCACCATCAGAGAGTTCCTCTCTGAATTCCTGACCTGTGTACGGCAGTTCACTTCTCAGAGAGCCCATATACAGACATACATCAACAACTCTGACACCTTCCTGTGTCAGATACTGGTTGCGTGCAATTGCCGTATTGATATTTTTGATATACGGCCACAAGAGACTGTTTCGGTTAATAAAGCTGCCAAAGGAGTTATGCCAGGCAAAGTATCCCGGCCATTCATACCCTTCATGCAGATAGGGCATTCCATGATAGAGCAATTGTCCGATTCCGGCAGAAGTCAGTTTATCGCTACCCATGAGAATACGCAGAGGAGACTCCATGTAATCACAGCCCGGCCAGACAAATGCTTCAGCCGTAGCGAGGGGCTTATCATATACCATAGCAGCCGAAGATGCGGTCTTCATAAAATCTAAAAGACCTGCGCTGGCAAGCTGTTCTGTCTCGGGAATGTCACAGGAACCATATGCGAGCAGCGGATCCATAACGTGTCCATAGCACTGCACACGGCTCTTCAATCCGTGATCCCGAGCCCATTCCGTTGCCTGAGAAAGGAAATATTCGGAAAACATATCGGCAAGCGTCAGATCATAATCGCGTCTGATTCTTTCACCCATTCCGTTTGGAATATCGAAACACGCGATTGCGTGACCTTCTGCATCCGTTGCGTGCTCTTTTGTCATGAGCACCGGCAGATAGGGGGTCAGATCATATCCGCGTCTGTTGCGGAACTCAGTCAGAAAAGCTTCCGACCAGAAATAGGGGCCCACCAGTTCAAAGCTGTCAAGGAAGAAAGCCCTGAATGGTTCCCCGACATAATCATCTAAAAAACCTCTTCCGATATGTCGATCAAGATATGGCTTGATGCGGCCGGCGGAAAAATGATCCACTACATAACTTTCTTTGTCCGGATTAATACGGCTGTCCGTTTTTACACGTTGATAACTCGGCCCTTCAAAAGAGGCAAATACATACCAATGGCCTTCGGGAAATTTGTATGTCAGAACATTGTCAATGACATAACCGGTTACATCCTTCATTGTTGTTTCATCCAGAAGTACCGGCTTTTCGGGGAACTGCTGCATTTTACCGTTTGCGGAATCTCCCCGGGCGATCGTAACATGCGCAAGCTTCAGGTCGCGTCTCATGCGCGGCCAGTCCATGGACCACACTACCATCTTTCCGCTCATATAGGAAGACGATCTTTCAGGTCCAATGACCTCATTAAAAGCTGTTTGAGCCGACATGATATCGACTTTTCGTTCTGCTCCGCCCTCAACATAGGTCGAACCGACGATTACCGCCTTCATACCATCCCGCACGGGCTCTACTTCCGTATCGCCGAGCGGATAGCCGGATCCCGCGGTCAGTTCAAGAAGAAGTCCGTTTTTGCGCGCTTTCTCCATGAGTTTGCGGATAATTTCAAAGTATTCCGCAGTCCCGTAGCGGTTTACTTTACACATCTGTTCCCGGTTGTTGGCATCTAAATGAGAGGCGCCCCGAAGAAACGCCTGGATCTCGGCACCACCGAAACCACCTTCAAGAAGGTCATCGATTTGGGATTCGAGCACCTTTTCGTCTACATCCAAACCCGGCCACCACCAACGTGCCATGGGACGGTATTTGATTCCCGGGCTCTTGATCTCATTCCAATCCAAGCGTTTCATGTTGCGCCTCCAAATATTACTTGTTCAGCAGTTCCTTAGCCAGGAATCGATACGCATCAACCATGCGTTCCGCGCAGCCCTTTTCGGGATGGAAAGCCTCGATCGTGATGGAGCTGTCGTATCCGCTCTTACGGATGTTATCAAACATCTCCGTGTAGTCAAATCCATCGCCCTCATAGGGAATCTGCCTATCGGGAGAACTGATGTGGATATGATCCAAAGCAGATACATATGCGGGAATCTCACCGAGGGACTCAAAGTTGGACTGCATCAGGTAGGTATCTGCAAGCAGCTTCACATTAGGTCTGTCGACAAGTTTCATTACATAGTGACCTTCAGCAACGAAGTTCAGGATGTTGTTATCGGGATTCGGGCAGGGCTCAATCACGATTTCCATTCCATAAGGAGCCATCATGTCTCCGGCCAGACGCAGGAATTCCACGATCTGATCGTAGGCCTTTCTTCTATCCCAGAAGCCCTCGGGCATGTTTCTGGATCTGGAAGATCCAAATACGAATTTCTTGCATCCCAGTCCGTGCGCACGTTCAATAACGAGCTTAAGATAGGGAACAACTTCCTTATTAAGGTCGATGTTTTCGCCGGTTACCTTAATCTCGGGAGGCAGCATAACGCACATGGATTCCGCGTAGAACTTTTCTTCGTCGACCCTCTTTTTGAAGGCCTCGTACTGCTCATCGCTGAGCTTGCTGAGCTGGGCTACATTGTACTCAAAGTAGTCGAATCCGGCTGCTTTGACCATTGTAACCTTTTCATAATCTCCGCCAATACCGAGTCTCATATACTTTTCCCCCTCTTATCAGTCTTCATCCGCAACCGATCTTACGAATTCGGCAAGCCATTTGTTTGCTTCCAGCTGAGTGGGCTTGTTGTCGCCCTGAATCAGCACAGACTGCGTTTCAACGGAAAGCGGACCGGTGCTGCCTGCTTCTCTCAATTCTTTCATGAGTTTACCCCAGGGAAGAACGCCGGCGGTTTTACCGGCTTCGCTCATCTCAAAATTCAACCGATACTGAGGAAGCGCAAATGCCTTCGCATGAATATTCTTGACATACGGTGCGATTCTCTTGAAATACTGGTCAACCGGTTCGGACTGATCGCGCAGTATCCAACCGCCCATGATATCAAATGCCAAAGAAGCATTGTAGCAAGAGAACGCTTTCACCATGTTGAGCGCATCATTAATGTGGAACGCCGCATTTTCGACTGCAATCGAAAAGCCCTCCTGCGCAAGGAATTTGAACAGGGGCTCGTTCAGCGTCATCAGACGATCCCAGTCCTTATGCTTCTCATTCAGATTTCCAAAATCATTGACCCCATCCGGACGTAAGGGGAATATTCTTACTCTTGGGGCATCGAGGATCGGACTTATTGCAGCAAGCCGTTCTGCTCTCGCCATCTGCGTTTTGAAAACGTCCAGATCCTGCGCATGCTCAACTTTTCCGATGGAGGAATGGAGCATTCCGACCTTCATCCCGCGTTCATCCAAAGCGGCTTTCACCTGCTTGGCTACTTCATCGGGCATCTCTTCCGTAGCGCATCCAAATACACGCCACCTCAGATCCACATGCTTGTAACCCCATGATTGAATGGTGTCAATATTGTCCCGCAGGTCAAGTGCCAATTCATCCGCCATCATAGATGGATACATAGCAATCTCTCCTTTAAAAAAGGGGCTTACAAATATTACATCCGTAAGCCCCTTCGTTTCTTAAGTTTTACGGATTCATCAGATCATAGATCGCCTGGAAAGCTTCCTGATATACATCGAGAACCTTATCGATGCCCATATCGACCAGCTTTGCGCGGAAGGCATCAAAGCTTTCGGGAGTCAGTTCCTTGGTGCCCATGATAAAGCCGTCCAGAGTCTCGTCCTTGAAGGTCTTGATGTCGGTGAGATAGGTGTTGATGATCTCCTGCTGTGCGTCAGTGAAGCGAATGGACTGAATGTAGTTCTGCTTGATCAGGCCGCCCTTCTCGTACATATCGATAGCTTCGGCGACACGGGGATTCGTAGTGTGAACCAGAGTGTTGTACACGAGTCTGGGGAAGCACAGGGTGATGCCGCGGTTGCCGGAGTACGAAGAAGAATATCTCTCAACAAAGATAGGTGCTCCACGATCATCGAGGTCATAATAGATGCCCTCAATACCCCAGTTGGATACTGCAAAGCCCTCATCGGAGAGGCAGTAATCGAAGATCTGCATCAGACGGTCGATGATTACCTCATCGGTTCCGACCTTGATGCCCCAGGAATCCTGGAAGGAGGGATAATGCTGGGTGGTGTAGCCGATAACGCCTTTTTCGGGCTGCAGAGGAGCAACGGCACGATAGTTGCGATCGGTAATACCCATGGAAGCCCACTGAGCATCTGCCCAGTCGATACGGCTGGAAGCGTTGTCGTGAGTCAGGAACACGCCGTTGCCGAGGACAGCTTCCTGCCAGCGGCTGGTTTCGGTAGTGGGATACTGCTGGTCGATGAGGCCTTCAGCGTAAAGATCGCGGCACCATTCGAGGACCTCATAGAAGCCATCCTGCAGGGCACCGAACTTCACGGTATCGCCGTCAACATAGAACTCTTCGATCATTCCGCTCCAACCTTCGCAAAGGTTGTTAACGAAGCCGGCACGGAAGGAACGGGTGCAGTAGGGGATCATTTCGGGCTCATTCTCCTGAATGAACACGAACAGATCATGCCACTCTTCCTTGGTGTTGACATCGCTCAGATCGATATCATACTTCTCAACGATATCGCCGCGGACCATCAAGGTGCTGCCCATGTACTGGGAGTACAGAGAGCTGAGGATGCGGATTTCGCCGGCATCATTGGCGGTCTGAGCGTAGATGATGGGATCATCGAAGAAGTGCTTCTCAAGATTCTCATACTTGCCGATGATGTAGTCATTCAGCACAACCCATGCATCACGGTATTTGTCCAGGTTATCGAAGCCATTCTGAACGAGGGTGTTGTACTCGCCGCTGGCCATCATGGAATTGTAAATCTCCTGTCCGTTGGCACCGGGAACGTAACGGACGTTCAATTTACAATTGAACTTCTCTTCGATGAAGTTGTCTACGGGGAATCCGCCTTCGGGAATGTCATCCAGGGGCGCAGAGGGATGGCAGATTCGGAAGATATCGATCTCCACGAACGGCTGCTCTTCTTCGGCGACAGATGTGCAGACAAACATTGCGAACATGCATGCCAACACAAGAGCCAGGATTCGGACTGTTGCGTTTCTAACCATGGTTTTTCCTCCTTCTATTTCTAACGCTTATGCGTTAGGATTCACATTAACCTTTAATGGAGCCAATCATAACTCCCTTGGCAAAGTATTTCTGAATGAATGGATATACACAGAGAATCGGGGTTACTGCCACAATGATTACCGCGTATTTGATGGATTCCGCAATAACCTGCGTGGAATCCTCCGTTGTGTAACCTGCCATCGTGCCTACCATATCATTTACCTGATTCTGGAGAACAATCTGCCTGAGGATCAACTGCAGCGGATAACGCTTACTGTCATTCAGGTAAATCATCGCGTTGAACCAGCCGTTCCAATGTCCGACGGCATAGAACAGACCAATCGTCATGATGGAAGGCAGGGACAGCGGCAATATGATTCTCATGAGAACCTGCGAATCCGAAGCGCCATCGATTGTCGCCGCTTCTTCCAGTGCATCCGGTATTCCCTGGAAAAAAGTCCTCATGATGATCATGTTCATCGTACTGATTCCACCCGGAAGAACCAATGCCCAAATGGTATCATATAGATGAAGATCTCTGATCGTAAGGAATGTAGGGATCAAGCCGGCGTTAAAGAACATCGTTACTGCGATGAACGCGGTAAAAACGCCTTTGCCGTAGAAATCGGACCTCGACAGCGGATATGCGCCGAGAATCGTCAACAACAGATTGATAAAAGTACCCAACACCGTATATATGATCGTATACATGTAGGCATTCCAAACCACTTTGTATCCGAAAACCAGTCTGTAAGCTTCTGTATTGAACCCGATTGGCCACATAGAAACTTTTCCGGAAAGCAACGGTCCGTTCGCCGAAAATGAACCGATCAAACAGTAGTAGAACGGATACAGCATGATGAAGCTCAACAGTATCATAAATACAATGTTGAATACTTCGAAGGAGCGCCGACTCGCACTTTTCTTTATCATACTCTCCCTCCTTACCACAAGCTGACTTCGCCGGCCTTGCGGGCAACGGCATTAGTTACAACCAGCAGCACAGTTGCTACGACCGAGTTGAAGATACCGACTGCCGCAGAAAAGCTATAGTCACTGTCCAACAACCCGCGGCGATATACAAATGTTGCTATGATATCAGCCGTTTCGTATGTTGTCGGTGTATACATAAGGAGCACGGTCTCAGAGCCAACGGAAAGCAGATTGCCAACACGGAATATGAGCATAATGATAATCGTGCTCGAAATACCCGGCAATGTTACGTGTAGCAGCTGACGGAAATATCCGCCGCCATCAATGATGCATGCTTCATAAAGCTGCGGATCAACATTGGTAAGTGCTGCCAGATAGATAATTGTGCCCCAGCCGACACCTTTCCAGATATCGAGTACCGTATAAAGCATACGGAAGTAGCCGGGTTCCGCCAGAAAATACGTGCGTTTTCCGCCCAACGCAGATATGATGTTATTAATCAATCCGTTATCGGGGGAAAGGAATGTTACATACATACCGACAATGATTACCGTGGAAACAAAGTGCGGCAGGTAGCTGATGGTTTGCGTGACCTTCTTGAATACGCCGTCCTTCAATTCATTAAACAACAGCGCCAAAATAATCGGAGCAGGGAATCCGAACACAAGGCCATACAGACTGAGCATGAACGTATTTCTGATCAGTCTCCAGCAATACTCGGATTCGAAGAACTGCTGGAAGTACTTTATGCCCACCCAGGGGCTGACCGAAATACCTTTGATCGGATTATACTTCTTGAATGCTATCACCACGCCCAGCATTGGTTTATAGCAAAATAGGATGTAATAAACCAGCACAGGGAGGAACATAAGATATAACCATCTGCATTTATATGCTCTGATCAAACCCTGTTGGACAGCATTCCGTTCCCGAGATGAAGTCATTCTTCATTCCTCCCATATTGCTTGCTTATCCTGATTGTTATCGAACTCCGAATCAACGGGTCTGGTACTTGCCTTCTTCCGCGATACGACGGTTGAGCTCGCTAAGATACTTG
>JAZUFB010000170.1:0-3973 GCA_045640475.1 Clostridia bacterium
TGTTTTGTCACGGAACTTATCTCATCGGGAGTCATAAAGGGCAGTTGCTTTTGCGTACTGATACCGCCCCAGACGCAGATCTTGCCATACATTTTTTCTGCGTATTCCAAACCGTAAATCTCCGGCTGGAAAGTCTGATAAACGTTGAGGCCTACTTCATAAAGATCGTCCAATATTTCGCGGATATCGCCGCAGGAATGCTGCACAACATACCTGCCGCTGTTGTGAACCCGGTCATAGAGCTGCTTGACCCGCGGTTTTATGTACTTCCTCCAGCATGCAGGTCCCATAATCAACCCACGCTGCTGACCCCAATCATCTCCGAAATAGACCGCATCAATATCATACTCCAATGCGATATCAAGGATTTTCATATTGCGCTCAACGATTTTATCCAGAAGAGCTTCCGTAAACTCCGGTTCCAAAAGCATGTCACACAAAAGATTTTCCATTCCACGGAGGGTCCATGCCCTTTCAAAAAGGGAGAAACCAATTCCCGCAATACGGAATCTGTCTCCGGAATCCCGAATAATCTTCTCCATGGTACTGCGGATAAACGACTCATCCACAGGCGGAAATTCAAAGTTACCGAGATCATCTACATCCTTTAACGTAATGTGATCAATTACGCCGATGTCTTTATCCGCTCCAGTCTTGTTCCACACCACACCGTATTCATCCTGAAAAAAACCAGACTTCAGTTCGGTCTGCGGTTTGATCAGATCAATCATGAAAATATGGTTATTCAGAGTATCAAGATAATCGGCGTTTCCCGTATACTTTTTCATTTTCTCAAGCATCTGACCGGTAAATGATACAGAATACGGGATATAATCTGTTTTTTTGAAATCGATCGCGGCTATAACTCTTTCCCGCCTTGTCACGATTCGATATCCTCCTTAATCAACGACTGCCTTCTGATCTTTCAAGATTTCACGGAGCTTGCGGACATCTACATCCATAGCCGTACAGTTGCCGCGAGATGCCATGGCAGCTGCCGTTCCGGCTGCCTGCCCCATGACATAGGCAACGGGCTGTACACGGAGCGAACCGTGCATTTTTCTGTCACAGGATGCACAGCGCCCTGCGACCCAAAGATTCTGCGCTCCCTTGGGCACGATGACGCCGTAGGGTATCCCGTAGGTATCTCCCACATCGTACCGCATCGTCTTCGTATTCTCGGCGACGAACCGTTCATACTCTTCCTTGGAAGTTGAATAAGGATGGATATCCACACTCTTGGAATAAATACCAATCTGATCAGGGAATTTCCTGCGCGCAAAGAAATCGTCAATCGTCAGAACATACTCTCCGATGATGCGCCTGGACTCGCGTACGCCCATGAGTGTACCGGTCGCGCTGACTTTGATATTCTCACAGCCGGGGATATACTTTTTAAAGCACTGTGCGTATTCCCATATGATCCTGCGGCCCAGTTTCATACTTTCGGACATACAGGTGGCTGAGAGCGGATCGAGTCGAAAAACGTGGCCTGCATTTACATTGCCGGTATGGAAACCGTTCTTTGCCAGACCGGGGACCATTTCTTCGTTGTAGGTGAACATCCCTTCTTCCTGGCCCCGGCGGATTGCCTGTTTTTGCAGCACGAAACGACCATCGCGCGTCTCGCTGCCGTCCCAATCGATCCCGCCGAATTCGGCGCAGAGAGTCGCACCCATAGCATCGGGATTCTTTTCCGTCATCGGGGCTTCAAACTCCATTCCGCACATCGCGGAAAGAGACCCCTCCCCCGTAGTATCAATGTAAGTATTGGCTTTCAGCAGTTTAAGACCTTCAACAGTATTTACAACGATACCATCTACATAGGTCTTACCATTTCTCTTATCCGTTATGACATCGACAATAGTCTGGAAAAAGCGCACTTCCACGCCGGACCGTTCACACAGATCATCCAGCAGCCTTTTGAGTCCCTCACCGTCGAAAGGAGTATATGTGCACAGATGTGTTACGAATCGCTCTCTTTTATAGATTGGATCAAAGAGTCCGCGTTCGAACATCGCATTCAATATTTCCAGCATAATGCCGCCGGTAATGATTCTGTTTCCGTCACATGTGGTATCCAAAATGCATACCAGACCATTGGTGGACAATCCACCGAGAGAGCCCAGTGACTCAATCAGAACCGTCCTCGCTCCATTTCTCGCAGCACTCAGCGCAGCCGCGACACCGGCAGGTCCTCCGCCAACTACCGCCACATCATATCCGGATTCTACGGGTAATTCACGAGTCCATGTATACTTCATGCTACATCATCCTTTCACAGATCCGATTAGTACACCTTTAACAAAGTACTTCTGTAAGAACGGATAAACGACCAGAATAGGAGTGATAGATGCAATTATGCTTGCCGCACGGACAGCTTCGGGCAGGGTATTATTCATCATATCATCGGCATTTGTCGACATGGTAAGGTCGGTACCGCTTTCGGCAACGATGTCATACAAATACTGGGAAAGAGTTTTAAGCTGTGAGCGGGTATTGAACATCATAGGCGTATAGAAGTCATTCCACAGCCCAACCGCCGTAAACAGGCATACGGTCGCAAGAACCGGCATGGACAGCGGAATCACAATCTGGAACAGGATACGGGCTTTGTTGGCTCCATCGATTCTGGCAGCTTCTTCCAACGCTTCCGGGAGCGCTTCATAGTAATTTTTGAGTAGAAGCATATTGTATACGCTTATCGCACCCGGCAAAATCAACACACTCAGGCTGTTCAGCAGGCCCAGTGTTTTATAGGCGAGATAGGTCGGAACAAGTCCCCCACCGAACCACATGGTGAACACAAACAGCATAATCAACGGTTTGTAGAAAACAAGATTGCGCTTGGAAAACGGGTATGCAGCCATTGCTGTTACGATAACAGACAGTGCAGTTCCGACTATGGTGACGATTACGGAGTTTTTGAACGCGTTGGAAAACATGCTGGATGATAGCACATAGCGCATCGTTGACAGTTGGAAGCCAATGGGGTAAAAGGTGATTTGGTTGCTAATAATAGATGTTTCGTTACTGAATGCTTTGGAAAATACATTTAAGACCGGATATAGTGTCAAGACCAGCATGATAACGATGAGAGCATAGACGAAGATATCTATGGCGATATCTTCCCCTGTTTTCCGGATTACTTTCCTTTTCGTTGTTACCATATGCTTACCCCTCTGAATTTCCTGCTGAGCCAGTTCGCCGTAATAACGAGTATCAGTCCGACAACACTGTTGAACAAACCTGCTGCCGCACCGGGGCTATACTCCATCTTTCCGATACCAAATCGGTAGACATAGGTACCGATAACATCCGCGACATCATAAACAACAGGGTTATACATAACAAGGATCTGCTGTGTACCGGCGTCCAGAAGACTTCCTATACGCAGGATGAACATCAGAGTTACAGTCGGCATGATAGACGGCAGCGTGATATGAACAATTTTACCGACACGGCCGGCACCGTCAATAGATGCCGCCTCATAAAGCTCCTGATCGATTCCAGCAATAGCAGCAATGTAGACAATGGCATTCCATCCGCTTTCCTTCCAACCTGCAGAGAATACGAGGATCGATCTGAACCAGGAATTGGAAACCATAAACCCAATGGACTTGCCTCCCAGCGACTCAATGATACGATTTACAAGTCCGCCTGAAACAGAAAAGAAGTTAGTCATCAGACTGGCAACGACAACCCAGGAGAAAAAATGCGGTATATAAATAACGGTCTGAACAAACCGTTTATATGCAACAGAACGTACCTCGTTCAAAACGAGGGCAATGAACACACCGAATGGGAAAAGGATGATAATCTTGAGGCAACTGATTACAAGCGTATTGCGAAAAACCGTCAGAAAATCTCTTGATGTAAAAAGATTATGGAAATTCAAGAGTCCTACCCAGGGACTATCGCCAATGCCGGCAAAAATATCAAAATCCTGAAATGATATCAGCAATCCGCGCAT
>JAZUFB010000171.1:0-3252 GCA_045640475.1 Clostridia bacterium
ACCATGTATCTGGATGTCGCCAAGGAGCTCGGCGAGACCATCCCGATCGAAGTTGCCAACGACGGTGACGTCACCGCTCTGGCCGGCGCCATGGATCTGAACGATACCGGCGTTCTGGGCATCGCGATGGGCACCAGCGAGGCCGGCGGCTATGTCGATATGTCCGGCAACATCACCGGCTGGCTGAACGAACTCGCCTTCGCTCCCGTTGATTTCTTCAAGGGCGCCGAAGTGGACGAGTGGTCCGGTGACTACGGCTGCGGCGTGAAGTACTTCTCCCAGGACGGCGTCATCAAGCTGCTGCCCACCGCGGGCATCAAGCTGGCCGACGGCCTGTCTCTGGCCGAGCAGCTGAAGGAAGTCCAGAAGCTGATGGCCGCGGGCGACGAGCGCGTACCGGGCATCTATCAGACCATCGGCACCTACTTCGGCTACACCATCGCCTACTACTGCCGCTTCTACGATATCAAGCACGTGCTGATCATGGGCCGCGTCACCTCCGGTGAGGGCGGAGCCCTGCTGCTCGACACCGCTCAGAAGGTCCTCGATACCGAGTTCCCGGAGCTGGCCGCGAAGGTGCAGCTGCACATCCCGGATGAGAACAGCCGTCGCGTAGGCCAGAGCGTTGCCGCTGCCAGCCTGCCCGAGCTGAAGAAGTAATATCCTTTTCCCCTGTCCTCCCCGCGCAAGCGGGGAGGATCTTTTATCCATGAATATAGAAAAAGCACCGTTTCATATGCTCCGGTGCTTTTCCATTTAGGCCCTGCCGTGATACTACAGACGTGCAATCAGTTTTGCCTTGATCGCGGTAAACTCTTCTTCCGATAACACACCGCTTTCAAATAGCTTTTTTGCCTGTGCTATCTGCTCCAAAATGTTCTGCTCATGGGGCGGTTCTTCCACAGACCCCGCAACAGACTGTTCTTCTGTCATTTTCTCCTCATATTCGGGTTCTGCCGCAAATTCACTTTCTACGGGTTCCTCTTTCTTCTGTTCGGAATCATATTTCGCACATTCATCCATGATAACCTTCAGATCAGCCTTGAAGTCTGTTTCACTGTAAGAAAAATGAGCTTCTTCCAGAGCTTTCAAAAGCCTCTCGCCCATAGGCCGGAACGAGGCATACGTAATCCCGCCGGAAACAATACCACCCAAAATAGGGACAGCTTTCGCCACGCCCTTGGAAAAGGTACTCTTAGTCATAGTCTTGCCGAAAACCTTGGCGATTGATTTGATGATCGGATAATAGAAAGTCTTTGTGAGCGCTTTCTGCGGTATCTTTTTCAAAGCCTTGCTCGCCAAAGAAGACGCCATTACGCGAATAGCCTGTGCCGCGCCTGTCGCCCCAAGCATAACACCGCAATACAGGATCAGTTGGTTTATGATCTTTTGGTCATCCAACTGATCTCCGTTCCAAAGATCAGGTTCGTTGTAAAGATATGCGATCTGCTGTGCAAGGCGGAGCGCCATTGCATAAAACTGAAGTACATCCGCGGGAATCGTTGCCGCCATAGCAATACCGCCGGGCAATCCTGCCAGAAAAGACGCACCGGTAGACTTCAGCGTAGTATCGGTAATCAGCTTTTCTGCCATTTTTCGGAGCTCTTCTCTATTTTTGCCGGCGTTGACAGGACCGACTGAAATAACAGAAGCGATCTGATCCGCATCGTCATTCTTAAACTGCTCCCGAAGGAAAGCATCCCTATCCACCTTAATGCCGGGGATCTGTATAGCTTTCCCGATGATCTCGATCATTGCGTTATTTTCAGCCATTTCCCACACATCCAAGCCAAATACTCATAGACTGGAAGTACACCGAAATTGTGAATCAATATTATAGCAGATCTGCGCTTTCTGTTTGTCTCGTCGGAAAGACAAAACATATAAAGAGCAGAGTTTGCTGAGAGAAGCTCTGCCGCGTTTTTGATTTTACCCGCGCGCCGCATTTGCCTGACTCAGAAGATACACGCAATACTGGTTCATGCTAACACCTTCGCGTTTTGCGTTCAGCGCCAGCTGACGGTGGAGCGATTTCGGGATGCGGAGCTTGAACTGGCCTGAATACTCTTCTCCGTCATCCGGTTCGGGAACAGGCGTTCCGTCCTCAAGCGCCGCCGTGATCCATTCGCGTTTGGCGTCTTCCGCGTTGCGGATCACTTCCTCGACCGTTTCCCCTGCGGACAGGCAGCCCTTCAAAGACGGAAAGCGTACGGCATACCCGCCCTCTTCGGTATCGGGTACAATCTCCATTGTGTAGGGAAGTCGCATATATTCATCAATCGTTCTCATGAGAGATCTCTCCTTCGACAACGTCACGTACCATCTCGACATACACCTTTTTTATCGGCTCATGCTTCGGAATGGTGATCGGCGGACATCCGGCTTTACGGAACGTATAGTGACTGCTTCCGCTTCGCGGTGCCCTCATGCTATACCCGTACTCCTCAAGGACCTTTCGCAGTTCCTCAAACCGAAGATCCTTATCGATCGACAGGATCCGGGCAAGCAGTTTCTCCCAAGATGACACGGCACTCACCTCATGCGCAGTATATCATGGTGTCATATATGGTGTCAATAGTTCTTTCTATATACTTCGGCACTTGTTGACACGGAATCATAGGAAGGGGCAATGTTTTTTGCCGCCCCTCACCCTTCACACAACCTTTCTTGACGGGACCGCCCGCGCGCTGTATACTCTTGCCCGTACTACATCCGCAGGAAGGCGATATCCATGGACATTTCCGCTTTGCGCATTACCGACGCGCATGTACATATCTTCCCCGACGCCATCGCACAGAAAGCCGCCGACAGCATCGGCGGGTTCTATTCCATCCCCATGTGGGGCAACGGCACGCTGGAAACGCTGCAGGCCAATTGCGCGAAGCACCGCATTGCGCGCTGCTTCATCCATTCGGTAGCCACGGTGCCCCAGCAGGTGCGCAAGATCAACGATTTCATTGCCTCCTGCGCGAGGGCGTCCGGCGGCACGCTGATCGGCTTCGCCACCATGCACGCGGATTATCCCGATTTCGCGGGTGAGCTCGACAGGGCGCTCGAAATGGGTCTGGTCGGTGTGAAGCTCCATCCCGATATGCAGCGCTTTGCCGTGGACGACCCGCGCATCATGCGGCTCTACGAGCAGATGTCCCTGCGCAAAATGCCACTCGTCGCCCACGCGGGCGATACCCGCTATGATTATTCGAATCCCGACCGCATCGCCCATGTGCTGCGCTCCTTCCCCGATATGAAGGT
>JAZUFB010000172.1:0-10099 GCA_045640475.1 Clostridia bacterium
TGAGAAGCACGAGTATGAGAAAGATGGCGTGGAGCGTAAATTCCCCTTCTGCGATTATGAGCTGTTCCCGGAATCCGACTGGAATTATGCTTTCGCGTCACGCAAGCTGAACGTGACAGAGGACGATGTTCCCGCTGTTCCATTCTCTTCGGATAAGCCCGCTGTGTGCATTGTTGCGGAGGGCGTGAAGGTAGAATGGCCTATGGCGGAGGGATACGCTTTCATCTGCGACAGAGCCCCGTCTTCCACCAAACCCATCGGAGAAACGGAACCTCTGACACTCATCCCCTACGGCGCAGCCAAACTCAGAATGACCGAAATGCCGTTGATCGGAGGGAAAAAGAACGGATAAACCAATGGAAAGGAATTGCATCGGAATTGAATTGAGTTGATCACACAGATCCTATAAATCAAATAGGTAGAGGGGGTGTGAAAGAATGAAAAATCCTTTCGCAGCTCCTCGTTTTTTTCCAAAGATTATATTAGGTAAATACTGCGTTGAATTATGTGGTTTATTTAGTGGAGTGCCTGTCAATTTGTTGGTATTCAAAAAAGGTTAGCTACATTTATTCCATGAAATGTGTACCATGCATGGAATATGCGGTTCTGTCAGGTGTCCAACATATGTTCAAACAGTGTAAATGTTGAAAGTAGAGCTCCGTGAGGATTTGCTTTTTGTGGTCGGAATAATTAGGGTTTTGCTTAAAACACTATGTACGTACGTACCGAGAGATGTACGTGCAGGGCAAACGGCCTTCAGTATAGAGCAGAAAATCAGGATACCTTAAATTGATTTAGGTCTGTTCGAGAGACCTAAAGGGAGTACTGAACAATCGGAATCTTTTTTTAGGTCTCCTATAGAGACCTAAATTCCAAAAACACGAGGAAGCCCGGCAGAGAGATGCCGGGTTTCCAGTTTTTATGGAAAGAACTGTGAGCTCACAGTTACCGATGCGAGCAAGTTTTGCCATGTATCACATTTTCTACGGAAATGTGATATATGACAACCTGATGGGATTCCTCATATGATTGTTTCTACTCGCATTCAATGTTTACGGATTGTTTCGAGTAATCTCGACGTGTAGATCATGCTGCCGATTTCATTGGGATGAATCTTGCCATCTTCGAATAGCTCTGCTACCTGTGGGAACAGAGATTCACCGGGAATCACGCGGATAGCGGGATACTTTGCCGCAATGGAGGAAAGCAGCCCTCGCCAATCATCGAATGATATATTTGACGACACCTGTTTTCCGCTGTCCGCGCGCCATATAGGCATGAGCGAAAATACAGGCACCCCGTCCGCAATGGCACTGATCCGTTCATAAAACGCCTCCGCGTCCCGAACCGCATCCGGCAGCTGCTTGTTGGACCAATCGTTTGTGCCGTAGGCGATCAGAATAAGATCCGCCTGCCCTGTGAGCGCCGGGTCAAGCAGCTCGGGGTGGAAGGTGTCTCCTCCTATGGCAAAATCGGTTAGCTCCATTCCGAGCTCACGCGCAATGGTGTTCGTGTAGCAAAGGGAGGGAAAATGCACGGTATAGCCCTGTGTGATGGAATCGCCGAAACAGAACAAGCGTTTGCACCGAACGGGAGACGCATACGTTGCGTTTGGAAGAGCGAAGCTTTTGATACTTGCGCCCACAAGTGTCGGGAAATACAGGTCGATTTTCTTATGCCCTGCAGGTAAATCAAATTTTAGCGCTACTTCAGTGCCGTTTTCAAGCCGTCCTTCCTTGTGTCCGTACAGACGGCCATCCGTATACAGATCAAAACCGTAAAGGTCGTTAGCGGAACCTGGAAACAGGAAGAGCTCCGCCTCAAGCCGCACGGCATCCGTTTCGCAGGAAAAACGCATGCCCGCCGAGGACTTGGAGCGAACGGCAAAGCGCTCATTCTGTGCAAGTATGCTCATTTGTTCATTCGTAAACCGGAGAGGTATCAATCCGTTTTCACTTTTTTCCCAAGACACAACGCCGCAAAACAGACGCTTAAGTTGCTCTTCATTCGGTATCATTTTTTCATCTCCGAGATTGTTTTTTGGTATTATAGCATTGTCCATATCAGATGTATAATACATTCTATGTTATGGTAATATATGATATTTCATATTTTACAAGTTGATGAAATTGACGTAAAATGATAATGTACCTATGCTAATATTGAAAGTAGGTGACAACATGAAGCTTGTAATCACGGCAAACGGTCTTCAGAAACCGGAACTTCAACCGGTCATTGATCTTGCGAAAACCTATTTTGACGAGGTTGTTATGAATCCGTGGGGACGGCGCGGCACGCAGGACGAAATCAAAACCATTTGGTCCGGCGCGGACGCTATCATCTGTGGAGCAGAGTTTTTTGACAAACCCATGATTGATGTTGCGCCCGATACCCTCAAAGTTCTTTCCCACTACGGCGTGGGTGTGGACAGCATCGATATTCCTGCGGCGAATGAGAGAGGCATCATGGTCTGCAACACCCCCGGCGCGAATTCCGAGTCTGTTGCGGACATGGCCATGTGCCTTCTCATGGCCTGTGCGCGGCAGGTGATCAATCACGATAAGCATACCCGTTTGGGCGAGTGGAAGCGTTTCAAGTCCATTGAACTTGGCGGCAAACGTCTCGGTATTGTGGGCTTCGGTGCCATCGGAAGGGGCGTAGCGAAGCGTGCCGCGGGCTTCGGCATGGAAATCGTAGCATATGATCCATACTTCAATGAAAAAGCAGCCGCGGAGCTGGGCGTCAAAAAAGTGGAGCTCACCGAGTTGCTTTCCACTTCCGATTTTGTGAGCTTACACCTGCCTGTGACTCCCGAAACCACTCGTATCATGAACCGGGAAACGCTTTCCCTCATGAAACCTACCGCTTTCCTCATCAACACTGCCCGCGGAGATCTCATCGACGAGGATGCTCTGTATGAGGCGGTCAAGGAGGAGAGGATCGCGGGTGCGGGGCTCGATGTATATGCGAAGGAGCCCGCAAAAGAAAACAAACTGTTTGAACTGGAAAATATCACCTTTATGCCTCACTGTTCTGCCAACACTGCGGAAGCGGCTATGGCGATGGGCACGATGGCGGTGGAAAATGCTTACCGCGCCATCAAAGGCCTTGATAACGCACATATATTATAAGGAGATATGGATATGAGACAGCAGGTTATTGAAAAAATCACGGAAAAGAAAGTAATTGCCATTGTGCGCGGTATCTATGGGGAAGAGTGTCTGGGTCTTGCCAAAGCCCTGCATGAGGGCGGTGTGGATCTGCTTGAGGCGACCTTTGACCAGCTTGACGCATCCGAGAGGGAAAAGACTGCGGAGACCATCCGGCTCATGATAAAGGAACTGGGCGATGTTATGTGCTTCGGTGCCGGCACCGTCACTACCGTGGAAATGGTGCTGCAGGCCAAAGAAGCGTGCGCGCAGTTCATCGTATCTCCTAATACCGACGAGGAAGTCATCCGTGCCACTGTCGAAAACGACATGGTTTCCATTCCCGGCGCGCTGACGCCCACCGAGATCGCCTTCGCCAACAAGGTCGGCGGCGACTTCATCAAGGTTTTCCCCGCCTGCAACATGGGTCCCTCCTACTTTAAGAACATCCACGCGCCTCTTTCCAACTGCAAACTCCTTGCGGTGGGCAGTGTGAACGGCGATAATGCCAAGGATTACTTTGCCGCCGGCTGTGTTGGCGTGGGCGTCGCGGGCTGCCTGTTCAAGAAGGATTGGGTCAAAGCGGGTGAGTGGGATAAGATCACCGAAGCCACGAAGACTTTCCTCAAATCCTTCTGACAAGGAAGCAAATCAAATGAAGCTCATCATTCTGGCGGGCATGCCCGCTACGGGAAAATCCACCATCGCGAAGATGCTGCAGAAGGAGTTCGGCTTTCCGATCCTCGAAAAGGACGGCATCAAGGAGCAGCTCTTCGACACCATCGGCTTTGAGTGCTACGCCGAAAAGAGGCAGCTGGATGTGGCCGCAAACGCAGTGCTTCTGCGGATCATGGAGGACATGATGAAGGCGGACACGTCCATCATCGTCGATAACAATTTCGATCCGGCGTCCGCCGAAAAGCTGAATGCGTTGCTTGAAAAATACAGTCCCTCCTGCGTTACTGTGTTTCTGAACGGCGACACACAGGTGCTCTACGAGCGTTATGTGGAGCGGGACAGCAAGCATCTTCGGCATCTTGGCCACGGTATGCAGACCCACTATCCACCGCACGATGGGGAGAGCACGGAATTCCACATGACCCGCGAGGGCTTTGACGAAAGGTTCCTGAAGCTCAAAATGGATAAGCTCAGCTGGGGCGGAGAACAGATTTTTCTCGATGCTACCTATCCCGAAAAAATCGATATTCCCGGGCTGATCCGGTTCCTCCGTCAGTCTCTTTGACCTGTTAATCATGGAGATGAATTCATGATACAAAACGAAGAACAACTTAAACGCTTGTTTACCGGTGCTATGTCATGGGAAAAAAGCGAAAACGGGCTGATTCCGCTCCGCTTTTCGGATGAACAGATGCGTGTCCTAAAGCAGAATGAGTATTTTGCCGTTCGCGCAAAGGCATCGGCGGGGATACGCTTTTCCTGTGAAACGGATGCGGCTTGTATTGACGCAGAACTTTTCCTGTTTCCCGGTTCCGCCAACGACCTGTACGGCTTTGATCTGTATGTTGACGGTCGCCTGTATGGGCACAGGGAGGGACGGCTGAGCAGCGGCAGCGAAATATCGCTGCACTTTGACTTGCCCGTGGGGCAGAAGAAAGTTGACCTGTATTTTCCGACGCTCGTGGGCACCTGCATCAAAAGCTTCGCCCTTTCGGGCGCGACCTGCATGATACCCGTTCAAAACAGGCGCGTATTCTGCTTCGGTGATTCCATCACGCAGGGCTATACCGTTCATTTTCCGTCTCTGTGCTACACCAACATCGTCGCCCGTGAGCTTCGGATGAACCTGACCGATTTTGCCATCGGAGGCGATACCTTCCATCCCGAGCTGGTCGACTCCGCGCTCAGGGGACAGGCAGATCTCATTCTCATCGCCTACGGGACAAACGACTGGTCAAAAAAAGAACTGCCCGACGCAATACGAGACGCGGAAGCATTTTATGAACGGATAAGCTCCATCGCGGGCGAAGCACCCGTGTATTCGATTATGCCCATATGGCGTGCGGACTGCGGTAAGCAGGTCCCGTCCGGTTTGCGCTTCGATGACTGGCGCGGACTGCTTGCTTCCATCGCGGCAAAATACCCCGCCATCCGGGTGATCCCCGGCGAACCGTTGTTTCCGCAGGCAGCCGAGCTGTTTGAGGACGGCAAAATCCACCCCAATGAGACCGGCAGCATGATCTACGCATCGAGACTGCTGGAGGCAATCGGCAAGCCGAACATCTGACCGCAGCCATCGCAAACCCCAAAGCAAATTGCCATGACATATGCAGGGATTTGGAATTAAATCGGAAGCATTGTTGAGTAAATAATCCTCGCCACGATGCTCTGTTTTCTGAACGCTTTCGTACCGCTACACTTGTGATGAGGAAGCTGTGAACTGAGCTAAGTCCGTGAACCAAAGTTCGAGTTTGCGGACTTTTTTCGTCCATAGCATGGACTATTTTCTTTCCGAATAATAAATTCGGTCCCATGGATGTACCACTTTGGTACATGTGTGGGACTACCCATTTTTACAGAATTAGGTTAACAAAAACGGGTAATCGGAAAACGGAAACACGACGCGAGGAAGGCTTTTCGATGGGAGTCCAGCTAAGTTTTGTCAAGAGGGGAATTGCAGATTCGAGAGAAAAACTATAAGGATGATATCGTCAAAAGACGGCGATTTATTCCACGTTCCTGTTGACAGTGGGGCCCTGCGAGATGCACGTGAAGCCATCGCAGCATCCCGCCGCTGCGCTATGGGATGGCTTTGCTGAAAGCATATGCATCTCGCCACCCACTATCAACAGGCTTTCGCGGCATAAAACCGCCTGCTGACACGACAAAGAAGCCGGTTTAGGACCGGCTTGAATTGACATCATCTTGCTGATTGAGATTCAGAATAATTATGCGGCTGTAGCAGCACGTGCCCGCATAAGATTCATGTGTTCTTCAGGAGTGCGGATTTCATAGGGCTTGCGGTCACGTAGAACAGCGAAAATGATATGGATCAGCTTATGCATAACCGCACATAGAGCAGATAGCTTTGATTTCGTTTCACATTTTCTCTTGTAATAGTCAGAGATAACGGGGTTGACATATACATCGGGTTTCCTGATTTCGTGACGGATATTTACTTGAGCAATCAATAGCAAGACACTGCGCATGTATTTCGATCCGCGTTTGGAGAGGGTATTGTTTTTGCCAACATATTTACCGGATTGACAAACCGATGGTTCCAAGCCAAAGAAGGAGGTCAACTGTTTGGCTTTGCGGAATTGGGAAAAGTCTCCGATTTCAGCAATGATCACTGCAGCTGAAAACTCTGCGATTCCCGGAATCGTGGATAATAATTCCACATCGGCGGAGATATCCTCATCGGACCGGATAAGTCGGTGCAGTTCAGCATCCAAAGCATCAACCTCAGCGGAAAGTGCTCGGATAACGGCAATCATGGATCGAATGATTATCGGCGAAGATTCACGCTCCAGTGCGATTTCTGAGGCCTTATTTGCCTCGGTTTTCAATTCCTGTGCTTTTTGGCTGCAGTATTCGCTACTCCGTCTAGAAGTTGACCGGATCATTTCTGCCAGGGTTGTGGTGCGGGCACGTTTAAGCTGCCTTGGTGTCGGATATTTGTCGAGTATGGTTAAAGCAGTATCGCAATTTATGCGTTGGAAATGTTCTCTATATCCAGGGAATACCTGATCAACGATGCTTTCCAAACGGAGGATATATGAGCATATGTGCTTTTTGAGGTCAAAATGCTGACGAATGAGCAAACGCATATTCTCGATTTTGTCACAAGGAACGAGATTGGCCTTGAGTGCTTGCGTACGATATGCCAATGCCAACCTGTAAGCATCCGTTTGGTCATTCTTGATTTTCCGGATAGAGACATTTTTGATTGCACTGCTCTGCAAGGGGTTAATGGTGACAATCGAAAATCTGTGCTGTGAAAGAAACCGGTACAGAATGCGGTGGTAATGACCGGTGGCTTCCATTACGACTATGGGACGCTGCCCAAACACAGCTCCGGCGTGAGCCAGTTTCTTGACCGCACGCTCCATGCTGGTTTTGTCGTGATAGATCTTGACCCTTTCAAAGACTGCATTATCTGGTGAAAGGATGCACATATCGCTGAAGTCCTTGCTTACATCAATGCCGGCAACTGGTACGGGTCTCATGGGTTAACCTCCTTAAATCGAATTGACCGGATGGATTTCATCGCACACGGAAATCAACAGGCTTACATGTGATACGGGTAATCATCGCAGAACCCAACCAGCCAAATCATCGAGTTTTCCATGAGATGAATGCGAATACTCTGTTATGGGTAGTTCCGTATATTCGTTCTTACGGAAACCCGGCAAGTTTCAAACGCACTTCCATCCATGAAAAGCATTATAGACGATTTGCTGCCGGGGTTCAATCTGATGAATATGCAATCCATCCGGTCGTTACTAAGTATATAAGCAAGTTTCGCCTCGGCAGTCGTATAGCTTTTGCAGGCGACTTGATGGGGTCCCCCATACCCGTTTGTTGCATTTACAATGTTTATTGGTTCACTGTGCACACAGCATGATTTGCATCATGATGAGATGACATAGCCGCGGGCTATGCTGTGAGTGAAACGAACCAATAAAGCAGGTATGGGGTGCTGACCCCATCAAGAGTTCCTGTCGTAATTTGCCGTTGGCAAATTGTCGGACAGGGATAATCTTGCTTTTCTGATTTCGCTTATATGCAGCTCCTGCATATTCATCAAATCTTCTTTGTGGAAGCCCCCCATTGGTTCTTTCCCGCCGATTTGCTCACCCGTACCGACCGTCACATGGCTGAAAAGCAGCCACGCAATGGCTAATTAGTGTGACCGGTAGCCATGTTGGAACCACGTTCGTGGCTGTTGCATGGCTATTTGTATGAACCATTTCTGTTCCTCCGGTTTCATTCACACCCCCGGTTCAAATCTCCACCCTTGGAATAGGACGGTTTTTTGTTGTACTTCAAATGTTCCCGGATTTCTCCCATAATAACTGAACAACCTGCTGCAAATCCTGACAGCATCTTCTCTGGTTGACCGATGCTAACCTGATTAACCGTATTTTCAGCTGCGTAATTCCTTATATTTCAATTCCCGATAAGAAAATGTTAAACTTTATCTCTCGACACTTAATTTTGGCACATTTTTTGACTATGAGGTGAGGGAGATAACTCGCTCGGAAAGAGAGGTAATAGAAATGAACATAAGTCAGGAATTTATAACCGTCAATGAGATTCGACAGGTACTCGGTATCGGTAGAAGTAAAGCTTATGAATTGATCAAGCGAATGAACCGTGAACTTGAAGCACAGGGATACATCACGATTCCCGGAAAAGTGCCTCTCGGCTATTTCCGTAAACGGCTGTATTGCTCTGCATCTGATAATGAACAGTAACTGAGATTGAATCCTGCCCCGACTTGTGATATAATCAAGGCAAGCAAAAAGAGCACCCTTTGGTGCATTACAGGATCCGGGGCACGGATTCGAGTCTGAGAGAAAGGAGGACATTTTGTCCGTTACAAAAGATAAAAGCTCAGGATCTTGGATGGCTCAGGTTAGGGTCGAAGACTGGACAGGCAAAATCGTACATAAGAAAAAGAGAGGTTTTGCCACGAAGAAGCAGGCGTTGGAATGGGAAACAGAGTATATGAGTCAGGCGACTTCCAGCCTGAACATGACATTCTCAGACTTTATCCAACTATACTTCGAGGATATGGCAAAACGCCTGAAAGCAACGACCATTGCCAACAAGCGGTTTATGGTAGAGCTCAAGATAATACCGTATTTCGGAAAGCGGATGCTCAACGATATCAAGCCGATTGATATACGCAAGTGGCAAAATGAGCTGATGGAACATCGTGACAAGAATGGTGAACACTATACCGAAACCTATCTGCGCACGATCAACAATCAGATCACCGCAATCTTCAACTACGCCGTGAAGTACTATGGCCTGAAGGAAAACCCCTGCCATAAGGCAGGAACCATGGGCAAGAAAGCTGCCGATGAAATGCTTTTCTGGACAAAGGATGAATTCAGGACATTCATTAAGGCACTGCATGACCATCCTGTATCCTACACGGTGTTCATGACCTTGTATTTCACAGGTATGCGCGAAGGCGAGTTGCTGGCATTGACCCCGGCTGATATCGATCTCAAGCACAATACGATTCGGATCAACAAAAGCTATCAGCGGATAGGCAACAAAGACCTGATCACGTCGCCCAAGACCGCGAAAAGCAACCGCACGGTGACAATGTCGGAAAGTCTCAAAAAGTGTCTTTCAGACTATATGGATATGTGCTATGACCTGAAGCCAAACGACCGGTTGTTTCCGCACACGAAGTATTTTCTTGAGCACGAGATGAGGCGCGGCTGTAAGTTATCCGGCGTCAAGAAGATCCGCATTCATGACCTGAGGCACAGTCACGCAGCGGCACTGGTCGAGATGAATGTCTCACCGAAGCTACTGCAGGAGCGGCTCGGACATGAACGCATTCAGACAACGCTCGATACCTACGGTCACCTCTATCCGGGAAAGCAATTTGAGCTTGCGGAACAGATAGAACGGTTCATGATGAGTTAGCACGGAATCCGTTATCCCCAAAGCGTCAAAAGGCCAATATGTGTAGCCATTTTGTAGCCACGGGAATAATGGCATATCCAAAAATGAACAAAAAACCCCGGAAAAGTACCTGAAATGGCACTTTTCTGGGGCAAAATGACCAATAATTGACAGGAGTGGCTACAATTTTACTATTCCCACTCTCTGCCTTGGACTCTGACTTAAACATATTTGTTTAAGAGGTTTCAACTGTAGAGCATGGGTTATCCGTATTATCCAATTTCTATGGGCTATCTGATTTACTGTTGCCAAAGCGTTGCCGCGCCGTTTGAGCGGTACAG
>JAZUFB010000173.1:0-6685 GCA_045640475.1 Clostridia bacterium
CCGTGCTCTGCTTCATAAAATCAGCGCGCTGCGCCTGCTCATAGACATAATCCCTGCTGCCGTTATCCCAACAACGCTGGGCATATTCCGGCCAGAAATCATCATTATAGTAGAAACAGTCGCTCACATCACCGGAGGGGGAATTGATTTCCACCAGGTATTCACCGGGTGCGGGATACTCATGGTCATCGTCCAGGTTCACGTTGGTTCGCGGAGAAATGTATACCCGCCACTGGAGCAAACTGTCCTGATAGGGTGTTTTGTAAAATGTGGGATACACGCCCATAGCATCCAATTCTTCCTGCGGAGTGCCGAATTTCTTCATAATCGTGTCTTTGGCAATTCGGACAGCATCATCAAGACTCAGATCACCTTCGCCGGGCACAGTGGAAAGGATCAGATCTTCTTTCTTTCCAACCTCTGCTTCTAACTGTTCAAGGTACGCAGGAACCTCCGGTTCGTCAACAATATCCACCTGCGCGGTGGTGTTCATACGCTGGAAGGAATCCTCCCACATGGCAATCAGGGCATCAAAAGCACCGGTAGCAGCCAATGCGACGCAGGCTGTTAAGGTGAGCACAAGGGCCAGTACAAGTCCAAGAGACACTTTCTTTTTCACAAATTTTCCTCCTGTTGCATTCTCATAGAGCATCTGCCGTTGACGATCGGAGGTATGGACATGGGTCAGTTCTGCATCAATGATCCGGTGAAATTCCTTCTGATCAGGTGTTCTCACAGTTCATTCCCTCCAATCCATTCTTTACGCAGAAGCTCTTCTGCTTTTTTCAATCTTCTGTATACACAACTTCGGGTTAAGCCAAGCACCTTGCCCGTTTCATCCAATGTCAGTCCCTGGTAGTAATACAACAGGACCACCTGTTTGTATTTTCCGGGAAGCCCCATCACAACCATGCTAAGACTGCGATCCGGTTGAACGGTGCTTAAGTGAGCCTCCGGAAGCTCCTCGGCAGCCGTTCTTCTGTCCACATGACGGAACCAAGCGGTGCGGGCATAATCCCTGCAGGTATTGATGGCAATGCGCATCAGCCAGGTCTTTTCGTGTTCCGGGAAATCCGATTGCCGGACAAGTGCCTTCCAAGCCTTGACCCAGGTATCCTGCAGAGCGTCCTCTGCCAAAGCGTAATCGGACAGATACAGAAAACATACCCGAAAAATCTGATCTGAATACTCTTCAACCCAATTCTCCAGAATGTGTTCCATCCCGGCTTTCTTCAATTTGGGTGTTTCCAAGTCGCATCACCCCCTGCATAGTTATAGACGAGTAAGTCATAACTTTTTTTTCGTTTGAAAATATTTTTCCTTATTTGCAATTACATGTTATACCATGGTTTCAGATGATCAAACAGAGGAAAGTCTGGATGATGAAACCTTGACAATTAACGCTTGACAAGATGCGAGTCTGTTCGTTATGTTGTATGGGGTTATATTGGGGTAAAGTCTTTTAAAATTTTTGCAACCGTTGATTCATAAAGGATTGCAGGCTTGGCATGTTTATGGGGTTCAAACTTTTTTGCATGCTTTTTCTGTTATATGTACATTCTGCTTTTTTTTGCTTATCTTCAGACGAAATTACTTTTTTGATGATTTGTATTTGGCAATCGAAAGGGCGATATCATGATTACAGAAGTTGAACTATCCGAAGATATTTTGGAACTGCTGATTGCTTTTTCTGAAAATTGGGCAGCGGAAAACAGTTGCTGGGGTTATCGCCCCAACACGCGCAGCGATATCTTGGGGAATCGTATTTTTCTTGCTACTGAAGATAATCAACCAGTAGGATATCTTTTCGGAAAGACAATGCATTCAACCAATATGAGATCCATTATGGCAGAAGGAACCCCGTATTTTGAAGCGGAAGAACTGTACGTGAAGCCAGAGTATCGTTCACACGGAATTGGAAAAGCTCTTTTCGATTACACAGTGAACGCTGTCCGGAATGAAGCTGAATATATGGTGTTAAGCACTGCTACAAAAAACTGGAAAGCAGTTTTTCATTTCTATATCGACGAAATTGGAATGGATTTCTGGAGTGCAAGACTATTCAAACGAATTGATCCCATCCGTTGATAAATATCCATAATCTCTATATCAATTGTAACAAGTAAGCTTGATTGGTTGACATGAGTAGTAGACATATGTATACTACTCATGTAGACAGACGTCTACGTAATGATAAGGAGGCAACAGTTATGCCAATGCAATGTACCGATGCGGAATGGAAGATTATGGAAGTTCTATGGGATCATGCTCCCCGTACGATCGCGGAGATCACAAAGATACTTGAACCAACCACCGGTTGGAGCAGACATGTGGTTATCACACTGCTTAAACGTATGGAAGAAAAGGGGACAGTGACAGTGGATCAAAGCGGTCCCGCTAAACTGTATTCACCGAAAATCAGCCAGGATGAAGCTTCCACGGAAGAAACGGACAAATTCCTTTCCCATGTATTCAAAGGAAAGGCGTCCCTGCTCATCAACCATCTGGTCGAATCGGAAAAGATCACAGCGGATGATCTGCAGGAGATTCTGGATGCGATGAGAAAGGCGGAACACTAAAAATCCTTTATTGAATATCACTGATTCAGGATGTATTCCCCAATGTGATCAAGAATGGAGTGAGATGATTGGGAAAGCGGATCGGTTTGGTGCTTGTAATCGTTTTTATCATTCTGTTTCTGACCTTTGCTATGGCTGGCTATCATCAAGGTGTTCCTGATCTGATTGTCATACCGGAATAATCTGCTAACGCAGGAAAGAAAAGTGTCGTCCATTTCGTCTGATTATTTGTGAGATGATTTACAAGGCAATGTAAAACGGAGTTGAAAGGCTTCTTTGATCATATTTACGGGGGAGGATTGTTAGTTGTGCGTTCTGCGTTGGTTTTTAACTTTCTGATCGAGGCCAATATCATGGCTTCGATCGCAATCTTGCTGATGATTCCCCTGCGTAAGTTCTTCAGAAGTAAAATGGGGAATTCAGCTATATGCTTCGGTTGGCTCCTGATTGCGTTACGATTGTTGATTCCCGTGTCTTTACCCAATCCTCTGATCAATGAGATCCGTCCGGCTTATGTGAACGATGCATTGATCCGACCGATTGCAGGGCAGATCAAAGTGCGGGTAGTGGATGCTTTCTTTGATTTGAGCGAAGTGTTCAGACGGTCCGGAAACCATAGCGCATTTGCTGATCTTCAGCGAGCAGCAATAGGCGTTGATTACAACGGTTATCCCGCTGTTCTTGCCTGGATTTGGTTGATTGGTTGTATGCTGGTTTTGCTCTGGTTCGGTTATAAGAATATTCAGTTCAGAGAAGCGTTGAAAAAGAACCGGATCGGGGAGATTTCCGGAGAACTGAAGGAAGTATACTATCGACTGTGCCAGGACCGGAAGGTGAAGCCTGTACCGGTATATTATACGGATCCGTTGCCGACTGCCTGCCTGGTTGGAGTTTTTAGGCCGTATATCGTTCTTCCGTTGACCATCCCTCCGCAGGATGTGAAAAGTGTATTGACCCATGAGATCTGCCATCTCAAGAGCAGGGATCATCTTTGGGGCATATTGCGCCTTTTCTGCTGCGCGATCCATTGGTTCAATCCGCTTGTTTGGGCAGCAGCTTACATGTGCAGGACAGACAGCGAATTGCGCTGCGATGACCGGGTCATAGCCCCGATGAGTATGTCGGAACGAAAAGAGTACGCCAATGTGCTGGTGCTGGCAGCGGCCAGAAAAAGTATGCCGGGTCTGGGTGTCATGGCCACGGGAATGACCATGACCGGGAAACGGCTGCAGAACCGTGTGTTGACCGTCCTTACAGACCGTCATACAAAACGGTGGCTGACGATCGCTTTTGCTGTTCTGGCGTCTCTGTGTCTGGTCGCTGCGTTCTGCACCGGTGAATGGGGCATGAGCATAAGGGAATCTGTTGAATTTGACAATACGGAAGCCATTCATCTGGTTCCGGAACATCAGGCACGGGAAATGCCGGAAGACCTTCAGGAATGGGAAAAGGAAATATGGACACTGGCTGGATATGACTATGAAGAAATGCGGCAATACCGCAACATAGGAGAAGGACGGAACTGGGAGGATGCCGGTACGCTGACAAGGGTTCATTATGAAAACGATCAGCTGAACCGGTACTGTACGTTTGCCGAAGATGGGACCTTGCTGGAAATGCAGGAGTCAGATGCCCCCTGGCTTAAAGAAGAAGCGTTGCGTGCAAGCGTGAAATATGTTCAGGATGAGAGTGCGATACAGGAACTATCTGATCGATTGATCACCTTCCTGGAAAGCGTGAATCCGGGCATGAGCCGGACAATCGATCATATGGAGATTTCACGGGAAGGCACGTTGGACGGACAAACATGGATCTTTGTTGACGGTATTCCCAAGGATACGCAAAACGGAGAATGGATCGTCTTTGTCGTACGTGTTGAACCGGAATGGCAGATACAGTATCTATCTTGCATTTCCAACGGATGATAAGGAGAAAACGAGATGAACAATGCAATGAAAAAAACAATTGCTGTGCTGATTGCCATACTGACGATGTTCTCTTTTTCCTCTGGTGTTGCTGAAGACAGTGTTGAAAATGAAAAGATTCCGGTGACTGTTGCTTTTGCAGTCAACCGCTGGGACCACTACTGGAAACCGGGCGAGAAAATAGTCAATAATTCAGATGAATCACAAAACAAGGTGAAATCTGTTTTGGAACAGATCGATCTTGCATCTGTAGGTACCCTGATCCGCGAAGGGCAAGACAATGATACGATTGAGCGTCAGTATGAGGATTATCTGAGGATCCTTCAGGATGGAGCAGACATCCAGGAACAGCTTTTTGCGGATATCGGCATTTATGTGTGGGCTGTTGGCCTGCCTGATGAACAATCGATTTCTCAGGAAGAAGCAAGGAGGATATCCTGCCAGGTGCTCATGGAGGAAGCAGGAATATCTGAGGAACAGATGGCCCATTTCTATCCGCACTTTACCTATGAAACGGGTGACCCGCAGAATCCCTTCTGGCATATTACCTGGATCCCCTTTGACCAGGGTGCGGATGTCTCCCGAATCCTTGATGTGGCTGTGTATGCCCATGACGGAAGCGTCTGTGGCTACAAGATCGCGGTGCCGGTAGGGTGAGAAGCCAAAGAAGCGTCATCACATAGAAGAACTGATAGGGAGACAAGCATGAGCAACAATGATGAAAGAACGATTTTGCTTGACGGTCAGTTTTGCACTCTCAGTCAAACGGAATATGATGTTTTTACATTGCTGATTTTGTATGCAGGTGAAGTCATCTCGAGGGAAAGGCTTCTGCATGATGTGTGGGGATACGACGATTGCTCGAAGATCACAACCCGGAGTGTTGATATGTGCATCAATCGCCTGCGTGACAAAATCGGAGCGTGCAGAATTGAATCGGTATATGGAAAAGGCTATAAACTGGTGTTGCAACAGAAATGATTCATTATTCCGGATAATGCAACATGAGCAGGGAAGTAATAACATCCTGATTTTGTTAGTTGGAATGATCACTGCATGAATGAGGTAATGTATGAGAAGCAAAACAACAAAGTTTATTCTATTTTTTGCTGTGATATTGATGGGCTTGAGTAATGTATTCCCGGTATTTGCTGAATATACTGAGTATTTGACTGAGCGTGCAATTTCTAATCTGACTGAGGTATATGGATATAGCGAAGAAGCAGCCCAAAAGTTTGTCTTTTTTGACTGTGGTGATGGACACTTCGACTTTTGGCAGGATGAGATGCATTCAGAGTGGATGTATCAGTTGGTTTATGATGTTGGAACCGGTGAAGTAATATCAGAATCGACTCCGTTCCACAATGATTTCTCACCTTACTATCCGGGGGAAAATACAGTGCGACGTGTAGTAAACGCTTTTACTGCGAATGACTGGCTGCATCATTGGAACGATGATTCCATAGCGGCGTTTGAGGCTGAAGTTACTCGCTGGGATGATGTTCATATGACTGAATTCCTGAAAAACGGTCTTGCTCAGAAAAACATTACTGCGGAAGAAGCGATTACAGAATTCTTTTTTTCCTGTTATGGCAGTAATGAATACTGGACTCTGCCAACTGTTCAGTGGTTGGCGGAACTGACGGAAAATTTGGATGTGGAATCACATGAGCCTGAGAAAAATGAGGATGGGGTCATTCGCTTGACCTCTGATTCCGCTTCTTCTGAAGTACGGTATTTCGCAGATCAGATTCCAATTGACCTTCCCATGGATAATCTGATTGCAAATGACTGGAAACCGTATGCAGGCGTTATTTGGGAAACAAAAGTAAACTATGGAAATGACAAGACAAGATCTGATGTTTTTCTTGTATGCAAAAGGTATGGTGAATACTCGGTGACACTATTTTGGCGAAACAACGGTGAAGATTGGCAGAAAACATATTGCGGGACAAAAATGATCACTCCAAGTGCATATTTCGAATTGAAAGCTGATCTTTTGTATAGTAATCCATTCCTGTCTCTCACATATGAGACGGCAAATGAAGAGAAAGTCAGGGCTAATTTGATTCTGTTGGATGGGAAATGTTATCTGAGAGATTGTACATTTACGGATAATCATACGGGATATTGTTTTTACCTTCAACATAGTGACCGTGCCGACACAAACGCATGGGACTG
>JAZUFB010000174.1:0-7502 GCA_045640475.1 Clostridia bacterium
ATATCGAGTACGATTATGTTATTGATCATGATCCCCTGACCTGGACGGTCATTGATGAAGACGATTAAAAAAGAGCGCGAGGCGCTCTTTTTTTGTGCTGATATTCAGATTTCTCCCCGGAAGACGGTTTCTGCCGGTCCGGTCTGGATCATATGCCCGGTTTTCGGGTCCATTGCCACTTTCAGACGTCCGCCGTCAAGAATGACTTCAACTTCACTGCCGCACAGACCCGCTTCCCGCACTGCGGCAAAAGATACGCAAGCGCCCGATCCGCAGGCTCTGGTGATCCCGCTTCCACGCTCCCACACTCTCACACGGATCTCATTTGGTGCTTCTTTTCGTACAAACTCGATATTGGCTCTCTCCGGGAAGCAGGGATTGTGTTCCAGTGCGGACCCATCCTGTGCCAGGCGTCCGTCATCCGGTTCTTCACCAATGATCACAAAATGCGGATTGCCCAGATCGATCGCGTACCCGCTCCATTCATTCCAGCCGGCCATCAAGTGCTCCAGCTTCCGGATAGACCGTACCGGTCCCATGTCCACACTGACGGATACAACTTGCTCGCCGTCAGTTTTCGGCCACATCGTATAGATCCCGCCAATCGTCTTCAGCCGGATCGTGTCCTTTCGGCACCAGCCGCTTTCCCACGCGTATTTCGCGATACACCTGCAGGCGTTCCCGCAGATTTCCGCCTCGCTTCCGTCCGCGTTAAAGATCCGCATACTGAGATCCGCCTCGTCATCCGGCAGCATCATCACCAATCCGTCAGCACCGATGCCAATGTGCCGGTCACTTACACGGATGGCCGTCTCAACGGGGTCATCGACTTTTTCAGTTCTGCAGTCCACAAA
The DNA here is from genome assembly GCA_045640475.1 of Clostridia bacterium. GTDB lineage: Bacteria > Bacillota > Clostridia > Christensenellales > Aristaeellaceae > Aristaeella. The sequence goes on from JAZUFB010000174.1 coordinate 855, forward strand.
TACATAGTCATTTCCAAGGCCATGCATTTTCACAAACTTCATTCTATCTCATCTCATTTGATCAATCTTCAATGATTGCCATTTCCTTTGGCAACATAGGCATTCCGGATTCCGTGATCCGTTCGGGATCACATTCTTCGTTCCTGATACAACGGTTGATCTGCTTCAGTCGCTCTGTCCGGCTATTCACGCGCATGCCGGTCAGCGCCTTGCTGCGATAACGGTCAAACAGAGCGCGCACGCCCATTGTTACGGGAATCGCGGCCCAAAGGCCACCCACGCCCATCACGGCAGAGCCGATTCCGACAGCCGCACCGGTCTTCAGCATCCTGAAGGCCCCATCCTTGACCGCGTTTGTCCCGGGCTTCTTTTTGAAAAGTACTTTTCCGCCTTCTGTCACGGCGATCACGGCGAAAGGCAACACGCCTGTCACAGAGGATGCCACATCGCCCAACAGGCCCGTCTCTTCGAGCAGGCCAGTTTCCACCGCCACTTCATCCATATAAGTCAAGCCTGTAGCGATCGTATCGATCACGGTATCCTGTTGGCGTTTCCGATATTCCTTTACGATCTCCTCATATGTCTTCATCCGGTTTCCTCCTGTACTCTTTTCGGATTACAGCAGTTTCGCAAGCAATGTCACAAGCACGGCAGTCACGCAAAGAATCACAACGACTGTAAGCAGCCGGGTCATAAAGGAAGGTTCATCTTTCAGTCCGCGTTTCTTTTTCCGCGTTTCTTTCTCGTTTTCTTCTTCTTTCTTTTCCAGCGCTGCCAGCCGGGTCCGCAATTCTGTCAGGTTCCGGTCATACTCGCGCTGGTTTTCTTCCATTTGCTGCTCCAGCACGGCAATCTGACTGGCTGTGTCCTGCGTTTGCCGGTCCTGCTCCTTCAGCAGATCGTCCATTCTGCGGTGAAGCCCCGCCTGATCTTCAAAAAGGCCCTCGGCGACCAGCGTCATTTCAGCCGTGAAATTTTCAACCAGCTGCTGCGTATTCTCGCCCTTGACGGCACGGATCGCCTGTGTAAAAATCGACCCTTTCTCCGTGTTTTTCTCCGTCATTCTATATCACCGACCTTTCAATTATCAAAACGATTATATCATAAAAAATCTTCCCGATAAACCCTTTCCCATATATGTGCAATGATGTCTTGACACATCACGCAAACGCTGATAGTATAAGACCGTAAACGTTACCGATAACGTTTACGGAGGGGAGGCAATCATGAGCAATAGTATCCTCACGATCCGCGACATAGCCGATCTCTGCGGTGTCAGCGTTGCCACAGTCAGTCGTGTCATGAATCAAAAGCCGGATGTCAGTCCCCGCACCCGCAAACAGGTCGAGGAGGTCATCGCGCGGTTTCATTTTGTCGGTAATGCCAGCGCACGTGATTTAAAGCAGACTTCTCACGACGTCATCGGAATCCTTGTTCGTGGCAGATCCAATCCTTTTCTGAATACGCTTTCCGAGGAGCTCCTTTCGCTCACGGATCGTCTTCCTTACGATTTTGTCACGGAATATATCGACGAAAAAGAGAATGAGTTCGATGCGGCCCTGCGTATGATCAGTCAAAAGCCTGTCATCGGGCTTGTCTTTGTCGGCAGTCATTTGGACCGGTCCTCTCTCCCGGTGGAGGAGATCACCGTTCCAACCGTCTTTTCCACGGTTTCTGCAGCGGACACCTGTTTTTCAGGGGCTTCCTCCGTTTCCGTGGATGATCACCGTATGGCCTTCGATGCTACAAACGCTTTGCTTACGCGTGGCCACCGTCATATTGCTGTCTTCGGTGCCACCGCGGAAAGCTCCGGTCTTTTCTCCGATCGTTATCGCGGCATTTGTGACGCGCTTGCGGCCTTTAACCTTCCTGTTGATCCCTCTCTTTTCCGTGAATGCCGCTTTTCCCTGAAGGATGGCTATCAGGCTGCTCATGCCTTCTTTTCCGTCCATCCGGAGGTCACCGCGCTTTTTGCCATGAATGACAGTATCGCCGCCGGGGCGATTCGCGCTCTTGGTGATTTCGGTCTCAATTGTCCCCGCGATGTCAGCGTCATCGGCTATGATGGACTCGAGATCTGCGATTATCTTGTTCCCCGTCTTTCCACGGTGGTCCAGCCCGTGCGCGAGATCGCTTCGGAAAGCATTCGCCTCCTGCTCGACAGGATCGAACATCAGGCTGCCCCCACCCATGTCATTCTGGACGCTTCCCTTGCATTGCGGGAGTCTGTCCGTACTTTGGAGGAATCTTTATGAAAGAAAGCGGTATCCTTTTGCACATTACCAGTCTTCCCTCTCCCGGCGGCATCGGGGATCTCGGAGATGAAGCTTTCCGCTTCGCCGATTTTCTCCATACTTCCGGGGTCACACTCTGGCAAGTCCTGCCCATCGGCCCCACCGGCTACGGCGAGTCCCCTTACCAGTCTCCCAGCACATTTGCCGGTAACCCGCTTTTGATCTCTGTGGACCGTCTTGTTTCATCCGGCATTTTCAGCGGCAAAGGACTTCCCGAGGCACCCGTATTTTCCGATCCTTCCCAGGTGGATTACGAAACAGTCCGCGCTTATAAAGATGCTTGCCTGCGTGTCTGTTTCCACGAATGTGCTGCCGCCCTGAAAGCAAAAATGGATCAGTTCTGTGCTTCACGCGCCTGGGTACGCGATTTCGCACTTTTCATGGCAGTCAAGCAGCATTTTGGCAACGTGATGTGGACCAAATGGCCCGACCGTTCCATCCAGTTCCGTGAAAAAGCTGCCGTATCCCGCTATACCGAAAAACTGCATGAAGAGATCGAATATCATATCTTCTGCCAATATCTGTTCCAGATTCAATGGCAGGATCTGAAAACATACTGCAACGATCTCGGCATCCGGATCTTCGGTGATGTCCCGATTTATGTTGCCGAGGATTCTGCCGACACCTGGACCCATCCGGAGATCTTCCAGCTCGACCGCAACCGCATTCCGAAACGGGTAGCAGGCGTCCCGCCGGATCTGTTCACCGCGGACGGTCAATTGTGGGGCAATCCGCTCTATCGTTGGCATCGTCTGCGTCTCACAGGCTATCGCTGGTGGGTCGACCGGATGACCGCGCTTTCCGAGCGTTTTGACCTCATCCGAATCGATCACTTTATCGGGTTTGCCAATTACTACTCCATTCCCTATGGCGCGCCCAATGCCCGCAACGGCAAGTGGGTCATCGGCCCCGGCTTCAGTCTTTTCCGCGCCTTGCGCGCTAAGTTACCAAATCTGGATATCGTGGCGGAGGATCTTGGTTGCGTAAACGACCGTGTCCGTAAACTGTTGCGCCAGTGCGGCTATCCCGGCATGAAAGTCATCAGCTTCGGCTTCGGCGGCAACCATGCCGACAATCCTCATTTTCCCTCCGTTTATCCGGAAAATACGATTGCTTATACTGGCACTCATGATAACGATACTGTCATCGGCTGGGTCACCTCCGCCGATGAGGAAGCCCTTACCGATGCCCGTGAAACATTGGGCTTTACGAAAACGGAAGATGCGCCAATGGCTTTCATCCGTCGCGTTCTTGCCTCCGATTCCCGTGTGGCCGTCATACCCATGCAGGATTGGTTGGGTCTGGATGGCACTGCCCGTATGAATTATCCCGGAACCGTAGGCGGAAACTGGAAATGGCGACTCACGCCCGATCAGCTTACACCCACCCTTTCACAAAAGATCCTTGAGACAAACAATGAATACAACAGAGGAGGAAAAACCACATGCTGAACGCGCAGACCCTCATCCAGAAAACCGAAGAGAATCTGGCCTGGCTGGCCCATACCGATTTGAGCCATGCTTCCGCCTCCCAACTGCATAATGCCTTGTCCACCGCGGTCATGCAAATGATCTCCCCTCTTTGGAAAGCAAAGGAAGAAGAACGGACCTCCGGCCGTAACGCTTTCTATCTTTCCGCTGAATACCTGACCGGACGTCTGGTTTATAACAACCTCTTCTGTCTGGGTCTGCTGAAGGATATCCGTTCCCTGCTTTCTGATAAGGGTGTCGATTTGGCTGTGCTTGAGGATGTGGAAGATGATGCTTTCGGAAACGGTGGTTTGGGTCGTCTGGCCGCTTGCTTTTTGGACAGTGCCGTCACCTGCAATATTCCCCTGACCGGCTACGGTCTGCGTTACCGTTACGGTCTTTTCAAACAGTCTTTTGTGGATCATTGCCAGTACGAAGCTCCGGATGATTGGGCTGCCTTTGGGGATCCCTGGTCCGTCCGTCGTGATGACGAAGCAGTCGTCGTTTCCATGAAGACCGGCGATGTCCGCGCGGTTCCCTATGATATGCCCGTCATCGGCTTCGGTGGAAACAATATCGGCACGCTTCGCCTCTGGCAGTGCGAAAGCCTGAATGAGATCGATTTCCGTGCTTTCAACGATCAGGATTATGCGAAAGCCGCTTCCGCCAAAAACCGTGCTGAGGACATCACAAAGTTCCTTTATCCGAATGACACAAAAAATGCCGGCAAACAGATGCGCGTCAAGCAGCAGTATGTCCTCACCAGCGCTTCCATCCAGGATATCCTGCGTAAGTATCGTCAAAGACACGGTAATGATTACTCCTTCCTTGTGACCGAGACTGCAATCCAGCTCAACGATACCCATCCTGTCATGGCGATTCCGGAGCTCATCCGTCTTTTGACCGATGACGGCCTCTCCTTCGAAGAAGCGTTTCTGATGAGCCGCGAGATCTTCGCCTACACCAATCACACCGTCATGCAGGAAGCACTTGAAAAATGGTATGCTCCCCTGCTTTCTTCCGTCTGCCCGCGGATCACGGAGATCATCCGCCTCATCGACAAACGTTTCAAGGCCGAAATGGCAAAATTCGGTCAGGAGATCCTGCCCAATCGCTGCATCATTCGTGATCGGATGATCCATATGGCCCAGCTGGCCGTCTATGCCACCCATGCCACCAACGGCGTGGCTGAACTCCATTCCGGTCTGTTGAAGACGGATCTATTTGCCGATTGGTATGCTCTCTATCCTGAGCGCTTCCAGAACAAAACCAACGGCATCACCCAGCGTCGCTGGCTTGGCCTCTGCAACCAAGAGCTGTGCGCCCTTCTTGATGACACGGTCGGTGAAGGCTACCTTACCGATCTGGATCAGCTCAAAAAGCTGGAAAGCAAGATCAATAAAAAGCTGTGTGCCCGTTTTGCGGAGATCAAGAAGCAGAAAAAGGTCGAACTTGCGGACGCTCTTTTCCGTCAGCAGGGCATCCGGATCGATCCAGACTGGGTCTTCGATGTTCAGGTCAAGCGTTTGCACGAATACAAACGCCAGTTCATGAACGCTCTTTCCATTCTCGCCATTTACGATCGTCTCAAATCCGGCAAGCTGAAGGATTTCCGTCCCACTGTCATGATCTTTGGTGCCAAGGCGGCTCCCGGTTATGTCCGCGCCAAGTCCGTCATCCGTTTCATCAACCTCATTGCCGAAAAGATCAACAATGACCCGGATGTCGCGGATCTCCTGAAGGTCGTTTTCGTCAGTAACTACAACTGTTCCTGGGCCGAGAAGATCATTCCCGCAGCGGATATCAGCGAGCAGATCTCCCCCGCCGGCACCGAAGCCAGCGGAACCGGAAACATGAAATTCATGCTCAACGGGGCGGTCACCCTCGGCACCTATGATGGCGCCAATATCGAGATCGTCGAAGAAGCCGGGGCCGAGAACAACTATGTTTTCGGTGCCCGTGTCGAGGACATCGAAAAGATCAAAGATACTTACGATCCCAAAAAGATCTACCGTAAAAACAAACTTTTCGCCAAGTGTCTTGATACCCTGATCGATGGAACCTTCCCGGATCCGGACGGTGGCTTCAAAGAACTGCACGACGCCATCCTCAAAGGGGCTTCCTGGCATAAGCCCGATCATTACTATGTCGCGCTGGATTTTGAAGACTATGTCGATACCAAGCTCCGCGCCATTCAGGATACCGGCGACGCCCTTGCCTTTGCACGCAAATGCCTGATGAACATCTCGGGCGCCGGCAAATTCTCTTCTGACCGTACCATCCGCCAGTATGCCGCGGAGATCTGGAACGTGTGATCTCCAAATCAATGCCAAAGCCCCGTGTGATTTTAAATTTCACACGGGGCTTTCCCTTTCTTTATGCCTCAAACATCCGTTTTAATTTCAACGCCGCCTGTTTCACGGCGTTTTTCTTTTCACCCGCTGCGACCAATGCTTCCTGGGCCTGTCGCAGATCCATTCCCGTCTTCATCAGCTCTACGATCCGGGCTTCCATCGACATATCCGTTGTTTCTTTCTGTTCCGGGCTTTCAGGGGTCTCATGAAACTCCAGCACAATGCAATACTCGCCCTTTTCCGTCTTGGGATCTGCCGCCAGCATGTCCCTGACCTCTCCTGCTTTTCCGCGCAGGATCTTCTCATGCAGTTTTGTCAGGTCAGAGCAGACCACCGTTTCCGTTTCAGGAAACCATTCCGCGATCCAGCCCATCAATTCCGTGATCCGGAACGGGGATTCATGCAGGATCGCGATCTTAGTTTTTCCGGCAATCTCCGTCAATTTCGCGTGGCAATCTTTCTTTTCTCTCGGCAGGAAACCAAAGAAGGCAAACTCCCGTGTGTCCATCCCGGATACACTCAGTGCAGCCA
>JAZUFB010000175.1:0-8136 GCA_045640475.1 Clostridia bacterium
GGCGCAAATATCAAAGCCAATACGCTTTACAAGTGGAAAAGCAATAACAAGGTGCACTTGTCACCATCCAAAGCAGATAGCCTTTTGCTATATTTCGAAAACGAGGAACCGCATACATTATTGGTGGCAGAACTATTAATCATTGTATACCTAAATGTATATGATTATCTATCTTCATCAACTGATGAAGAAGTAACAGAGGAGGATGAAAACTATGATAGATTATGTTAAGGAAGAAAATGAAAGAATCGCACGTGCCCGCGCAAATGCGGAGACAGCGCATGATTTTCATAAAATCGAATTTCAGGAAATGTGTGCATAGATGATAAATGATGCTTTAAAATAGCATGACCAATAGTTTTAGGTTGATGTTCGAACTACCCTAAACGGAAGGCCATTTACTATGTCAGGTTTGGTGCTAGATGTGAAGAATCAGATTTATGCAGCGTTGCGTAAAGCATTCAAGTGAAAAGGAAACATATAAAGACCATTGTCTTCCTTTATATGCTTTTGTTATAATTTAATATCCAAAAGTATTTATGTATTATCCACTTTTTCTTATCAACTACCCATAAGTTTCAATGAACTATCCGAAAGTTGAAGGGAGTTATCGGAATGCGCCCTATAAATAATGGGAAATTAAGACTGTTACGACTCAAACAGTTTTTTGAAGAGAATACTGATTATAGGCATCAGGCAACCATGAGCGATATTCTAAAATATCTGGACAAATATGGTATTGAAGCAGAAAGAAAAAGCATTTTGTCTGATATTGATGCCCTCGAACAATTTGGTATGGATGTGAAGCGTGGAGAGGGGAACAAGACATATTACTTGGATGAACGTTACTTTGAAATGGCAGAACTGAAATTGATTGCCGACTGGATTGCCTCTTCAAAGTTCCTTTCTGAAAATAAGAGCAAAGAATTGATTGAAAAAATAGGGAACCAAACCAGCAAATATATGCGCAGGGAACTTGAACGGAGGATATCAGTTACCGGACGAGTAAAAAGTATGAACAGTTCGGTGCTATATTATGTTAATGACATTCAATCGGCTATTGCAAGCGGCGGCTATATTGATTTTAAATACTATCAGTACAACATGAAGAAAGAACGGGAGTTCAAACATAGCGGTAAGGTATACCATGTTCGCCCGCGCCATATACTATATGACAATAATACATACTATATGCTTGCGGATGAGGGGGACGAACTGAAAACTTTCCGTGTTGATAGAATGGCAGGTGTGAAAGAAACAGACAAAACAGAAGATGACTGGTTCAATCTTAGTAAGCGGGTTGATATAGAAAGCTTTATGAAATCTACCTTTGGCATGTTTCACGGTGAGGAAACAGTAGTAAAAATGATTTTCCATCGTGATATGATGGATACTGTTATTGACAAGTTTGGGAAAGATGTGAAGGTTGATATCGTTGATGATGACCATTTCAGAGTCACGGAAAAGGTTGCGGTCAGCCCGCAGTTCTTTGGGTGGATTTTTGGACTTGGAACAAACGCAATGATTGAATATCCTCTTAAAGTTGCAAAACAGATGAAAGATTTGCTTAAAGAAAGGCACAAGGCATATAGAGAGGAACACAGTTGGAATATATATTCCGTATAAAAAAATTGAATCATATGCACGTGACACTTGACTCGTGGTTTTTCTACTGTTAATCTGTGATTGCCTAATCGCCAAATCACCATGGTGATTATGTGTATTAAGAAGCAGGTTTCATCGTCATTCGGCAGGGACGGCTTGAATGGTGACACACGCGAAGGCCGCGATAGCGGCCTGAAGCGGGTGGCAATTCAGGTTCATGTGTTCTCACGGACATGCAGGTTCAAGTCCTGTTTCCCGCACTTACAGCTTCAAGCAAACGCTTGGAGCTGTTTTTTTACAATATGCCGCCTTTCAATAGTAAATTGTAACAATATACGATACAGGAAGGAATATGGGTCTTGATGCGTTAACTGTTTGTAAGGTGTTTATCAATTAAAGGAGACTCGCTATGAAAAAAAGAATTCTGTCCCTGATGGTTATGTCTTTGGCTTTGGTGCTGATCTGCCTGTGCGGGGGTACTGTCGCGGAAGAGAATGATCCGTCAGCGATACCGGCACCGATTCTGGAGGACTTGGTTCCCTATACTAACGACGGTTATTGGATCCAAAGTTATGATCGGATGTCTACCGGCGAATGGGCTGTTGCCGCGTTGCAGGGACCGAAAGGGAATAATCTTTTGTTTCTCTACCAGTATCGGGATCAGCAATGGAAGCTGTATACCAAGAGTGACAGCGCTATATTTCAGGGAAAGAAACTGGTCAGCGCCGCGTTTGTAGAATATGAGCAGACTTTTGAATCGGGTCCCAAGGGCATGACATTTACAGTTTCCACGCCTATATTGATGATCAGTCAGTTGAACTCGGACAAAGAAGACGAGGCAGAATATCCTGAAAGAGTTGTGAACTTTACACTGCAGAACGGGAAATGGCTTCTTGTTCACTGGGAAGATTTTGATTATTGCTCAGTCTTTGTCAAAGAAAACGCACTGTACTATTACGGATCCTGGCTGGCGGAATACGAGCCGTGGTACGGGAAAGTGGATGGAACGATCCAGCGCGATATTCGCTGGGCCAGTATTGCCAATATTCCGCATGACTACAAGAGCGCAAAAAAGAAGATCACTGTTGCTCCGACGATTCCGGACGGGGATCTGAATGCGGACAATATCAAATTTACCGGCGGGAAGAAATATGCTGTATATTCCGGACCTGATAAGGCTTTCATCCGGAGTGCAAAAGGCAAAGCGGCGGTTTCGACGAATGACTGGATCCAGGTGTTCGGGCAGGAAGAGGATTGGATCCTGATCCAGTATGCCATCGACAAGGACCATTATCGCTTTGGCTATATTTTCGCCAAGGCACTGCCCAAGAAGACTACGGTGAAGGAATTGGCGTTCGTCCGTACTGCCGCAAGATTGCAGTATGCTGTTCCTGTTACGGATGACCCGCTGTTTTCCGGTGCAGAATTGACCCGCCTGCAAAGTGGGGAAGAGGTCATTTTGCTGGCGAATATGGGGCAGTGGGCGTACATCGAAGTGGACGGACAGAAAAAATGCCGCGGGTTTGTGCCGATGGACAGCGTCGGTTTTGATGATGAAGATGCCCATCTGTATTCTGTGTTTACGGCAAACAACGGAATACAGTACAACTTATTCACGATCCAGAAATTCTTATACGACTCTGACCATCAAGTGACAGCCGTATCCGGAAAATATGAGCGGATCATCTTTGACGGGGAATGTGAGGCACCGGAATCCGCACAGGGTTCTGAAACAACCTATACGCTGGCAGATGATTTTTGCGCGGACATGATCAACAGTGTTTATGCGGACACTATGGAATATGAGACCGTGACCGATCTTCATGACTGGTACACGCGTGCCTATCTGGCGAAAGATCAGTATGATGGCGGAGAATTGATCTTCAGCGTGGATGACCCGGAAAGAGAAGACATCGATTTCTGGTTTGTCACTACAAAAATCGAACTGAATGATCGGGGCGAAATCAAATATATGCGGTTTGTGTATACGCCCTGGATGTAATCATCGATGAAACAATAAGTTTATCAGTGAATATACTATATCTCATAGCTGCCTGTGTTGGTCGTCTATGAGATTTTTTCATTTGCATGCGATTATTGCCAATGGCTTGAGTCCGGATAAGCTTGATAAACCGATGGGACTGGCTCAATCGCCTATGGACCGGATCGCTTTTCTGTGATATAGTTCACTTTATCATGTTGAGGGAAGGCGCTTTTGTGAAGGGAAAATCGTCCGCGTACGATCTGACCCAGGGGTCGATCATCAAGGGACTGGTGGGGTTTGCTGTTCCGTTCTTTCTGGGACAGCTGCTTCAGCAGTTGTATAATACCGCAGATGCTTGGGTCATCGGGAATTTTGCGGATGAAACGTCCCTGGCCGGAGTGAGTTCTGTTGGCAGTCTGATTTTTCTGATCGTCGGCTTTTTCAACGGGATCTCCGTTGGCGGCGGAGTCGTAATCTCCAAATACTTCGGGATGCGTGACCGGGAATGCGTTGACCGGTCCGTTCACGGGAATTTCCTGTTCGGGCTCCTTGCCTCGGCTGTAGCAACGGTGATTGGTGTCCTGTTGGCACCTTTGCTGTTGGACCTTATGAGTACACCGGAGATTGTGAAACCCAAGGCGCTGGAATATATCCGGATCTATTTTGCAGGTATCTCCACCGTGGTCATGTACAATATCTGCATGTCGATTATGCGGGCACTTGGAGACAGCATTCACCCGCTTTATTATCTGATCGTTTCCAGCCTGACCAACGTGGTGCTGGACCTGCTGTTTGTGGCAGTGTTCCATTGGGATGTCGCGGGAGCGGCGATCGCGACGGTGCTGGGGCAGGGGCTCAGCTGTGTACTTTGTATCATCCGGATGTGCCGATCCGGAGAAGATCCGAAGCTGGATTTCCGGAAACTGAAATTTGATGGGCCGATTCTGAAGGAGATCCTGGTGAACGGTTTGCCGACCGGAATCCAGAATTCTGTGATCAGCATCGGTAACATGACGATCCAGGGGAATATCAATATGTTTGATATTGCCCATGAAGGCGGTCTCGGCCTGGTGATTGCCGGACAGGGGGCTTACACCAAGATCGAAGGCTTTGTATTCCTGCCGATCACCTGTATGTCCATGTCTCTGCCAACCTTTATCAGCCAGAATCTGGGCGCAAAACAATATGACCGCGCGAAGAAGGGCGCCGTGTTTGGAATCCTCTGCGGGATGATCCTGGCGGAGCTTCTGGGCGTGGTCATGCATTTCGGCGCGGATCTGGCTGTGGGCTTCTTTACAGACGCGCCGGTTGCCATCCGTTATGGATCGATTCATGCAAGGACCGTTTGCTGGTTCTACTGCTTGCTGGCGTTCTCCCATTGCGCTTCGGGCGTATTGAGAGGCTGCGGGAAATCCGCGATCCCGATGATCTCCATGCTGTCCTTCTGGTGTGTGTTCCGGGTCATTTATGTGACGGTGGCCATCCGGCTTATCCCGGAATACAGCACGATTGCCTGGGCGTATCCGATCACCTGGACGCTGAGCAGTATCCTGCTGGCAGTGGTGCTGCTCAAGTCGGACTGGGTCCACGGACTGGAAAAACAACGCTCCGGAGTCAGACGGGTATAAATCATTACGTATTTATGTTGTTCCACGGGTGATCAGTTCGGGTAAAGTGATAAACGATTGGATCTGGATCTTTGGGTTTTTCAACTTTTTCAGGATCAGACGGCCAGCTTCCATATGAATCATCTTTTTCTGCCTGTTTCAATGCTGACGCGAACGGCTTGGATATAGATATACGGACATCGCATAAGCAAATAAAAATCACCGGGCCCGCGATTTCAGGGGGATGGATCGCGGGCCCGGCTTTATTGCGAAGGGGGTATCCCTATGCAACGCTTATTTACTCTTTTTCTTGATCTCGGCAATCTTCAGCGCCGCTTCCTTATCGATGACTTCGATACCGTTCTGCTCGGCAATCTCGGCAATCTGAGTCAAGGCGGCCTTCATAAAGGGACGCGGGATCTGGGTGTACAGTTCGCAGGCTTCCTTCGTGAATTTGACCTTGGTATCCAGACGCTCGGCGCAGTAGAGGACAGTTTCGACAGAACCGTTATTGCTGGCGGCAATCGGCTCGGCAACAGGCAGGAAGCCGCGGAAACGTTTGTACCAGAAATTCTTGCTGTCGTGATAGCCATAGTCTACGGGAACGGCGGGGAAGGAATTGCGCTTCAGGCCGTTCTTGAGATTGTCAGCATATTTTTCTTCCATAAGGACCGTATCGATCCGAAGAATGAAATGGCAACCGAATTTGGATGTGATGCCGTTGAAATTGTTATAGGGAGGCTCGACGCCTTCCAGTTCGCCCACATGCTCACGGCTCTTGTAGCCGTCTTCGAGTTCCTCCATCCAGGTGCATTCGATGACCTGATAAGCATCCTTCACGATGAGCGGACGCTCACCTTCCGCCTGACCGGGCCCCAAAGGCAAACAACAATCCTTCATCTTTTCGGCAGGTGTTTTGCCCGGGAAACCGAGACGGACGAGCTCACGGAAGGACTTGCGATCATCCTTGACGAAGTTCAGGGCACACTTACCGTTGCGCAGGATGTTCTGGGCAGTGTTGGAGGAGTTGCGGCACTCCAGAAGCATGGCATAGGAATCCTTGCCGGCGATGTAGTAGGGGAAGACGAGAGAATAACTGCCGATCGAGGTGCTTCCGTCCTCACAGAGCGTGGAGATAGCGACGGTGGGCATCGGGAAGAACAGGTTGTTCTGATAGAAGTTATCGACAACTTTCAGGCTTTTGAAAGCGGACATGATCATGATCTCCTTATGATGTTATTGTAGAATTATCATAGCATATCTATTTTGCATTATGCGTGACGTAAAGTTGCGAATGAATGGAGCATAAATCGCCTCTGGGCAGCGTCCACAGTGAGCAGAGAAAAACACTTTCTCATTATCTTTTCATTTTATTCCAATCCATCTTTCCTTGTAGCAATGAGTGAATTATGAGATAATATACTTGCGGACAGGATAAACTGACCGCGGAAGGAGTATCCTAAAAATGACCAACAGTGAGACCCGTGAGATCCTGGAAGCCATCAATGCCGGCAATGCCGCATTGGACAGCATGCGGAAAGCCCTGAAACAGCTGAACAGTGCCGGCACCTGGGGAATCGTGGATATCTTTGGCGGAGGGTTTCTTACCGACATCATCAAGCATAAAAAGATGAATGATGCCCGTGAAAATATGGAGAGAGCAAATGCGGATCTGAACCGTTTTTCGCGGGAGCTGAGAGATGTGCCTGCCGAATATCTGCAGATCGACAACGGTGGGTTCCTGGGCTTTACCGATTTTGTGTTTGACGGGTTCCTGGTCGATATGCTGATGCAGAACAAGATCAACGAGGCCAAAGCCCAACTGAACCGGATGATCCCCCGGACGGAGGAAACAGTCAGAAGGTTAAATGAATATTTGAGACAGGAATAAGAAAAGAGGTTCCGCGATTTTGCGGAACCTCTTTTAAATGACATGTGGGCACCTGCGATGCCACCCAAGTGACAGGTGTGGGCTATTCCTGCTTTCGGGATCATTTCTTTTTCATGGTGAAGGAACCGCCGGGGAAATCGATGCCTACGCCATTGAAGGAGAGCGTATCGCCATACCAGTCAAAGACACCGTCGATCGTATCCGGACATTGAGGGCACAGAACCGTGACATGAAGCTTTCCTTCCTGCCAGCCGAAAGCACCGATATAGTGCTGGACGAATCCCTCCCAGACAAGTGTGTTGACTTCATCGGGAATTGCTCTGGGTAGGGTAAAATCGATGGTTTCAAACTCGCCGAAACGGAAAGACATCATCAGCCGATCTTTTTCGGGATTACGGCGAAGGGCGAGGGTGACAGACTGTTCCTGAAATTCCGCGGTATACTCGCCTTCCGGCAAGGGACGGTCACTGCCGTCATCCGACGGGATCGGATAGGCCTGCTCCTCCAACGCCGCACGGAGAGCGGCCTGCTCTTCAGGTGTGCCGGCAGGGGCATCAAACGCGGCCCAAATGGTATCGCGGAGCAGCTTGAATTCGGCGCCCATATCGTTGGTGGCGCAGGTGATCGCCAGAACGGCGTCTTTGGCTTCATCCACCATACAGGTCTGGCCGTACATACCATCGCCACGGAAACGGCCGTCTATGCAGCGCCAGAATTGGAAACCGTAACCCTGGGCCCACTCGTTTCCGTCTTCTTTTTGTCCCTCATAGTTGGCAATATGCTCCCGGGTCGCCAGTTCCATCCAGCCTTCCGGCAGGACGCGCCGGCCTTCCCATATGCCGTGTTGAAGCAGACACTGGCCGAAGCGGGCGATGTCACCAGAGGACAGGTGCAGGCCGAACCCGCCGCAACAGATGCCCTGCGGAGAAAGATCCCACATGGGTTGCTGAATACCGAGCGGCTCAAAAAGACGTGGCATCAGATAATCGCGGACCGTCTGACCGGTGACTTTCTGGACCATACAGGAGACCAGATAGGTACCGAAGGAG
>JAZUFB010000176.1:0-1679 GCA_045640475.1 Clostridia bacterium
GTCTGGGTCACGCCGCCCACGCTGTCTCCGGCCTCGGCAGCCAGCCGGATCTTTTCTGTCATTTCCCGTCCCTTTTCGATATCCAGCACAGGAAACTCACGGTCCTTCAGCATCGGGATCTCTTTTTCCGGATCCCTGAAAAACTGATCTTTGACCTCTGCGCATTTCAGGATGTGTGTCCCGATCGTGATCCCTTTCTTTTCCAGCGCGGGCAACAGGATCCCGCCCAGCGCCACCAATGCCGCGGTCACACGGCCGGAGAAATGTCCGCCTCCGCGTCCGTCCTCAAATCCATGATATTTGACGCGTCCCGTATAGTCCGCGTGCGAAGGCCGGGCCAGCCCGCGCTCATAATCGCCACTCTGCTGCTCCGTGTTGGGAATCACGATGCAAAGCGGTGTCCCGGTGGTCTTGCCCTCATACACACCGCTTAAGATCTGAAATTCATCCGCTTCCCGCCGCGCGGTCTCTGTGTCTCCCGTCGGTCTGCGCCGGGTCAGTTGACGACGGATCTCCTCTTCGTCCACCGTCATTCCGGGAGCCAGTCCGTCCGCGACGATCCCGACTGCCGGTCCGTGGCTTTCACCGAACAGCGTCACGCATACGCTCGTTCCAAAGGTGTTTTTCATTTCAATACCTCCGCGGCTTCCGCCAGTGCTTCCGCTGTCATCTTTTCAAACCGGAATGAACCGATCTCGTCCACCACGACCGCCGTAATGCTGTCCCTTTCGGCTTTTTTGTCGTGTTTCATCATAGGGAGCAGGCTTTCTCCCGCCTTCTCATACCGTGTGGGCAAGTCCCATTTTTTCAGTGTCTTCCGGATCCGTTCCCGTGCCTTTCCATGGCTCAGCGGGATCATCCCCAGCGCGACACATTCTCCATGCAGCAGGCGTCCGTTTTCCAGACTTTCGATCGCGTGTCCAACGGTATGTCCGAAATTCAGGGCTTTCCGCAAGCCGTTTTCCTTCGGATCTTCCTCGACCACCCGTTTTTTGATCTCCAGCGCCCGCCGGATCACCTCGGTCAGCCCTTCGTCCTCCAGGCTGCCCGTCTCCAACAGTTCAAACAACTCCGCGTCAAAGGAGGCCGCCATCTTGATCACTTCCGCCATCCCCGCGCTCCGTTGTCTCGAATCCAAAGTCTTCAGCGTATCCGGATCGATCAGCACCCGCTTCGGCGGATAAAAACTGCCCACGGTATTCTTCGTACCTCTGAAGTCCACCGCTGTCTTTCCGCCGATCGAGCTGTCAACCTGTGAAAGCAGTGTCGTCGGAACATTGTAAAAGTCAATACCCCGCATATAGCAGGCTGCTGCGAATCCGCCCAGATCGCCGATCACACCGCCGCCTGCCGCCACCAGACAGTCCCCGCGGTTAAATCCGGCATCCAGCATCGTTTCCAGAATCTTTTCCCACATGGGGATACACTTGGTCGCCTCTCCGGCCGGCAAACGCAGCACATAAGGCTCCGTAGACGCCGCGGCGATCCGTTGCGCGTATTCCGCCGGCACCCCGTCGTCTGTCAGGATCAGGACTTTCCGTTCCAGCTTCAGCCATTCCCCCGCGTGTTCAAGCGAGCCCTTTTCCAGCACGATATCATAGTCCCCGTTCCAGGTTCTGATCGGGATGATCATTCGCCGTTCCCCCTCTCACACGCGGATATCCGTTGTCCTTTTTACG
>JAZUFB010000177.1:0-5240 GCA_045640475.1 Clostridia bacterium
ACCCGCCTGTGCAGCCAGATTGACAACGACCGCGAATCCATACTGTTCAAACAGACTGTCTACCAGACTCTTGTCCGCGATATCCCCCCGGACAAACGTAAACCGTCCGTCAGAAACCTGATCGATCTGTGTCAGACGCCATTCCTTCAGCCCGACATCATAGTAGTCGTTCATATTATCGATTCCGACCACCACGGCATCCTCATAATCTTTCAGCAGTCTCAGCGTCAAATAGCTCCCGATAAATCCCGCGGCCCCCGACACCAATATCGTTTTTCCATTCAGCTTAACATTCAGTTCCTTCATACCCTTCACCCTCGTTCTATCACTTAGCCCTTAGCCCTTACTTAGCCCTTGGCCCTTGGCCCTCGTTACTTCAGTCTCTCCTGAATATATCCCTCGTATAAACCTTTTCTTTCACATCATCCAGACAAGCATCATACCGGTTTGCAATGATCGCCTGACTGACCTTTTTGAATTCTTCCAGATCTCCAATCACTTTTGACCCGAAGAATGTACTGCCAGCCTTCAGTGTCGGTTCATAAATAACCACTGTTGCGCCCTTTGCCTTGATCCGCTTCATGACACCCTGAATGCTGCTTTGCCGGAAGTTATCGCTGTTGCTCTTCATCGTCAGGCGGTAGACACCAACAATGACTTCCTTTTCTTTCCCTGCGTTATACTCTTCGCTGGCTTCATACGCGCCAGCCATTTCAAGCACCCGATCCGCGATAAAGTCTTTTCTCGTCCGGTTGCTTTCCACAATGGCACTCATCATGTTCTGCGGCACATCGTTATAGTTAGCCAGCAACTGCTTTGTATCCTTAGGCAGACAATATCCGCCATATCCGAAGGACGGATTGTTATAGTGTGTCCCGATTCTCGGATCCAAACACACCCCGTCAATAATGGATTGGGTATCCAGCCCCTTCATCTCGGCATAGGTGTCCAGCTCATTAAAATAGCTGACCCGCAACGCCAGATAGGTATTCGCGAACAGTTTGACCGCCTCTGCTTCGGTGAAGCCCATATAAAGCGTATCGATTTCTTCCTTGATCGCGCCTTCCTGCAGAAGTCCCGCAAAGGTATGCGCCGCTTTCACCAGTCTGGCATTCTGCATATCCGTCCCGACAATGATCCGGCTCGGATAGAGGTTATCATAAAGCGCTTTCGATTCTCTCAGGAATTCCGGGCTGAACAGGATATTGTCGCAGTGATACTTTTCCCTTACACTGGCCGTAAACCCGACCGGGATCGTGGATTTGATCACGATGACCGCGTCCGGGTTATTTTCGATCACCAACTGGATCACGTTTTCCACGGCACTGGTGTCAAAAAAGTTCTTCCGGCTGTCATAGTTCGTCGGTGCCGCCACAACGACAAAATCCGCATCGCGATAAGCAGATGCGGCATCCAACGTTGCGACAAGATCCAGTTCCTTTTCCGCCAGATACTTCTCGATATATTCATCCTGGATCGGAGAGATCCTCCGATTGATCATTTCCACCTTTTCCGGAATGATATCCACCGCGGTCACATGGTTGTGCTGCGCCAAAAGGGTCGCGATAGAAAGGCCTACATATCCGGTTCCGGCTACTGCGATATTCATACAAAAATCTCCTTTATCATGGCATTGCCTCATATCAGGGAAACAACTATGCCTGATATCAAACTCCGCACGTGCCACACTTCAGCTGCCCGGCATCTCTGCGACAGCATCCGTGTTTCAGGAGTCCCGCTTTACTTCTTAGAACTATATCCGCAAAGCAGGAAAAAGACGAATCACTATATTATTATAACAGGATTATGGAGCACATGACAAGACAACACTTGTTGCCTTTAGCCTTTGGATTATTGGCTTTGGATTATTGCAGACTCTCGTTCAACAGGAAATCTTCAATTCCAATGTACTGGATTCCGTTTTCGTCTCTCCATGGCTTCATGTAGTCTTTGACGACCACAATAAACACATAGTAGCGTTTATTCTTATCCGGCATATGTCTCCTGGACGGACTGGGGTGAATTCATCGAGTAAAGCCAACTTCAAAACGCCCGCTCCAACAAGTCCGCCAATAGTATCAGCTGATTGAAAAGACACGGCCACCAACAAGCAGAAAGAGCAATGGTAGCACCATTGCCCTGCTTGCTGATACTAAATATGTCACGATTAAACAGTGTCATTAGGATATATCATTTATTGACACAACCATACTGCTGACATATAATATATGTGCTGGAGGTGGCTGGCATGAAGGATTATTCTGATTATCCAATTAATACAGAAGTTTTTTTTTCAGGAGCGGAACGTAAGTATGAGATTATAATTGATGGATTCAGATATATCATGAAGTATCAGAAGAACTCCGAAATTGGATTGACCTATAATCATGTTTCCGAGTTCCTTGGAAGTCATATATTCGCACTACTTGGAGTGCCTGTTCAGGAAACATATCTGGGCACATATAAAGGAGCAAATGTGGTTCTTATGAAAAACTTCTGTTCTTCAGGAGAACGTTTGGTCCATTTTAACGATGTGGGAGAGAGCACACTTGAACAAGATAAAGAACTGTATCAGTACAGTTATGATGATATTCAACAGATGCTAATTGACAATACTAAGTCAACAGATGTGCAAGAAACAATAGAGCGTTTCTGGGATATGTTTATTATTGATGCACTGAATGGCAACTTTGACCGTCATGGTGGAAACTGGGGATTCATTAAGAAGAATAACCGGTATACGATTGCTCCAGTATATGATAATGGTTCCAGCATGTTTCCGCGTCTTAATACTGATGAACTGTTACATGAAATACTGAATGACACAGACGAGATTGAAAAAAGAGTATATAAGTTTCCAACATCGCATATCAAGATGAATGGGCGTAAGAGTTCTTATTACGAAGTCATAACCAGTTTGAAATACGAAGCATGCAATGCAGCTCTGAAAAGAATAGTCCCGCGTATCAATCTTGACGATATTGACAGATTGATAGAAGATATAGACTGCATTACCGATACGCGCAAGCAATTCTATAAGCTTATGTACAGAGAAAGATATCAGAAGATCTTGCTGGAAGCGTATAGGTTATTATGATAATGAATGAAGGAATGGACGATGAGCAGAACATTGGAGTATACGACTCCGCTAATTGGTAAGCCTTACTACGAAAGTATTGGTATCATAAAGGCTATTGACGAGAAGGGGTCTTACTATTCAGTTGGCGAAATTGCCTATCAACGTTTTGATGATCAGAATTATCAATATGTATTTACACCATATTGGAATGAGATTGAATTACTTCCCAATGATGTTTTTGATGGTATTCCAGGAATAAATCTGGAACGGCGACAAAATCACTATTATCGTGTAAACATGACACCTGCATTTATTGAAATGCGAACCCCTGGTCCTTCCAGAGAAGATCTTTGGGATCTACTGGAAACTGTTGGGTTGGATTATTATGATCGGTTTGAATGGATGCTGCGAGCTCATAAGCGCTGTGGCGATGATAATCTGATTGTTGTAAGAAAGAGAGAATGCCGGACATACCATCACGGAATCGACGGACTTGATCTCAATGACTTACAGCCAGATGATGAGATTTTTCTCGAGTCGTTATCTGATATACCGGTTAGGAACACAGAAATCGTTTATACCTTATTCAGGATAATGACAAGCGGCATGACAATCAAAATTAAAAATGACAATCGAGTTATTGATGCAAATGACAGAGAAGCAATGACATATCTTTTGCGGAATCTTTTGTCGTTCTCACAACAGTATAAAACGAATAGGCAGAGAATTGGTATACAACAAGCAAAGGAAGAAAATAAGTACAAAGGACGAAAGAAAAAACCTGTAGATCCTATTTTGCTGGAACAGGTTGTGAAAGAGTATCATCAAAAGAAAATCAATGAAGATAGTGCCATGCAAAAACTAGGTATAGAATCAAGATCTACTTTTTATCGGCGAATTCGTGAAATGAAAAAAAGTAATGACTAGTAGAAGAGCATAATTACTCAGGCGGGAACAAATCACAAATGTTGGTTGGTACATCTCCGGCATGTTCCTTGATGATTCGTTGAACATGACTGATTCTCATCGGTACGGCTCCTCCTTCCTCTATTCCCAGCAGCCCATTATTGGCTTATTGTCCTTCTTGGATTTAAATAGTGTCTCCTGCACAAACACTATTGTGAAGAATTCACATTTTTCACTGATGTTGCGATTACACAAAACGTGCCTTTTGTTCTTCTGGAAGATATTTAGCCAACTCTTCCACGAGTTCGTACACTTTCGTACCTGGAGCAATGTTCGCTGGTACATCTCCGGCATGTTCTTTTATGATTCGTTTTGCATATTTCACTGCAAGCTTTGGATCTCCTTCGTTCATTAGGATATCAAAAGTCTCCGTCATGTTTTTCCGGTACTTCCCAAGCCCCAAAGAATCAAACTTTTCATTCAGGAACTTAATATATTCAGTGCGATGATTGTTTGATGTGTAATAAGCAAAATGCAAAAGGAACCAGTATTCTATGCATTCATTGCTCCAGGCTGTGCGATACTGAATATCCGGGTTCTCATGGTTCAGATGCTCCGCACGTTCCACAACCTTATTAAAATCGCTTGCCGGAAAACTGTCTTTGTCATACACACACCAAATCTGACCTTTGATTATGTGGTTCTTCTGGACATAACTTTCAGCCATGCCAATAACACGCATGGTTTCCGCGCCACAGGGCTCAATCTCGATCAATACCATGTCGCAATACACAGGGTTCTTCTCAATCAACCTTTTGAATCCATCAAAGTACTTCGGTTCCGTCTGTTCTCCTTCACAGAATATGTAATACCGGTACTCCTTCATTTCCAGGTATTCCTGTTTTCTTTTCTTCCTCCAGTTTTCAGTACCGATTTTTCTAGGCATTGATTTCGCCCCACTTTACAAAGCGTTGCAAATAAGGATCTGCACCATATTTTCCTTCCAGATATTGTTTATCATACTTTGCATCGTGACGAACGATCTCACCATTACCGGTTTTGAATTCAACCAGGGAGTAAAGATTGGAGTTTTGCTGATTGCCTTTTGCAACAAACCAGATTTCATCACTGCGGAATACTTCACTATTCATCGTTGAAAGATCATGCGAGGTGAAAATGAGTTGAGCCCCATGCAGATTGACTACCGGATTGGTGTACATCTCAATGATATACCTTAATAACGCCGGATGGATCT
>JAZUFB010000178.1:0-8586 GCA_045640475.1 Clostridia bacterium
TCCTGCTGTAGTCAATATCGGCCTGCAACCGACCCTGCCTTCGGGCAACGTGACAGTGGAGGCTTTTATTCCGGACGGGGAATATGACTTGCGTGACAGGAAAGTAAAGCTGCTCCTGAGGGATCGGATCCGGGGAGAAAAGAAGTTTGATTCTGTGGAAGCGCTGAAAAAGCAGATTGCGGAAGATATCAAAAAGGCGAAGGGCATTTGATCCCTTCGCCTTTTCTTTCTCTTATTTATATTTCCACTTTGGACAGGTGCCAGATGTTGTCGTTGTACTCCTGAATGGTGCGGTCGGAGGAGAAGATACCGGACATGGCGGTGTTGATGACGGCCATGCGCTGCCATTTGTCCTGATCCGCGTAGTCGGCGTTGAGGCGTCTCTGGGCCATGGAGTAGGAACCGAAGTCCTTGAGGACGAAATAACTGTCGCCCATGGAACCCCAGTCGCCGAGCAGGAGGCTGTGATACAGATCCTGCAGGACCGCGCCGTTCTCCGGGAACAGCGTGCCGTCGATCATCTGGGTCATGGCCAGACGGATCTCCTGATTGGTCTCGAAGATGTTCATGGGATTGTAGCTGTGCTCACGGTACATATCCCGCACGGTGTCGGAACGCATACCGAAGATATAGATGTTGTCCATGCCGACCTGCTGGCTGATTTCCACATTGGCGCCATCCATGGTGCCGATGGTGACCGCGCCGTTCATCATGAACTTCATGTTGCCGGTACCGCTGGCTTCCTTACTGGCGGTGGACAGCTGCTCGGAAACCTCGGCGGCGGGGATCAGGATCTCGGCGCTGGAGACATCGTAGTTCTCCAGGAAGACGACCTGCAGCATCTTGCTGGCCCGCGGATGCTTGCGGATGAGTTCGCTGAGGGCGCAGATGAAGCGGATGATCTGTTTGGCACGGGTATATCCGGGAGAAGCCTTGGCGCCGAAGATGAAGCAACGGGGCTGCATCGTAAAGGATTCATCGTTGACGATGCGGTTGTAGAGGACCAGGATATGCAGGGCGTTGAGCATCTGACGCTTGTATTCGTGCAGACGCTTGGCCTGAACATCAAACATAAAGGTCGGGTCGACGGTTACACCCTGACGCTCTTTGAGCATCTTGGCCAGACGCTGTTTGTTGGCTAGTTTGATCCTGGAGAACTGCTCGCGGAAAGCGGCATCGTCCGCAAAGGGACGCAGGTCTTCCAGACGCTGGGGATCGGTGATCCAGTCAGTGCCGATGGTCTCGTTGATCAGATCGGTGAGGCCGGGGTTGCAGGAAATGAGCCAGCGACGGTGGGTGATACCGTTGGTAATGGCGGAGAATTTCTCAGGCATGACCAGATTGTAATCATAGAAGGTATCTTCCTTCAGGATGTCGCCGTGCAGCTGGCTGACGCCATTGACAGAATAGCTCATCGCGACGCACATATTGGCCATGTGGACATTGTCATAGCTGACAATGGCCATACGGGCGATGCGGTCCCAATCCCCGGGGAACTGGTTCCACAGACGGTCGCAAAGACGGCGGTTCAGTTCGCAGATGATCTGCCAGCAACGGGGCAACAACTGTTCTACCATGCTGCAGGGCCACTTTTCGAGCGCCTCTGCCATGATGGTATGGTTGGTGTAGGCGATGGTACGCTGCACGATGCGGCTGGCTTCATCCCAACCCAGACCTTCCTGGTCGATCAGCAGACGCATGAGTTCCGGGATGGCCATGCCGGGATGGGTATCGTTGATATGGATGACGACCTTGTCGGGCAGACGGCTGAGGTCGTTGCCGAAATGCTTTTTATAATCCTTGAGGATGTACTGAAGGGTGGCGCTGGTAAAGAAATAGTGCTGCTTCAGACGGAGCATCTTGCCTTCGTAATGCTTGTCCTCAGGGTAAAGGACTTTGGAGATGGCTTCAGCCAATTCGATCTCTTCGCTGGCCTGGGCGAACTTGCCCTCGCCAAAGCGGCCGAGGTCCAGCTTTTTGGGGCTGCGGGCACTCCACATACGCAGGGGGTTGACGTTGGCGGTGTTGTAGCCGACAATGGGCATATCGTAGGGGACCGCTTCCACGGTGTAATAGTCGCGGGTGGTGTATTTTTTGATACCGTTGATCTCGGTTTCTTCAACATGACCGCCGAAATGGACCTCGCAGGTATCTTCCATCACAGGGGCTTCCCACGCGTTGCCGTTATCCAGCCAGCTGTCGGGCAGCTCAACCTGCTGACCGTCTACGATCTTCTGGCGGAAAAGACCATATTCGTAGCGGATGGTGCAGCCCATGGCGGGCAGATCCAGACTGGAGAGGCTGTCGAGGAAACAGGCAGCCAGACGGCCCAAACCGCCGTTTCCGAGGCCGGGTTCCGGTTCTTCCTTCAGGACTTTTTCGATATCGATCCCCAGCTCAGACAGAGCTTCGCGGTATTCTTTGGTGGAAACGAGGTTGAGCATATTGCAATACATGCTGCGGCCCATCAGGAATTCAACGCTCAGGTAGTAAAGGCGCTTTTGCTTGCTCTTTTTGCGCTCTTCACGGGCGGCGGCGTATTTCTGCATGATCTGATCGCGTACAGTGGAGGCTACGGCACGGTAGATCTGCTGAGGGGTCGATTCCTCGATCGTCAGGCCGTTATAGCGCTGCACTTTAGCGATGATTGAATTTTTGATGGATTCTTTGTCAAATGAAGTCGTAGGCATTCTTGAACCTCCAGGTCAAAGTCGTCCGGGTATACTTTTGCAACTCAAAAGTATACTCTTTATCCCACTATCCCGCAAGAAATAAACAGGTTTGTTAACTGACCAAATGAAACAGGAAACACCGCTGCCTCATTCTTCCGCCTGCACCGGGGTCGCTGTGGGGGCACGGTAGACCATGGCCTGAGCGGAAAACAGGACAGAACAGGTTTCAGAACCGGCCAGTCCGTCTGCCATGAGGTTGTTCTGCTGCTGAAACAGGGTGACCGCGTCCCGCGTGCCGGCCCCGTACTGGCCGTCGATCTCGCCGTTATAATAGCCGAGGACGGCGAGACGCGCCTGCAGATCGGTCACGCGCTGACCGGTGGAGCCGACCCGGAGCAGGGGCTCCGGCGTGGGAGCGTTCGGATCGGGCGTGACGGCCATCACATTGCCATATGGGGGCAAAGGCGTAGGCGTGAGAGATCTTTCGACTGCCACTTCGCCAGCTGTCCGGATCGTCTCCGGCAGAAGGAAACCGATCCCGCACAGGAAGACCGCGAGCACGATCAGTCCGAGGATGGTTTTGGGATTACGCTTGTTCATTTGATCGTTTCCACCTTGATCGTGTTTGTGTTTCCGGGCTCACCGCTGATCAGACCGCCGGTGAGGACCACGTTATCCCCGTGTTGCAGGGAGAAGAATTCTTTGGCAAGCTTCAGGTCCTGCCAGAACATGACATCCATGGAGGAGAAGGCTTCGCTGAGCACCGGGGTCACGCCCCAGGAAAGATTCAGCTTGCGCCATGCTTTTTCGCGCGTGGTGGTGCCCAGGATATCCATCGGGCAACGGAAACGGCTGACCATACGGGCGGTGCGGCCGGAGATGCTGTTGACCACGATGACCTTGGCGTTTACATCGAGGGCCATGGCGCAGGTCGCGTGACTGATGGCGTCCAGATTGTTTTTGATGCGGAAATCCGAGTTATGGAAGCGGTCGGCATAGTTGATGTGCTGCTCGGTATAGCAGGCGGTTTCGGCCATGACGCGTACAGCCTGGGCGGGGTAGCGGCCGGCTGCGGTCTCGCCGGAGAGCATGATGGCGGAGGAACCGTCGTAGACGGCGTTGGCGACATCGGAGATCTCCGCACGGGTAGGCCGGGGATTGCTGATCATGCTTTCCAGCATCTCGGTGGCGGTGATGACGCGCTTGCCAAGCAAACGGCACTTTTTGATCAGGTATTTCTGGATGGCGGGTACTTCCATGAACGGGATCTCGACGCCGAGGTCACCGCGGGCAACCATAATGCCGTCCGCGATCTCACAGATCTCCTCGATCTGGTCCACGCCGCTGCGGTTTTCGATCTTGGCGATGATATCGATCTCTTTACCGCCGTTTTCATCCAACAGGGTACGGATCGCCTGCACATCCTCACGGGAGGAAACAAAACTGGCGGCGATAAAATCCACATCATTTTCGATGCCGAACAGGATATCCGCACGGTCCTGCGCGGAAAGGAAATCCTGCTTGAGCACTTTTCCGGGGAAGTTCATGGATTTGCGGTTGCTCAGCTCGCCACCGGTCACGACATGGCAGACGACATCCGCGCCGACGATCTCCCGGACCTCGAGGATGACCAGACCGTTATTGATGAGGACGGTGTCGCCGGGATGCAGTTCTTGGGTCAGGTTCTGGTAGGTGACGGAAACACGTTCCTGATTGCCGATGATATCGTCCGTGGTCAGGGTGAAGGTATCTCCGTCCTTCAGGGTGATCCGGCCATTTTCAAAAGTTTTGATCCGGTATTCGGGGCCTTTGGTATCCAGCATGATGGCAATCGGCAGACCCAGTTTTTCACGCACGGTACGGATCAGTTGGATGCGGGCCAGATGCTCTTCGTGGGTGCCGTGGGAGAAGTTGAGACGGGCGACATTCATGCCCGCCCGGCACATTTCAGTCAGGGTCTCTTCGTTGTCGCAAGCCGGTCCGATCGTGCAGATGATTTTTGTTTTACGCATATGTCAAATCCTTTTCTGTTTGATTCTTTGGGTGGCTTGGGCTTGAATGGGGTTGTAGGGGCGGAACTTGGCCCTTGTTTCTCCTTAGCCCTCCACCCTGTACCCTACTTTTGTATTTCTTCGATCAACTCAAGAACCCGTTTGGATCCATCGGCGGGAGGGGCGTTGCGGAGGTTCTGCTCCAGCTGCTCCCGATCGGCCCAGGTTTCCATGAGCGCGGCGGTCAGGGTCCCGGCGGTCATATTTTCCTGATACAGGACATGGCAGAGACCGCGTTTTTCAAGACTTTGGGCGTTCAGGATCTGGTCGCCGCGGCTGGCACCCTTGGGATAAGGAACCAGCAGCATGGGGCGGCCAAGTGCCTGAAATTCGCACAGGGCATTGGCCCCGGCGCGGGAAAGGACCAGATCCGTGCAGGCAAGCACATCGGGCAGATCGGCATCCAAAAACTCGATCTGGGTATAGCCGGGCGTACCGCTCAGGGATCCGTCCAGATTGCCTTTGCCGCAGACGTGCGCGATATCAAAGGTCTTTGTGAGCTCGGGCAGGGCTGCGCGGAGCGCGGCATTGACGGACTGCGCGCCGGAGGAGCCGCCCATCATCATGATGACGGGCTTTTGTCCGTTAAAGCCGAGAAGGGCAAGGCCTTTCTCGCGGCTTCCGGAGAAAAGCTCCGGACGGAGAGGCGTGCCTGTCATCTCCGCCTTGGCACCAAGGGCTTCGGCACACTCGGGGAAGGTGGTGGCGAAGCGCTTCGCAAAAGGCTTACAAAGTTTGTTGGCCAGACCGGGAGTCAGATCGCTTTCATGGCAAAGGACGGGGATCCGGTGGAGCCAGGCACCGACAACGACCGGGACTGCCACGAAACCGCCCTTGCTGAACACCACATCGGGCTTGAGTTTTCCCATCAGGCGGGCGGACTGGAAAGCGCCGGCGATGACGCGGAAGGGATCGGTAAAGTTTTTCCAGTCGTGATAACGACGCAGCTTGCCGGACTTGACCGCGTGATAGGTGACGCCTTCGACGGAACGCATCTTGGGGGCTTCCATGCCATCGGCGGTGCCGATATAGTGAATGTCATAACCGGCTTCAAGCAGCCGGGGAATGATGGCGAGATGGGGGGTCACATGGCCGAGGGTGCCGCCCCCGGTGAGTACGATTCGTTTCATGTCAAACACTCTCCCTATGGGAAAAATACGATCCTTTCTATTTTAATTCTTTGAGCTTGCCATGTCAAATGAGCGAGAAAAATGGATGTCTCGCAGGGAGACATCCATTTAAGGGTACAGGGTATAGGTAGGGTGGAGGGCGCTTTGCGCCAGGAGAAACGAGGGCCAGGGGCCAAGTTATTTGCTCTTGTGGAACAGGAGGCGTTCGTAACGGTCAACATCGCACTTACGGACCATGATTTCCAGTTCTTCATCGCCCATAACCGTGTTGCGGCCTTCGGCGTACAGCTTGTCCACCCGCTCACGCATATTGATGACCAGGGGATCGGTCTTGTCGATGGTGTGATGGCCGGTCAGGCGGAAATAGGAGTTGATCCAGTGGGCAATCGAGGCGGTACCGCCACGGCTGTCCACGGCGACCATGGCGGGACGGTTGAGCAGTTTGGCGGTGTCGAAGATGTTGTAGATCTCTTCGTCCTTCAGCATACCATCGGCATGGATACCGGCGCGGGTAACGTTGAAGTGACGGCCGACAAAGGGCTGACGGGGGCTGATCTCCAGACCGATCTCACGCTCCATGTAATCGGCGATCTCGGTGATGGCGGTGAAGTCCATGCCGTGGCCCGGACCGCGCAGGGATTCGTATTCGATGGCCATGGCTTCCAGCGGGCAGTTGCCCGTGCGCTCGCCGATACCGAGCAGGGAGCAGTTGATGCTGGAGCATCCGTAGAGCCAGGCGGTAGTGGCGTTGGTGACGACTTTGTAGAAGTCGTTATGACCGTGCCATTCGAGCTGGGCAGAGGGTACTTCGGCATAATGACGCAGGCCGTAGATAATGCCGGGGACGCTTCTGGGCAGGGCGGTACCGGGATAGGTGACGCCATAACCCATGGTATCGCAGGCACGGATCTTGATGGGGATACCGCTCTCCTTGGACAGATCCATGAGCTGCTCGGCAAAGGGAAGAACAAAGCCGTAGAAGTCGGCGCGGGTGATGTCCTCAAAGTGGCAGCGGGGACGGATCCCCTTGTCCAGCGCGCTCTTGACGATGCCAAGATATTTGTCCAGCGCCTGGGCGCGGGTGAGGTGCATCTTGTTGAAAATATGATAGTCGCTGCAGGAGACCAGGATACCGGTCTCATCGACGCCGATGGCTTTGACCAGTTCAAAGTCTTTTTCGTTGGCACGGATCCAGGTGGTGATCTCCGGGAAACGCAGACCGGCGTCGCGGCAAAGCTCGAGGGCTTTGCGGTCGTTTTCGGTGTAGAGGAAGAATTCGCTCTGACGGACGAGACCGTTCGGTCCGCCCAAACGGCTCATCAGCTTGAACAAATGAAGGATCTGCTCGGGCGTGAAGGGACTGACGGACTGCTGACCGTCGCGGAAGGTGGTATCGGTCATCCAGATGTCATCCGGGACGCCCATGGGAACATTACGCATATTGAAGGCGACTTTGGGGATGTGCTCATAATCGTAGATCTCGCGATACAGGTTGGGCTCTTCCACATCCTGAAGGGTATAGCGGTATTTATTCTGCATCAGCAGATTGTTGTTACGGTCAAAATAGATCATGACAAGGATCCTTTCGTGTTTCTGTAGGGAGCGGCCAATCAGGCCAGACTCTGGATGAAGGACTCGATACGGTCCAGACCTTCGTTGATCTTTTCAACGGAGATCGCGTAGGAGAGACGGCAGAAACCTTCGGCTTCAAAAGCAATGCCGGGAACGACGGCAACTTGCTTTTCCGCCAGCAACAGTTCGGCAAAGTCCATGGAGCTTTCGATCTTACGGCCGTTATAGCTCTTGCCGAGCAGATTGCGGATGTTCATCATGACATAGAACGCACCTTCGGGTTTGAGACAGGAGATGCCGGGAATGGCATTGATCCGCTCGACCATGACATTGCGGCGTTCTTCAAAGTGCTTGACCATTTCGTCCACACAACTCTGGTCTCCGTTGAGGGCGACCGCGGAAGCGTGCTGGGCGATGGAATTGGCGTTGCTGGTTGCCTGGGACTGGAAAGCGACCATGGCGGAGATCTCCTGACGGGGACCGGCACAGTAGCCGATACGCCAACCGGTCATCGCGTAGGCCTTGCTGAGGCCGTTGATGATAAAGGTCTGATTCTTGATCTGTTCACCCAACTGGGCGATGGACAGATGCTTGCGTCCGTCGTAGAGGAGCTTTTCGTAGATCTCGTCGGAAACCACATAGAAGGGATGGGTAACGGCAAGGTTGGCCACAAACTGCAGCTGCTCCCTGGACCAGACGGAACCGTTGGGGTTGGAGGGGGAAGTTATGATGATGGCCTTGGTGCGCCGGGTGACGTGAGAGGCGATATCCTGGTTGGACGGGATGAAGCGGTTGTCTTCATTGGTGGGGATAAAGACGGGAACGCCGCCCGCCATACGCACCATTTCGGGGTAGGAGACCCAGCAGGGCGTGGGGATCAGCACCTCGTCACCGGGATCCAGAATAGCCTGGAACACGGTAAAGAGGGAATGCTTGGCACCGCTGGAGACGATGATGTCCTGCGGAGAATAGATCAGGTCATTATCCCGGGCCAGCTTTGCGCAGATGGCTTTACGGAGCTCCATCGTGCCGGCAACGGGGGTGTAACGGGTCATGGATTTTTCCATGGCCTCATTTGCGGCGGCGCAAATGTGCGGAGGCGTGGGGAAATCCGGCTCACCGGCGCCAAAACCGATGACGCTGAGACCGGAAGCGGCCATC
>JAZUFB010000179.1:0-8444 GCA_045640475.1 Clostridia bacterium
CACGGGCTAGATCACATATTCGACCAAATCGTTGGGGATCTGTCCCTGTCGGTATTCCGCCGCATGCTGGGTGGAAACGACCACGGTGTCCACCGCTACGGGACGGTCATCCTCGTAGACCACGGTCACCTGCGCTTTGCCATCCGGACGCAGATAGGGCAGCGTGCCGTTCTTGCGGACCTCCGCCAGGCGGCGGGTCAGCCGGTGTGCCAACGCGATGGGCATAGGCATCATCTCGGGCGTCTCGTCGCAGGCATAGCCGAACATCATGCCCTGGTCGCCCGCGCCGGTCTGCGCCTCATCCGCGCCGCCACGGCTCTCCAGCGCGTCATCCACGCCCATGGCGATATCCGGGCTCTGGGAGTGGATCGCCGTCAGCACGGCGCAGGTATTTCCGTTAAAGTATTTTTCTCCGGAATCATACCCGACATCGACGATCACCTTGCGGGCGATGTCCTGGATATCCACCCAGCCTTCCGTGGTGATCTCGCCCATCACGGTCATCACGCCGGTGGTGACGAAGCTTTCGCACGCCACGCGGGCCATGGGGTCCTGCGCCAGGATCGCGTCCAATACGGCGTCGCTCACCTGGTCACAAAGCTTGTCGGGATGTCCTTCTGTTACCGATTCCGAAGTAAAAAGTCTGCGCATTTTCTTTTCCTTTCCTCTGTTCGTCCTGCGAAAAATAAATTCTGCCCGGCACGCGCGCATGCCGGGCAGAATCGATCTTTCAATCGTTTCGTCCTTATCTTTCAGCGCTTTTCTCGCGCGCGCTGTGGGATTTGGCACCATGCGTTTCCGCCGGTTGCCGTGACTTCATCGGGCCCTTCCCTCTGCCACTCGTGATAA
Organism: Clostridia bacterium; assembly: GCA_045640475.1. GTDB lineage: Bacteria > Bacillota > Clostridia > Christensenellales > Aristaeellaceae > Aristaeella. The sequence continues at coordinate 850 of JAZUFB010000179.1, forward strand.
GGTATTCAGTTGACGGGAGGTAGGATACACTTTCCCGTTCTTTTTGTCAAGCCATTGCCGCTTGAATTCTGAAAGAAAATCAACCGGAAGATTATTTGATGATCTCGCCCATCTTGCAGCCGGCGGCAGCATTGCTTTCGTCGGTATCGATGTGCATCGCCAGCGCGAAGTTGTCGTTCACGCGGACCACGACATCACCGAAGATCAGGCCACGGCCTTCGCTGTCGACCTTGACGCTGACGACATCCTTGTCCTTGACGCCGTATTCGGCGGCATCAGCAGGAGTCATGTGGATATGACGCTTGGCGGCGATGACGCCCTGTTCCAGAGTCACTTCGCCACAGGGGCCAACGAGCTTGCAGGCGCCGGAACCTTCCAGATCGCCGGACTCGCGGATGGGAGCGACCGCGCCGATAGAGCGGGCATCGGTCAGGCTCAGTTCAACCTGGCTGGCCTTGCGGACGGGGCCCAGGATGCTGACGCCGGCAAGCGTCTTCTTGGCGCCGACAACATCAACGCGCTCTTCGCTGGCAAACTGGCCAGGCTGGCTCAGCCATTTCTTGACATGGAGTTCATAACCGGCACCAAACAGGGTTTCAAGGTCCTGCTGGGTAACATGTACGTGACGGGCAGAAGTTTCAACCATAAACTGTTTCATATCGTTTTGCCTTCTTTCATATAGTATTGACCCGCCGGTATTATACCTTTTTTCCCGTTTCAATGCAATAAAAAGGTTGCAACGCTTTGGAATTGATGTATAATCTCCTCTGTACACCTATATTACAGGAGGGCGTTATCCATGCTTGATATCAATTTGCTGCGTACCGATCCGGAAAAAGTCCGCGAAAACATCCGCAAGAAATTTCAGGATCAGAAACTTCCCATGGTCGACGAAGTGATCCGCTTTGATAAAGAATACCGTGAAGCCCAGCAGGCGGCCGATGCCCTGCGTAACAAGCGCAAGACCCTGTCCAAGACCATTGGCGGTCTGATGGCCAAGGGCCAGAAGGACGAAGCCGAAGCCATCAAGGCCGAAGTCGCCTCCATGGCGGACGAGCTGGAAGCCCTCGAAAAGAAGGAAGAAGAACTCCAGGCCGAGATCCGCAAGCGCATGCTCGTCATCCCCAACATCATTGATGACAGCGTGCCGATCGGCAAGGACGACAGCATGAATGTCGAGATCGAGCGCTTTGGCGAGCCCGCGGTTCCGGACTATGAAGTCCCCTACCATGTGGATATCATGGAGCGTCTGAACGGTATCGATCTGGATTCCGCCCGCAAGACCAGCGGCAACGGTTTCTACTATCTGATGGGCGATATTGCCCGTCTGCACAGCGCCATCCTGTCCTATGCCCGTGATTTCATGATCGACCGCGGCTTCACCTACTGTGTGCCCCCCTTCATGATCCATGGCGATGTCGTGACCGGCGTCATGTCCTTCGCCGAGATGGAAAACATGATGTACAAGATCGAGGGCGAGGATCTGTACCTCATCGGTACCTCCGAGCACAGCATGATCGGCAAGTTCATCGACACCATTCTGGATGAGGATTCCCTCCCCCGCACCCTAACCAGCTACAGCCCCTGCTTCCGCAAGGAAGTCGGTGCCCATGGCATCGAGGAGCGCGGCGTCTACCGCATCCATCAGTTTGAAAAGCAGGAAATGATCGTGGTCTGCAAGCCCGAAGATTCCATGATGTGGTTCAAGAAGCTCTGGCAGAACACCGTCGATTTCTTCCGCAGCATGGATATCCCCGTCCGCACGCTGGAGTGCTGCTCCGGTGACCTGGCCGACCTGAAGGTCAAGAGCCTGGACGTTGAAGCCTGGTCCCCCCGTCAGAAGAAGTATTTCGAAGTCGGTTCCTGCTCCAACCTCGGTGACGCGCAGGCCCGCCGTCTCCAGATCCGCGTCAAGGGCGAAGATGGCAAGAAGTATTTTGCCCACACCCTCAACAACACCGTTGTTGCCCCGCCCCGCATGCTGATCGCCTTCCTGGGAAATAACCTCCAGGCCCACGGCACCGTCCGTATCCCCGAAGTCCTCCGCATGTACATGGGCGGCAAGGATCATATCGGATAACCGCGCATTTCTCCCGAAGCGAAAATGCGGGAGCCGACAGCAGATTTTTGCGAAGCGAAAACTGCGTTAGGCCGATGTAGACCCATGTTGCTATAAAAAAAGGTTGCCGTGATATTTCGATATCAACGGCCACCTTTTTTTGTTAGGCCAAATTAAGCAGCCTGTTCCAAAGCTTCGATGTTGAACAGGTACATGCCGTAACCGGATTCTTCGTCCACCATCATCCAGGCATCTTCATCAGCAACGTAGAACATCACGGTCTCTTCACCGTTTTCCAGGGTCACGTACAGAACCAGCACACCGTCTTCACCGGCAACGATCTCGTAGGTGCCATTCACCATTTCTTCTTCGGTACCGAAACCGCAAGCGTTGGAAGCGCCGTCGATCGCCAGAACGAAGATGGGCAGTTCAGCTTCTTCGAACGAGATGACATTGCCTTCAGCATCATTGATGGCAGCCAGCACGTAGGTGGAAACAGTGTTTTCTTCGGCCACGGCAAAAGCCATAGTCAGCAGCATGGACAGGGCAACCAGGATCGCAACAAACTTTTTCATTTTCTTTTTGTCCCTTTCTCTTTTTCTTCGGTCATGTCAGGCCGACACAAACGGCAATTATTATAGCGATTCGTCATTTTGTTGTCAAGCATCAAATCATATACCGTCAAAGCACTGCCTGGCACAAAAAAACCGCAAGCCTTTCATACTGGCCTGCGGCATTTTCATCTATAAGATCATTCTTGAAGATCATTCTTTGTCATAGGGATGGATCGTGATGATGCTGCCATCCTCGCGATACTTGAGCTCGGTGAACTTGACACAGCGGCGATGGTTGATGCCGTTCGACAGCTCGCAGTCGTGGTAGAACAGATACCACTTTCCGTGATATTCCACGATGGAGTGATGCGTGGTCCAGCCCAGCACCGGTTCCATGATCCGTCCGCCATAGGTGAAAGGACCGTCAGGCGTGTCGCCGATCGCGTAGACCAGATAGTGCGTGGTGCCGGTGGAATAGCTCAGATAATACTTGCCATTATACTTGTGCATCCAGGGGCCTTCGAAATATCTGCGATCCTCATCCTCCGCCTTCAGGGGCTGGCCGTTTTCGTCCAGGATCACCAGATGCTTCGGCTCGGTCTTGAAGCTCTTCATATCCGGGTTCAGTTCCGCGAACATCGGGCCCAGCGCGTCCTGCTTGCCGGCGGGACGGGGCGTGTTCTCGTCAAACTTACCGGTCTGCCACATTTCCAGCTGGCCGCCCCACAGGCCGCCATAGTAGATGTAGGCTTTTCCGTCATCATCCATCAGCACGGCAGGGTCGATGCTGTAGCTGCCCTCGATGTAGTTCTCTTCCGGTTTGAAAGGACCTACGGGGCTGTCAGACGTCGCAACGCCAAGGCGGAAGATACCGTCCTTATCGCGCGCCGGGAAATACAGATAATATACGCCATCCTTCAGGGCCACATCCGGAGCCCACATCTGCTTGGACACCCACGGCACATTCTTCATATGCAGTGCTTCGCCATTGTCCTTGCAGGGCGCGTCCAGATTATCCAGCGACAGGACATGGTAGTCCTCCATGGCGTATTCGTCGCCATTGTCGTTGTCCTCGCCATTGTGGGCAAGGTCGTGGGACGGGTAGATATAGATCTTGTCATCAAACACATGCGCGGAAGGATCCGCTGTAAAGATGTGGCTCACCAGGGGCTTGCGTTCCTGACTCATGATGGTTCTCCCTTCCTTATGTCCGATCTTGTACTGACCCTATTATAACGGTTTGTACGTACAAAATCAACCGTAGAAAAAAGCAACATTTTCGGTCTGTTTATCCTGCAACTATATATAAATAGAGGATTGACGCCGACAAACCAAACTGGTACAATTTTGTCGATATATTGTCCCTTTTTGCTTTTTCCCACTTTGGGAAAGGAGGTCCTGTTCCATGTTCAAGCGTATCCTCTCCATGATCTGTGCTTTTGTCCTTCTGTGCGCGGTCGTACCCGCCATGGCGGAAGGATGGTCCTATGATAAACACGATGAAATGGGCGGTTCCGATCCGTCCGGTGATGGCGGCAGCCTGTATGTCTATACCGCCAACGGAAAGACCCTGTCCCTGCGCAAAACCTCCAGCACCAGCGCGGACATCCTGCGCTATATCCCCTGGGGTGCCAAAGTCACCGTCATCGGCGTCAACGGCAGTTGGGCCCACGTCACCTACGACGGTACCGAAGGCTATGTCGTCCGCAAGTATCTGGTCTCCTCCCGTCCCAGCAAGGATGAGAAGCCTTCTTCCTCCAAAGATTCCTCCAGTACCGGTACCGAAGAATCCTCGGGCAAAACCTCCGGCAAATCTTCCACGACTTCCAAAGATAAGGACACGACCGTCCTCTCCGTCAAAGCCGCAAAGCCGGAGGATCTGACAGAGCTGGATATCGCCGCGGATGCCTCGGTTGAGCCGACCCTGCCCGCGATCGATGCCCTGATGTACCAAAAGCCCGACCAGAAGTCCAAGGTCATCGCCCGCCACGAGTCCGGATACCAAGTGTTTATCCGCGCCATGAACGAAGACTGGGCCCGCATTTACGATCCCGAGACCAAACAGGAAGGTTACATGCTTCTGGAAGAACTCGTCATGGACTATGTTGAAGAAGAAGATATCGAAGAATTGGGGATCGAAGATTTGCTCGAAGAAATCGACGAAGACGCGATCTGATATTCCTGTTGAATCCTGAAATAAGGCGTTGTGGCTTGCCACAGCGCTTTTCTTTTGGCTTGTCCTGCCGCGTACGAAATATTTAGGTTGCAGAAGTCTGCACGAATTGCTATAATATATCTACATTCTAAATGAATAGCCACTTGGCACAACTATGAAGGAGGTTTTGTATCCATGAAGAAATTCCTGTCCCTCATTTTGGCTCTCGTACTCGCGATGACCGCGTTCTCCGCTTTCGCTGACACGGCCGCCATCGTGGAAGAAGGCGCCGCCCTGACGCATGATGAACTGGTTGAAAAGGCTCTGGCCGAAGAAGGCACCTTTATCGTCTACGGAAACACCAGCCGTATCGCCGACGCCGCCGAAGCTTTCGGCGCTCTCTACGGCATCACCTGCGAACCCAACAACCTGAAGGACGCTGAGATCTACACCAAGCTCGACGCGGAAGCCACCGGCTCCGTCAAGGGCGCTGACATGGTCATGATCCAGGATGGTTCCAACCTGACCTACGCCATCGAAGACGGCATCCTGGTCAACTATGTGCCCGCCTCCGTGGCCGACACGCTGGATGACGCGGACAAGCTGCCCCTCGTCCATCAGTACATCAACAAGCTGTTCATCTACAACAACATGGGCGAAAACGTCCCCGCCATCAAGAACGTGTGGGAACTGACCGACGAAAGCCTGAAGGGCAACGTCATCTTCAAGAGCCCCGCCGATGAACAGGTCAACATGAACTTCCTCACCATGCTCACCAGCGACACCTGGTCCGAAAAACTGGCCGAAGCCTACAAGTCCTGGAAGGGCGAAGAAATCGACCTCGGCGAATACAAGAACGCCGGTTACAAATGGATCGCTGAATTCCTGGCCAACTGCACCTTCATCAAGAGCGACACCACCATCGCCGAAGAAGTAAGCCAGGAAACCGCTGCCGGCAAGATCGGCCTGTTCGTGCTGAGCAAGCTGCGCTCCTCTTCCGTCCTGACCAACAACCTGACCGTGGCCCAGTATGACGCTTCCGCCAACGGCTACGCCATCGAGCCCTTCGCCGGCTTCATGTATCCCATGTACGCTCTGGTGACCGGTTCCGCCACCCGTCCCTACACCGCCATGCTGTTCATCGAATATCTGATGACCGCTGACGGCTTCAAGCCCTGGGGCAAGAGCATCGGTGCCTATTCTCCCTCCAGCGCCATCACGCCCAACGAAGGCGACCTGGGCATTGACACCTGGAAGCAGACCCTGGTCATGGAAGATGCCGGGTTCCTGCTGGACAACAAGACCGAAGTGACCGACTTCGTCAACAAGTATCTGCAATAATCAATAACGTTTGATCCTGCCGGAAGGCGGGGCGGGCTTCCGTCCCGCCTTCCTTATTCCCGTTTTCACGCCTCATATCCTGAAAGGGGGCCTGTCCCATGGACGCCGCACGTACACGGCAGATCCAGATGAAGCGCATGCAGGGCCGTGTCCGGACATGGTTTTCCCGTCCGGCCAACATCATCCTGCTGGTCTTCCTCCTGCTTCTGCTGTTCCTCACGCTGTATCCGCTGCTCACGATGCTCACGGAAATGTTCGTCGTGCATCAGAATGAGCGCAGCGCAGTCCGTTCCCTCGGCCTCAAAAAGGGAGACTTCACCTTCTTCCATTTTGAGAAACTGCTCTTCACGCTGAACGATGGCGGAGCCAAGGGCATCACGAACTCAAACAGCTGGATCCAGTTCTATAAACCGTTCTTCAACACTCTGATCGTTTCCGTGGCCGCCTCCTTCATCGCCATCCTCTTTGGCGGTACCGTAGCCTTCCTGGTCACGCGCACGAACATCAAATACAAGAAGTTCATCTCCTCCGTGTTTGTGTTCCCATACATCATGCCGAGCTGGACCATGGCCCTGTTCTGGGAGACTTTCTTCAAGAACGTGAATGTCGGCCCCGGCACCTCCAACGGCATCATGGCGTCCGTGTTCGGTATCTTCATGCCGGAATGGTTCGTATACGGTGCCTTCCCGATCGCATTGGTGCTGGGTCTGCATTACGCGCCCTTTGCCTACATCCTCATCGGCGGTATCCTGCGGAATATGGATGCTAACCTGGAGGAAGCGGCAACGATCCTCAAGACTTCCCGAGGCCGCATCATCCGTAAGATCACCCTGCCGATCGTCAAGCCCGCCATGCTTTCCACGCTGCTGCTCGTTTTTGCCAGCAGTATGAGCGCCTACAGCGTGCCGGTTTTCCTCGGCTCGCCCGTGCGTTTCTACGTGCTGTCCACCAAGATGAAGTCCCTCATGGATACCTCCAGCGGTCAGGCGTATATCATCGCCGCGGTCATGATCCTCTTCGGCGTGGCCATCCTGTTGCTCAATCAGAAGGTGACCAACAGCCGCAAACAGTTCACGACCGTCACCGGCAAGAGCGGTCAGATCTCGCATATCGATCTGAAGAAGGCCAACCGTCCCATCGCGATCCTGCTGGTCATCATCCTGCTGCTGGTCGCCGTGGTGCCGCTGATCACCTTCGCGCTCGAGTCCGTCATCATCAAGGCCGGCGATTATTCCCTGTCCAACATGACGCTCGACTTCTGGATCGGCCGTGATCTGGATTATCTGGATCAGGGCGACAATACCGGCATCCTGCTTTCCCCGAAGGTCTGGAAGGCCCTGGGCTACAGTCTGGGCCTCGCCGTCACCTGCTCCGTGATCGCAGGCACCTGCGGTATCCTGGTCGGCTACGGCGTAGCCAAACGCCGCGGCAGCAAGCTGGCCTCCTGGGTCAACAGTCTGTCCTTCTTCCCCTACCTCATGCCTTC
>JAZUFB010000180.1:0-9273 GCA_045640475.1 Clostridia bacterium
AGGAGGAAAACCTATGAAGAAGCTCGTATCCCTGTTTCTAGCTTTGGCATTACTGATCTCTGTTGAAGTGATGCCCGCATCGGCCGATGACAAGCCTGTAATTACCATGTTTGTTGGCGGCGACAACACCCCTGCGGAAGAAAACTCCATTCTCAATGCTATCAGTGAAAAGTTTGGATGTACATTCAAGGCTACGGTCACGAGTGATTACACGACAAAGCTGAATGTATTGATTGCTTCTGATTCTCTGCCGGACATCTTTTCCATCAAGGACGAGGCAACTCTGGTCGAAATGGCTGAGAATGGCCGCCTGTGGAACATGAAAGACGCCCTGGACGAGTATGGCCCCGATATCAAGGCGACGTATGGCGATTCAATCTATGACATGGCAGTCAATGATGAAGAGCATATCTATGCGCTTGTTGCTCAGTCAAGCGGCGGTGCTCTCAAAAACCTGGCTGTCCGCAAGGACTGGCTGGCAAATGTAGGCCTTGACGTTCCAACAAACGCGGAGGAACTCTACAACGTGCTGTATGCCTTCACATGGAAAGATCCCGACGGCAATGGCAAGGATGATACACGCGGTATCGCGATGCATATGGGCAATGCCGATATGTGGCAGCATATCCTGAACCTGTTCGACATTTCCATCCACAGTTTCAACGATGCGGCTGTCGTGTTGGAAGATGGCACCGTGACCACCGTGCTCAAGCATCCCCGTTTCCTGGAGGCAATTGACTATATCCGCAAGCTGTATGCTGAAGGCTTGATGGATCCAGACTTCGCCACTCTGACCCAGATGCAGTGCTTTGAGGAACTGTGGAACGCCAAGATTGGTATGCTGGACTTCCAGGCAGGCGGCACTACCCAGAACTGGTATCCTGGCCGTTATACGTTCGAGGTGCCTGAGGATCCCGGCGACCTGTTCGCCTTTGCTACTTTGAACGGGACCACCGACGTTTATGCTACATCTAACACCGCTGCCGATGTAGTCATCAATGCAAGGAGCGCCAACCCCGAGCTGGCTCTGGCGATTGTGAACTACATGTATTACACGCCCGAAGGACAGGAAATGGCATACATGGGCATAGAAGGCGTGCATTTTGAATGGATTGACAAGGAAGCCGGCAAGTATCAGCGTTTGGGCATCTATACCGATGACGTTGTTCACCGTGCGGACGGCGCCTATTCGTATATTCCTAGTGGTGGGTATACCAGTCCGAACGTAACATCTCTCCTCAAGAACAAAACCACCCGTGACGCGGAGGAGAACGAAAAGCTGTATGTCAAGCCATACCCTGAATTCAACAATGTACTTGAGACGCGCACCGAATATGGCGCTGACTTGGATGGCATCGTTAAGGAATGCTTCGCACAGTTGATCGTGACCGATGGTGACGTTGAGGCTGAATGGGCTGAATATGTACAGCGCTGGGAAGAAGAGGGCGGCACTGAGTACGAAGCCGAGGCAACTGCTGCCTGGGCTGAGCAGAACAAGTAATTGTCTTTGTTTTTCAGTGGGGATAGAGGAAACGCTTTCCTCTATCCCCGCCTTTGGATGAAGTTCAGAGTTTACCTGTTTTTTTCTTTGACAAGAAAGCAATGACGGATTATTATGATTGTGTCGGATGGATCATCCGAATGGATTCCGATTATTTGCCTTCTTTAGTATACTTTGGAGGTAAGAAAGATGAGTTTCATGTTCCATCCCTATCCGTATGCCGATCCTAACGCTGTCAATATCGTGACCGGTTGTGGTGTTCAGCCCACGAAGAACATCCATGAAACGGCGAAATCCATCGTGGCATTTCTCAAAGAAGGAAAAAAAGTTGCGATAGATGCCTACCCTGGCGCGGATTTTACGGCACTTGTGAATGTGATCCGCCAGAACGCCGCCTGGAAGGACGGCGGCAGTCCGGTGACCTTTATCGATGCCAAGACACTATTAAAGGATGACAAGACAATTACTGAAATGCTGGCACCCTATCTGCCTACAGACCGAGAAGTTGACCCTGTGTTGCTCTACGGTCGCCGTTATAAGGACGGATACAAGGGGCTGCAGTGTGAGAAAAAAGTAGTAGCGCTTAAGGAATCAATTGCTCCCGCAACACTGGTGTACGGTCTCGGCGCCCTGGCCCCGGAGCTGTGGGAAATTTACGATATCCGCATCTGGATGGATGTGACTCCGCGCACGTCGGTTCTTGCTTTCAAAAACGGCAAGGTGCGGAATATTGCTGCTAAGGATGATTTGCCTTTCGCACTTACCATGCGCCGCAACTACTATGTAGATTTTGAAACGGCGGTAGATGTTCGTTGGAATCTGATTAAGAGCGCGGCTATGGATTATTATATTTCCGCCGATGATACAGAGAAGATGCAGATGGTGTCCTATTCGGATCTGCTGAAACTCTTTAATGAACTGTGTGAACGGCCGTTCCGCTGCCGCCCTGTCTATCTGGAGGGCGTTTGGGGCGGGTACTACGTTCACCGTCTGCGCAATCTGCCCAAGGAAATGCGAAACTGTGCCTGGGTCTTCGATATGATTCCCATGGAAGTATCGCTTGTGGCGAAAACGGACAGCTATGAGTTCGAAACTCCATTCTTTACCTTTGTTCAGGCTATGGGCGAAAAGTTGCTGGGCGCTGCTGCGTTCAAGCAGTTTGGAGGGTATTTCCCCATCCGTTTCAATTATGACGACACCTATCACAGCAGCGGCAACATGTCGGTGCAGTGCCATCCTGATGCCGACTATGTCATGACCAACCATGATGAACTGGGTCGGCAGGATGAAAGCTATTATATCTGTGTGACGGGTCAGGGTGCCCGCACATTCCTCGGATTCAACGATGAAAACAGCTGTGAGACATTTTTTGAGGAAGCCCGCAAGGCAGAAAAGACTCACGAACAGATCGATTATGAAAAGTATATTAACGCAGTACCATCTGTACCAGGCACACAGGTCATGATTCCTGCTGGCACGGTACACGCTTCTGGACGAAATCAGGTTATTCTGGAAATCGGAAGTCTGACGGTCGGTTCCTACACATATAAACTATACGACTATCAGCGGCTTGATCCGCAGACCGGGCTGCCTCGTCCCATTCACCTTAAAATGGGTGAAAAGGTCATTCACGGCGAACGTACCAAGTCCTGGGTATATGACAATCTGGTAAACCACGGCGGCCTGGTTCGTCAGGGTACAGATTGGAAGGAAATTGTGGTAGGTGAGCATGATCTGCTCTATTTCTCTCTGCGCAACGATATATTCGCTTCCATGATGGAAGACAATACCGACGGATATTTCCATGTGTTGAGCTTGGTAGACGGTGAAAAGGTCAAGGTTACCTCCAAGCAGGATCCTTCAAAATATTACATTATGAACAATCTGGATATCATTGTGATTCCCGCTAACTTGGGTGAATATACCATTGAGAACCTGGGTGTGGGTGTCGTGACGGTTCACAAGACGATGCTGAAGCATTGATTGAGGAATAATAAAATGCCCTCTCCCATGGGGTCGGGATGAGGGCATTTTTACACTTGATACGGGAGGAATTACATGAAACAGTTTACACTTTGGGAAGGTGAGTACAATCTTGCATCACAAAGGGCGAAAATACCTGTGCTGGGCGACCCACCTATGGAACTTACCGTTGTCCTGCCGGAAAAAATGCCGGATGACCTACCTTTTACCGAGAAGACATGGTTCTGTTTTGACTCTCAGGTGAATCAGTTTTCTGATGTGAGAATGTATGTGTACTTCGAGGATGCGAACGGACGCAGAGTTCAAACGAAGTGTCAGCAGATGCCGAATGTGATGGTCCATTACCGTCTGCTGATTGACGAATTGTGGAACAGACGTCTCTTTCTGCCGGTGTTCCCGGGCAGCTATAAAAACCTTTTCATTGGTCAACCGATGGACCCACGGAATGTGAGGAAAATCGTCATTTCGATTGAAGCTGGAGTGGAGTTCCGCGGTGGAATGATTACCCGTGTATATCTTTCAGATGAACAGCCGGCGGGCATCACCACAGAAAAGCCCATCATGGATGAATTGGGTCAGCTGGTTGAAACGACATGGCCAACAAAAACACCTGATTTCGATACAATGTCAAGACGTTTAAAGGCCGAGTATGAAGTGGCCCAAAGGCCTGCTCCTCCGATTCCAGGGCGCAGTATTTACGGCGGTTTTACAGAAAAGCGCTTTGAAGCAACCGGCTATTTCCGTACACTGCATGACGGAAAACGCTGGTGGTTGGTAGACCCGGAGGGCTATGCGTTCTTCTCCCACGGCATATGCTACGGCACGCGCATGGGTGAATTCGGCTGGTATTCCGGCATGGAAAAATTCTATTCCTGGGTCCCTGATCCTGATGATCCTGAATTCAGGGACGCCTTTACCCATCCGGGGCTTATCGCGGAGTATGTGAAACGCCACGGTATCACGGAAAGAAGCAATGAGTGGATGTTCAACCCCGCACGCGCCAACATGATCAGAGTCTTCGGCAAGGAAAACTGGTGGGAGGCATGGCGGGCGATTACCACGCGCCGTTTCGCGGAGTGGGGAATCAACACGACCGGCGTAGGTATCGTGAATTTTGACGATGAGCATGTAGAGGATTTTCTCAGGATTTCCCGTCTTCCTTACGCCGTGACCCTGAAGCGTTTCCCGGTGACAGAGCACTTTATCTTCCGAGACTTTCCGGATGTTTTCGCACCTGAGTATAAACGGAACAGTGACGCTTTTGCGCGGCGCGAACTGGCGCCGATGGCCAATGACCCGTATCTGCTGGGCTATTTTATGCACAATGAACCGGAATGGATGTTCCAACTGGACGTGAGTATTGCCTTTGAGCTTCTTGTGAAGCCTGAGCCGCTGAAGACAAGAGCACATTTGAAGGCCTGGCTCCAGAATAAATATGGCACAGTCTCTGCTCTGAATGAAGCCTGGGCGCTGCATCTCGGTTCGTTTGACGATTTCCTGGAGCCTCTGCCCCGCTCCATCGTGCTTTCTCGGCAGGGAGAACAGGATTTGAAGGAATATGAGCAGATCCTGATTGATGCTTTCGGCTTGATTCCAATGGAGGCTTGTAAACGAGTTGCGCCTCATCACCTGTGTCTGGGCATGCGTTATTCCCGTGTGACGGATAAGGTACTACAGTCCTGTCGGAGGTTTGACGTTTTCTCCTTCAATTGCTACAACAGGACACCGCAAGAGAAAATCGAGCAGGCACGTGTGACAGGAAAACCAATGATAATTGGCGAATGGCACTTTGGCGCACCCGATACAGGTCTGCGCCGGACAGCACTACTCTCGGCGATTAATCAGGAAGAACGAGGCAAGGCCTACCGGCGCTACATGGAAACAGTTGCCAGTGACCCCAATATGGTCGGTGCCCACTATTTTGAGTATAACAACCAGACGGTAATGGGACGATTTGACGGCGAGCATATGGCGCACGGGATTATCGACTGTACGAATCTGCCCTACCCGCATATGGTGAACGCCATAAAAACCACATCGGCCAGGCTGTATGGCCTGATGACCGGCGAACTGAAAAAATACGATGAGGAGATTCAGTATCTAGATCCGGCATGGTAAACTGGGGCGTTTAGCGGAAATCATGTCCGCCGACTAATTGGGAAACCTTGCTGAATAATGAAGGAGCGATTGATATGAGAAAACCCAAGGTAGGCATGTTCATGATGTGTCCGGAGTCCTTTGCGAAAATTGGTGAAGGGACGCGGCGTGGAACATACGAAGAACGGAAACAAAAAGAAGCCGACGCGTATATTGACAGTTTCAAAGAGCGGGTTGATGTATTCTTCCCCGGCATTGTCTGGAATCATCAGGATGTCCGGAATGCGATTCGTCTGTTCACTACGAACGCGGTTGACTGTGTCCTTGTCTGTTATCTGTCATGGGCAAAGGACTTTACCTTGAATCGCTTCCTGCGCGATATGATTCCCGTGCCAATTCTCTATGCTTGGGTGCAGCGTTCTTCCGTTTCGTTGGGTGATACCCATGACGAGGATGAGTTTGCCGAATACCTTTGCTGCGGCGGGCTTGTGGGCACTCTGGAGGGTTCGGGAGACTTCGCCCGCTATAACCGCCCGATGGTAGAAATGTGCAACGGGACATGGGATGAGGTAAAGGATAATCTCATCCGCTTTGCCACTGCCGCAGCCATCCGTAATGAACTGAAAGACAGTCATATCGGCCTTTTGGCGTCGTATAACGAAATCATGTGGTCTACCTATGTGGACCCCTACTCTGTTTTTATGCAGGTCGGACCAGAACTGCACTTCCTCTCTGTGGCTGAACTGGCAGATAAGATTGAGACCGTCAGGCACGAAACAGTGGATTCCGTGCGAAATCGTCTGGCGGCCAAGTATGAAGTGCGTCCCGACGTGGAAGAAGAAAAGATGAACGCCTCCATCAGAGCAAGCATCGCCATGGAACAGATGGCGGAGGATCATCAGGCAGACTTATTGGTTCTAAACGATGTGGATTCTGTCTTGTTTGACAAGGTGGGCCTTCGGCCGGGCTTCTATCCGACTGACGAGAATGTGAGAACAGTAATTGTGCCGGAGGGCGATGTGGGCGCGGGTATTGCAGCGCTTATACTCAAAAAGATTACGGAGGACCATGTTTATCTCATAGAACCCTTCCATGTGGATCTGCCTTCGGATACCTTTGAGGGCGGTCACGCGGGTCCGAATGATTATACGGACAAGGATGGTAAAACACAGATCGCCCGTGATGTGCGTTTCGCGAAAACGAAATATAAATATGCCGGCGCGCCTTTCGCTTGGCATGTATTCCCTAAAGGGCAGTATACGATGCTCCATGTTTCGCAGAGAGACGGGCGGTTTGTTCTGGCGCTCACACTGGTGGAAGCATTGGATGAAGAGGCGCACCTGGCGACCTATTCCCATGGCAGATTCAAGCCGGTTCACGGCAGCTGTAAGGAACTATTTGGACAGTTGATGAAGCTTGGTGTGACACAGCATTACGCTCTTGTCAGGGGTGATGTTCGCCAGACTATTATGTATCTTGGCAGGATGTTGAACTTTGAGTGTCATGAATACTGAGGTGTGCCATGCATGAACATTTGATGTTGGATATCGGCGGTACTTTTGTCAAGCGTGCGTATTCGAACACCGGCGAATACAGCCTCCTTCCCCCGTGCCCCATTGACCAGGGTGCGGATTGTGATACGCTCATTCAATCAATTGTGGACATCGTCGGTGAAAATGAGGCCTGCGATGTGACTGTTTGTATGCCAGGCCCTGTGGATTACCAGCATGGCGTTTTCATGATGAAGCATAAGTTTGCTTCTCTTTACGGAATTAACGTGAAGGAGCGCTTGGAATCGCTCTTCCCGAAGACGCGATTCTTGTTTCTCCACGATGTAATGGCGTTTCTCTTAGGTGAAGCAGAGCAGGGAAAACTTCGAGACATTGGGTGCGGTGCGAGTGTTATGCTTGGCACGGGAATCGGCTTTTGCCTATGCAAAAACGGAAAAGGACAACTGAATCAATACCTGCGCCCCGCACACTCTTTGTGGAACGTGCCGTACAGGGACAGCATCGTGGAAGAATATATATCAGCCCGCGGTATTATGAAAAGGTATTCAGAACGCGCCGGAAAGCAGGAAAACGTATATACTATTTGCATGATGGCAAGGAATGGGGATACTATCGCTCAGGACACAATGGAAGAAACAGGAATCATGCTTGGCGAAGTATTGCAAAAGCATCTGCAAGGGTATGATGTTGAGAAAATCGTCTTTGGCGGTCAGATTTCAAAATCACTGGACGTGATGGAAAAAGCAATTGCCTCAACACTTTCTGTCCGGTTCGAATCGGCGGCTTTCCTGGATGATGCTGCCTTGCGCGGATGTCTTGCCTATGCCAGACTTGGCTCGTCCACATACGATATCCTGCCGGAATAATTTCCCCTTGATTTCATTCCACACCCGTATATGGCGCCGTTCAGCTCTGTTTTCCTCGAGAATTATTCGGAAAATCGTGCCGATTCAGCTTGCTTGGTTACTCGAATGTTAGAGATGCCCCAGCTTCAACCTGCATCAATCGAACGCTGCAATGAGGAGGCGGCTGACAGTTTGCACGTTCGAGCGTTTCAGCTCATGCAATGCCTCGTCAGTCCGGCTGTCCTCCTCATTGTAGCTTAGGCATGAGCCAGCGCATAGAACTTTGGACACTCTATTTACCGGTCAAGCATATTGTAGCAAGCAATGCCTTTGTCCGACAAATGCAATCCTGGCAAGCAGGGCATGTGTCGGACAAATGCGAAAAGCTTGTTGGTGGCAGTGCCCCCAATCCCCTTGGAGCATCGCGTTGCGATGCGGCTGTAAGTAAACCAAAAATAAAAATACGCCCTATGAAAAAGAGCATTCTCTTCTTCATAGGGCATTGTCATTTTCTGTTCATCAGTGGTTTATGCCTGTCAATCCGGGCATATTAATTTTTCCAGCCTTGACAGATTTTTCCGCAGCAATTCAGACAGCTGATTCTGGTCTTCCTTGATTTCATCCAGCTCGGTTTCGTAAATGTGCCCGCCGGAGTTTTCACGCCTGGCGATCTGGTTGATGTTGTTCGTCATGATACCGAGCAGCCGGATCATTTCACGAATCTCAGGGAAATCCAGGTGCAGCGTATATCCGTTGAGTACCATCGCACGGATGAACGCGGATTGGTTTATGATCCCCGCGTTATTCATTCGTCTGCGGATCATTTCATATTCCGGTTCTGAAAACCTGACCGTTATTTTGTGTTCCTTCATTTCCTTTGACATAATGTTTACGCCTCCATATTCTGTGTCTTTATCATAATTAATAATTACGCGGACTCTTCGATGTTTTGCTGTTCAGCGTTCTCATTGACCGGCTTGTCCGCTTCGTGCCGGATCAGCGTCAACACCTTCTCTTCGTAAGTCGCGCTGCTGTCGGGATTGCAATACGCCCGGACCGTATACACGGTATGTCCGTATCGGCGGCTCATTTCCGTAATCGGCTTATTGTTTCTTACCATACTGCCACCTGTTACAATATATTTGCCCCATGTTGGTGGCAGCCGGCCACAGGCGAGGGACATCTCATTGCCTATGTTGTACAATGGGGAGGCAATGGTCTGACGTCTGCCTCCAAGAGTTTTACACTCGTATGAAAGTCAGTCAGCCGGTCTTCTCATTGTACAGCGTTCGATTTGTGCAGGTAGAGTTCCCACACAGGGTCACTCGGGTCAGCG
>JAZUFB010000181.1:0-14087 GCA_045640475.1 Clostridia bacterium
TACCTTCTCGTATTTCCTGGTCATAGCAATACCCCCCATGTAGTACTTATATTTTCCTACATGAGGGGCTCTTTTGTCTATTGTCCGTTTTTACAGGTTCAGTTCACAATGTCGGGTTCTTCTCTTTTCGGTTTCTTTCACCGGATATCCAGCTCCGGCGGGACATCCATCTCCTCGGAAACATACTTTCCGTTCTTCTTCCGCTGCCGTACGCATTCCGTCAAAAGGTATTCGATCTGCCCGTTGACAGAGCGGAAATCATCCTCGGCCCAGGCCGCGATGGCGGCATAGAGCTTGGGAGAGAGGCGCAGCGGCACCTGTTTCTTCGCGCCGTCGTCCATCAGTACAGGCTCCCGCTGTTCACTACGGGCTGGGCGTCATGGTTGCCGCACAGCACCACCAGCAGGTTGGAGACCATGGCGGCCTTGCGCTCGTCATCCAGCTCCACCACGTGGTTCTCGTTCAGGCGGTCCAGCGCCATTTCCACCATGCCCACGGCGCCGTCCACGATCATCTTGCGGGCGTCGATGATGGCCGAAGCCTGCTGACGCTGCAGCATGACCGCGGCGATCTCGGGGGCGTAGGCCAGGTAGGTGATGCGGGCTTCCAAGACTTCCAGACCGGCCACGGAGACCTTGGCCTGGATCTCGTCCTTGATGCGGTTGGCCACCACTTCGCTGGAGCCGCGCAGGCTTCCGTCATCGGCCACGCCGTCGCCGGTGGTATCCACATTGGGCGCCACGTCATAAGGGTAGACGCGCACCACATTGCGCAGGGCGCTGTCGCACTGCAGGGAGAGGTATTCCTTGTAGTTGTCCACTTCGAAGACGGCCTTGGCCGTGTCGCGCACGCGCCAGATGACGGCGATGCCGATCTCGATGGGGTTGCCCAGGCAGTCGTTGATCTTCTGGCGGGAGTTGTTCAGCGTCATGGCCTTCAGCGAGAGCTTGCGGTTCACCGGCTCCGCTGTGCCGTTGGCGGTGTGCACCTTGGCGCCCGAGTCCACATCACCGCTCTGGGAGAGGCGGGTGCGGGCGGCGGGGTTGACGGCCACACAGAAGGGGTTCACATAGTAGAAGCCCGCTTCCTTCAGGGTGCCGATGTACTTGCCGAAGAGGGTCAGCACCAGCGCTTCCTGAGGCTTGAGCACACGCAGGCCCAGCAGCGGGATCCAGCCGAAGACAAGGAACAGCACGCACAGGATGACCAGCGGGAAGCTGCTTGCGCTGATACCGGTTATCAGCAGAAAAAACGCCGCGATATACAGCGCGATCTCCAGAAAAATCACCAGCAGACCAATCTTTCTGCCCTTCAACACTTTTTCAGTCATTGTTACATCCTCCAATTCGTTCTGACGGCCTCTCACAGTTTTCGCTTCGCGAGAAACTGCTGCCGGCCACACCGCGTTTTCGCTTTGCGAAAACGCTCGTGATATCTTTTTGATATCATGCACACATCATACCATTACACACGATTTCTGTCAAGGTGATATGTTAAAGTTTTAACAGTCTTGCGTTTTACTCCGCGGAAAAGTACAATAATAAAGTCAGAGCAATAAAGTTAAGGAACCAAAACCATGGCAGATATCATCGTTTCCGAAGTTGTCAAATCATTTGAACAGGATCGCGAGGTGCTTTCCGGCGTTTCCTTCCGGGTCGATCCGGGAGAGCGGGTGGCCATCCTCGGCGACAACGGCGCGGGCAAGACCACGCTGTTCCGCATCCTCACCGGCGAATTGACGCCCGATAAAGGCAGCGTCTCCATCGCCCGTGGCAAGCGGGTGGGCTATGTAGCCCAGCTGAACACCGCCGCCTCGGACGACACCGTCGAGGATGTGCTTCGCCACGCCTATGACGAGGTCATCTCTCTGGGGCAGGAGCTGGAATCCCTCCACGAGCATATGGAAGGCGTTTCCGCCGCGCGGTATGACGAACTGCTGCGCCGCTTTGAAGCCCTTGGCGGATATACCTGGCAGACCGAAATGGCCCGCGTGGCCAACGGCCTGAATATCGACGCGGATATGCGCGCCCAGCGCTTCAGCACTCTTTCCGGCGGCGAACAGACCCGCGTGTCCCTCGCCCGCATGATCATGGAGCAGACGGACATCCTGCTGCTGGACGAACCCACCAACCATTTGGACGTTGCCTCGCTGGAGTGGCTTGAAGAATATCTGCTCCATTACAAAGGCACCGTACTGGTCATCTCCCACGACCGCTATTTTCTGGATGTCGTGGCCCAGCGCATCATTGAGATCCGCCGAGGCAAGCCCGAGTTCTACAGCGGCAACTATACCTACTACGCGCAGGAAAAAGAGCTGCGCTACCGTCAGCAGCTGATGCAATATAACCGGGAGCAGGCCAAAGTGAAGCAGCTGGAATTCCAGATCGCCCGTCTGAAGGCCTGGGGCTCCGTTTACGACAATCCCGCCCTGCACAAAAAAGCCGCCGCGATGGAAAAGCGCGTCGAACGCGTCCAGCAGACGGAGAAGCCCACCAAGGAGACCCGGATGAGCGCGGGCTTTGCTTCCGAAAGCTTCCGGGCAGACCGGGTGCTCCGGGTCGAAAACCTTTCCAAGGCCTTTGACGGGCCTCCCCTGTTCCACAGTGTCACCGCCGAGGTCCGCGGGAATGGCGAACGCATCGCCGTGCTGGGCCCGAACGGCACCGGTAAAAGTACGCTGCTCAGGATCCTTTTGGGGGATCTGGCCCCGGATACCGGCACCGTCACCTTCGGCCCCACGGTCAAGGTCGCGTTCCTGCCCCAGCAGATCGTTTTTGAACATCCGGAGCGGAACCTGATCGACACCCTGCTCTATGAGACCAACTGCACCCCACAGGAGGCGCGGGACCGGCTGGGCACCTTCCGCTTCAGCGGCGAGGACCAGTTCAAGACCGTGGATCAGCTTTCCGGCGGCGAGCGGGCACGGCTGAAGCTTTGCGTCATCATGCTCAAGAACGCCAATCTGCTGATCCTGGACGAACCCACCAACCATCTGGATCTGGCCAGCCGCGAATGGATCGAAGAAGCCGTGGCGGATTTCCAGGGCGACCTTCTGTTCGTTTCCCATGACCGTTATTTCATCCGCCGTTTTGCCAACCGCGTGTGGGACCTGGAAGGCGGCTTTACGGACTATCCGGATTCCGACTACGACCGCTATCGCCGCGTAAAAGCGCTCAACGCGGCCCGCGCGGAAGCGGAGACCCCGCCGGAAAAACCGGAGAAAAAAGAAGAAAAGAAAGCCCCCGCGCCGGTCGAAAAATCCGCCACAAGAGACGCCAAAGCCGACCGCAAGCGCGGTGCCCTGGAGCGCGAGATCGCAGCCAAAGAAGAGGAACTGGCTGCCTTCGACGCCCGCATGGAAGCCGTTGCCACCGACTATGTCGAACTGAATCGCCTGGCTGAAGAAAAAGCGGCCCTCGAGCAGGTGATCGAGGACCTGTATATGAAGTGGGACGAGTTGACCTGACCTCTTTCCTCCCCGCCAAAAAACACGCTCCCCGCTGAAGTCATCCTTCAGCGGGGAGCACTTTTTGTTTAGGGATTATTTTGCTTCTTCGGAAAGCATCTTTTCGGAAAGCATTTCCGCCGGGAGGGCAGCCTTATCCACGATCACGATCTGGGTGAAGCTGTCTTCACAGTCTTCTTCCCTGTTCAGTTCGTCCAGCGTGAACTCGATCTGTCCTTCCTTGACTTCCGCGGGCTGGATCACGATCTCGCCATTGACCGCGGCCAGGACATAGACTTCATGTCCTTCCACTTCGTCCGCATAGTCGTTGTCGAGGCCGGGGATCTGCGCCGTGAACTTCATGGAGCTACGGCAGAAGTGTGCTTCGTTGGATTCGATAGCGATCAGGAAGTCATACAGGGTCTCGCTGTCGCGGATCAGCGTCCAGAGTTCCTTACCGGCTTCGTCCGGGATGTTTTCGAGCAGGAGATCCAGCGCCTTCGCGCCATGATTCCGGTCGCATTCCTCGTCATAAGTCTTCAGGTCGTCATGTTCGCAGAGATCCATTTCCTCAGGCACACGCAGCATCGCGTAGTGGCTGTGGCAAACGACATCCAGCTTCGCGTCGGGCGCGAACGCGCCAAAGGCGGTCGTGCCGGTGATGGGTTCGATCAGCAGCTTGGGATCCCACGGTGTTCTGAGGTTCTTCCAGATGAAGCCGCGCAGGGAGTCCAGCGTGACCTTGCCGCTCACATACAGGTTGATGGGCTGGTCATCCGAGCCGATGTTGTCCAGTGCCTGGATCTTCAGGTTCTTCGCGTTGATCCAGCCGTCGGGCGTGGTGTTGATGCTGCCATCGGTATGGATGTAGATATTCTTACCGGTCATGTTTTCAACCGTCAGGGATCTGGAGTGATTGTTAATGCCGATATCCTTGCCCTTGGCATTGATCGTATTCACTTCCATTTCGATCGGGTTCTCTTCAGTACCGATGTTGCCGTTCGCGGCGATGGCCAGATAGTCCGCTTTGATCTCGGTGCCGTCCTTCTGGGTGATATCGCCGCCGGCGACGATCTTCGCGGTGTCGGCAATCACATCGTCCAGCGTCAGCGCGCCCTTGTTTTCGATCGCGACATCATCGCCGCGCAGGCCGAGCGTGTTGGTATCCAGCGTCATGGCACTGCCGTCCGCCTTACCGACGGTGGAGGTCTTGTCTCCGGTGGAGATGGCGTTCAGGGCGGTGCTGTCCGCGGTGATGGCCGGATCCTTGCCGGTCTGGGTGATGTCTCCGTTGGCGGTCACGGTCGCGTTGCCGCCGGCCTTGATCTGATCAATGTTCACGTCGCTCGGGGAGGCCACCGTCACATCATTCTTCGCGGTGATGTTCGTGGTACCCTGGGTCTGCATGGTCAGCGGCTGATCAGCCGTGCCCACGCTGCCGCCGGAGGTCAGTTTCGCGTTTCCATTCACGCGGATCGCCGCGTCACCGGTCTTGGCGTCTTCGCTCCGCATCGCGCTGGTGCCGATCGGATCCTCCGCGATCTGACTGCGGTCCACATTGGCTTCCGCGGCTTCCGCGTTCGCCTTGGCATCGCTCAGGGCGGTCTCAGCGTCGTTCACCTTTTCGGCGGCCTTGTCGTTCGCCTGATCAGCGTTCCTGGCCACTTCGTCGGCTTCTTCATTGATCTTCTTCAGTTCTTCGCGCGCTTTGTTCAGCGCTTCCAGCGCCTCAGCGGCTTCCTTGGCGGTGCCGTGCAGCGCGGCTTCGTTGAAGGCCTTTTCAGCCTTGGCCACAGCTTCTTCTGCAGCGGCGATCTCGTCCGCGTAAAGCGTATCACGGATCTCGTTTTCGACTTCGTCCAGGGCAGCCTTCGCTTCGCTCAGCGCCTGGGCGGCTTTGTCCAGTTCGGCCAGCGTGCCGTTTTCAGCCAGAATATCGGCAGCGCCTTCCGCGGCGGTCACGATATCCGTGTTGGAGGCCAGATACTGTTCATAAGCCTTGTCATACGCGGCCTGCTTGTCCGCCAGATCCTGCTCCGCGGCAGCCTTTTCTTCCGTCAGGCGGGCCACATCGGTCTGGGCTCCGGTCGCTTCGGTCAGAGCCGCGGCGGCCTCATCCTGGGTTGTCTTCGTGTCCGCGGCTTCAGCAGCGGCCTTTGCGAGCGCTTCGGCTTCGCTGTAAGTCGCTTCCGCTTCAGCAACCTTCTGTTCCGCTTCCTTGAGCTCCGCTTTCGCTTCGGCATCAGCCTCTTCAGCCGCCTTCATGGCGTTGTAGGCATTCTGCAGTTCCGTCTCCGCAACGGCTTCGGCTTCAACAGCCTCAGTCAGGCGTTCACCGGCGGCTACCTGCGCTTCCTGCGCGGCCTTCAGGGCTTCACGGGCTTCCTTCTTGTCCGCGGCGGTCGCGGTGGGATCCGCCAGCACAGCATCCAGGTTCTCCTGCGCGTCCACGGTCGCCTGTTCGGCGTCCGCCAGCGCGTTCTCAGCGTCAGTGATCTCCTGCTTCGCACCGGCCAGCGCGTCCGTCGCAGCCTCATAGGCGTTCGTCGCGTTGGTCCTGGCCTGTTCAGCAGCCTTTTCAGCAGCCTGCTTGCCCTTCAGATCCGTCTCGGTCGCGGTCTCTTCAATGGCATTCAGGGCTTCGGCGGCCTGCCGCGCGGCAGCAAGGGCGTCTTCGGCGTTCTTCAGGTTCTCACGGGCGTTTTCGATCTCTTCTTCGGTGCCGGTGGTTTCCGCCTCAGCCAGCGCCTTTTCGGCCTCGACCGCCTTCTCCAGGCGTTCGGTCAGGTCGTTCAGTGTCTTCAGTTCTTCTTCCGTGATCACGGAAGAGTCGCCATTTTCAACAGCTTCCTTCAGATCCAGCGTCTGCCGCGCTTCTTCCGCGGCCTTGGTCGCGACAGCCAGCGCTTCTTCAGCAGCCTTCTTTTCGTCTTCGGTCGCTGTTTCGTCGGTCATGGTATCCATGTAGTCGGCGTAGACTTCGTTCAGCTGTTCCTGCGCGCCCAGCAGATACTCGGCGTCGGTCAGCTGTTCCTTCGCGTCGGCCACGGCTTCTTTCGCGGCGGCCACGGCAGCCTCGGCAGCCTTGCGCGCGTCATCGTTCACCTTCATGGAATCCAGCATCGCCTGCGCTTCCTTCAGCGCTTCTTCCGCTTCTTCCAGGTCGCGTCTGGCGTCGTTGGCGGCCGTCTGGGCATCCAGCGTATCCTCGGCGATCTTCAGCGTTTCGGCGGCCATATCGGTCTCGGCCTGCTTCCGGTTCAGTTCCTCAGTCACGCTGTTCATGTCGCCTTCAGCGGCCACGAGCGCTTCCTCAGACTGCTCAGCCGCGACCTGCTTTTCAACCAGCGTGGTCTGGGCGTCAGCCAGATTCTGGGCAGCTTCCACAGCAGCCGCTTCAGCGGCTTCCGCGTTCGCGGCGGCCTGCGCGGCCTTTTCGGCAGCGGCAGCCAGAGCATCCAGCGCTTCCTGCGCGGCCTGCTTTTCAACATCCGTCGCGGAAGGATCGTTCAGCACATCTTCGGCACCCGCGGCAGCAGCCTGGGCGTCAGCCAGTTCCTTGTTCGCGGCTTCGAGCGCCTCGGCAGCTTCCTCAGCAGCCTGTGCGGTCTCAGCATTGACCTGTTCCGCTTCAGCCAGTTCGGCCTTCGCGATCAGTTCTTCCAGCTTCGCGCGCTCGTCGGCGATCTCCGCCTGCAGCACGGTGTCCGTATAGGCGCCGTTCTTGGCGAAAGCGTCACGGTACTGTTCTTCGCTTTCAGTCAGGTCAGCCAGCGTCTGCTTCAGTTCATCCAGGGTGGCATCCGGATCGGCCGCGCCTTCGCGGGCTTCCTCCAGCGCATCCAGCATCACGATCGTGGGATCCGCTTCGGCCTTTGCCAGCGTCTCGATCGCCTGCGTGAGTTCAGCATTCGCGGCCTGGTCTTCCGCAGCGGCCTTCTCGGCGGCTTCTTCGGCCAGGGTCACCTGACGGTTCGCTTCAAGCTTCTGTTCCTGTTCGGCGGCCAGGGCTTCGTCCACGCTCGCCATACCCAGTTCATTCAGCGCTTCAGCCTTTTCTTCCTCGGTAGCGGTCTCGCTGTGGAGCGTCTCATAGGCGGCTTCCAGAGCGGCCCGTTCAGCTTCGGCAGCCTGCAGCGCAGCTTCCGTGGCAAGAAGTTCAGCCTCGGCAGCCTGTGCGCGTTCCTCAGCCTCGACAACGGCTTCGCCCGCGTCGCTCAGCGCTTCTTCCGCGCGGGCGATCTGGTCGTCGTTGTTCAGCAGGTTCAGTTCAAGCGCCGTTTCTCTGGTATCGCGTTCGGCCTCGGTCAGTTCTTCCTGTGCCTCGGTCACGCGTTCCATGGTTTCGTTCAGTCCGGAGTCTCCGGCATCCTTGATGTCGCCGGCCACATTCAGGGTCAGGTTGCCATCCGCGGTGATCTCGGAAACGACCAGGTCGCCTTCGGCCTGACGGACGTTCACATTGTCACCGTTGATGGTGGCTGTTCCGCCGTTTTCGGCGTCCGTAGCAATTTCGAGGGCCTTGGTGGCGGTACCGATATCACCGCCGTTGACCACTTCGACACTGCCGGTGGAGAGGACGGAACCCGTCATGGTGTTCTCGTTTTCGCTGATCACGGAGATATCCACATCGTCCGCGCCCGCGTTGATCTCCACATGGTTGCTTTCGGAGTCGAGGTTCAGCGTCAGATCGCTTTCCGCCGTCAGGTTCACATTCCCTTCGGAGATCACGGTCATTTCGCCGCCCACGTTCACTTCGGTGTGGTCTGCCGCGGTAGCGACAGCGCCGCTTTCGGCAACCAGCACGATATCGCCGGCCGCTTCCAGTCTGCCGGCACCCACATCGCCGGTCTGTTCAGTGAGGTACACACTACCGGTCTGGCTGATGGCGGTCAGGGAAGTTCCCTCAGAGGCGTCATAGTCGCGGGTCCAGTCAAAGCGGACTTCCACGGGCGCGCCGGAACCAACCTGTTCATCCCCGTCAAACACACCCAGGGTGACCTTCGGGTTACCTTCAGCGCCATCCAGCGCGTACAGTTTTCTCAGATCCTTGACGGTCATTTCGGCCTGGATCCGGTTGCCATCGGCATCCACCAGCGTCACGGGGACCGTTCCGCCTTCATACAGAGAGCCTCTGGGCTGATCGGGTTCCTTGAAGCTTTCCGCTTCCATGGTCTCAATATTCACGATATTGCCGAAGGTGGATCCATCGGAGCCGACCAGGATCGCGGTGGGGATCTTCACATAGTTGTGAGCGGTCTCTTCCACCACCAGGGAATCCGTCAGGCTGCCGATATCATCACGGGCAATCAGTTCGATCGCCTGTCCGTGGATGTTTTCACCATCCGCTTCGCCGGTCAGGATACCGCCGGAGACGTTGGTCACGGATACATCGCCACGCTTGGACGCGATCTTGCCGATCACGGCGTCGCTGTCCGCCAGCGTCACAGTATCCGGCACATCCATTGCCTGATCCACCAGGACAGTGATGTTGCCCTCATTGCTGAGGTTGAGTGTGCCGCCTTCGTTCTGCTGGCCGATGACCACGTTCAGGTCACGCGCGTCGGGATCGACATGCGTGGCGCTCAGGGCATAGGCCTTTTCGTTGGCAGCCAGGGACAGTTCCTTCGCTTCCTTCGCCACATTTTCGGCGTCCGCAATCGCATCCTGCCACTTCTGGGCTTCGGCCATTGCTGCCGCGGTGACCGCGGCCGCCGCGTCATGACGGACCGTCAGGTCATCCACGATTGCCTGCGCGTCGGTCAGTTCCGCGTCGATGGCATCCAGGGCGGCCTGCGCCTTGGCAACCTTTTCTTCAGCGGCTTTGATCTTCTTTTCGGAAGCGCCGGCTTCGATCAGATCATCCAGTTTCTTCTGCTCTTCCGCGAGGACTTCTTCCGCATCGGCCTTTTCGGTCGCGATTCCGTCGCGTACCGCTTCGGCGTCCGCCAGGCGGACCTTCACGGGAGCTTCCGCGTTCTGCGCCTTGATGACGGCTTCTTCCGCTTCAGCATAGAAGGTATTCAGGTTCTCCAGGTACGGCGCGTTGTTCTTGGCGACCGTATCCGCCAGGGCCTTCATTTCGGCGGCCAGGGCAATGGAGTCTTCGAGGGAGTTCACGGAGTAGGCTTCCGCCTGATCCAGAGAGTCCAACGTATCGGAGATCGCCTTGATCGCTTCATGGTAAGCCGCTTCTGTGGTCTCCGCGTTCTCCTTCTTCAGCTTCGCTTCGTCGGAGAGACCGGCGGTCACGTTCAGCGCCTGTTCGGCGGTCTTTTCAGCAGCCTTCTGCCAATCAGCGTCGCCCAGATATCCGCCGTCAGTGGTGTAAGGCATGTAGGTGCCTTCCCTGCGGTTGATCTCCACGGCGTCCGCCGCGATCTTCGCTTCGGCGGCTTCTCTGTCAGCCTTGGCCTGCGCGATCGCTTCCTCTGTGGCAGCGAGGAGCTGGCGCTGTGCTTCGATGGCTTCTTCCACCCCGGTCAGATCCGCGGTCAGGGTCTTCACCTGCGCCTTCAGGGCGTTCTTTTCCTTGGTGGTCAGGCCACCGGCGGCCAGCTTATCATTCGCGATCTGCAGGCGTTCCGCGATCTCAGCGCGGCGTTCATTGTCCGCCAGCAGTTCGTCCTGCGCGCTTTCCTTTGTGGCAAGAGCCTTGGCCAGAGCAGCTTCCGCGGCAGCCTTGTCAGCCTTCGCTTCCGCTTCGTCCTTGAGCAGCGCGCTCAGTTCCTTGTTCGCAGCCGTCACGCTGGTTTCTTCCAGCGCGGCCTGCAGGGATTCGGCATAGGCTTCGTCCGCGTTGATCAGATAGTTGATCAGATCCTGCGCGGAGCCTTCCTTGCCATCTTCCTTATAGACGATCTTGTTATCCTGATACAGGTCTTCGAAGAGGGCCGTATCGTCCAGCAGACCGTACAGGGCTTTGACAGTCTCCCTGTCGGTGTCGGTCAGGCCGGCCAGCTTCTGATCCGCGTGGATCAGAGCATCCAGCGCGATATCCTGCATCGTGGCACCGGCATAGGGACCCTTCTTGTCCTTCAGCGCCGCCTTGGCCGCGTCGGCAAACGCGTCGCCGAACAGCGCCCGGATCTCATCGACGGTGGAGGTCTGCGCCTTCACGTAGGCTTCCAGATCCACGGTATCGGACACATATCCGGTCCAGGCAGGCACTTCGCTGGTCGTACCGGAAATGGCATCCGTACGATCCTGGATCCAATCCGCCAGCTCATCGGTGTCGAGGCCGGGCGCCATGGTGAAGTAGAATTCGTCATCCGCCACACAGAGGTACTCGCTGCTCAGCAGTTCCGCGTCTACATCGTCCAGGCCCAGATCCAGCAGGTATTCACGGGTATCTTCGATCTCAGTGCCGTCTTCGTTGGTGCGCAGCGCTTCCAGATACAGGCTCTTCACCTTTTCAATGCGCACAGTCACTTCTTCGGGCACATCCACCTTCAGGGCATGTTCCGCGGTACCGATGTCGCCGGTCTCCGCGCTCAGCGTCAGAGAAGCATTCTCGTCGGTATCCAGCGGGGCTTCTTCCTGATCCAGGCGATCCGTGAAGCGGATCAGGAGATCTTCTTCAGTATGCAGCGCCTTGATGTCTTCCTTCGCCATCATGCGCAGGTTGGTCTCTTCACCGTCCACACGGTCCACCAGCACATCGCCGGCGGTGGCGCGCAGGGCGATATCCGCGAACGCGCTGTCCACCTTCTCGGCCAGCAGGGCTTCGGCGCCAATGGCGGTCAGCGTAGAGCGCAGGCCGGAGACATGGTCGCCTTCGATGCTGATGCCGGAGGTCGCGGTGTTCTTGCCGGTCAGCGTTTCGCCCGCGTATTTCAGCGTGGAGGCCGCGTCGGGCTTGTCATAGTCGTTCAGGAAGACCATGGAGCCTTCCGTGCTGGTCAGGGTCACGTTGCTCGCGTCAGCCACAGTCAGTTCGGTGGCCGCGATCCGGTCTTCCACATCGAAGCCGTTCAGGTTATACAGGAAGCTGACGTCACCCTGAGAGGTCACGTTCACTTCGGTCTGGCCCTGTCCGCCAACCACACCGCGGTTGTCCGTCCCGGCGATGCCGGCCTTGGCGCCTTCGATGACCCAGTTGGACGCGCTCACATAGCTGTCGGGGACCTTGTTGTCCGCGGCAGCGGTCGTTTCATCGACCACGCCGGAGGACTTGATGTTGAGTTCAGTACCGAAGGCACGCTCTTCCTGCGTGAAGTTGGCTTCGGTCATAGCCAGATAGTCAGCGTCCTTGCGCAGGAGCTTTTCGTGGGTCACGGTATCGCTGTCATAGCCCAGCAGATCCTTCACGGCATCGAAGCCACGCGGCAGAGCGAAGTTCACGCCATCCGCGTTGGTGGCTTCATCCACGTTGATCTTCACTTCGGGCATCAGCACGTGATCACGCACGTCCACATTCATCGTGGTCGCGGTCAGGTACACATCGGTGCTGTTCGCGTCATCCTTGCCATAGGTGCCGGTGACGAAGGTGGCACCGCCGTTGCGGACCTTGATATACAGGCCAAGGTCATCCACATAGTTGCCGGTGTTCGGATCCTGGAAGCTCAGTTCCTTGCGGTTCCAAATGGAAACTACCGCGGGAGTCAGATCCGTCTTGGAATTATTGATGACCTGCACGCCGGTCTCGGCGTTCACGCGCAGACGGCTGCCCAGCAGATACCAGGTCTTGGAGGTGATGGCATCGTCATCCGCGTTCATATCCATGGCGGAGAGCGTCGCGGTCAGGTGATCCAGACGGATGCTGCGGGCGATGTTGTTCAGGTCAGCCGTGCTGTTGTAGAGATTCCAGCCGGAGGTGATCAGCTGATCGCCGATGCCATCCCCGTCGGTATCCATCCAGAAGTCAGCCACCGTCAGCGAACCGTCGCGGCTGGTGATCGATCCGGTGGATCTGCTCAGGTTCACGGTGCTATGGACGTCAATGTCGCCCATCGCGTCGACAGTCAGGTTGGAGTTCTCAACCTGCCATCCGTCGAACCAGTTGCAGGCACCCACATTACGCAGGTCATACAGCTTGGTGTTGCCGGCAGCCTTGGAAGCGTTGGGATCCGCCTTGTCGGCTTCGGCCAGAGAGCCGTATTCCTTCAGCTCGCCATCTTCCACATAGTAGAAGTGGTTATCCGCTTCCAGATAGACGCGCTCGCCTTCCGCGTATTCCTTGGGATTCGCTTCCGCGTCGTAGACGAAGAGGCCGAACTCGCTCACGCGGTCATTGTCCATAGTCAGCAGTGTATAGCCGGCCAGGCTTTCGTCCGTCTCTTCGAAGCGGTTGTCAGCGGGATCCGCGGCGAAGACGAAGTGATACACGCTTCCGTCCTTCTCATAGAGGATGTCGCCGGAATCGTTGATATAGATATGATAGTTTTCGTTGGCGGAATCCACGTTTCCGGCTTCACTGGTCAGCTTCATGCCCAGGATGGCGTCCGTGGTCTCGCCCGTGATGGCGTCGGTGTAGGTCAGCGTGTTGGACGCGCTGCTGTTCGTCACCTTCACGTTGTAGGTGTTTTCGCCGGTCGGCAGTTCTCTCTCGTTTCCGGAGAGGCGCACACCGGCGTAGCCGCTGATTTCAACCGAGGACGCGTCCGCAACCGCGGTCTTGCCCACATACTTGCCGGTCTCAGCGACCAGGGTGGCAATGGTGCCGGTCACATCCACGTGGCTTACGCGTACGTCGCCGCTCTCCGCCGTCATCTGGATCAGAGAATCTTCAGCCGTCAGCGTGGGATCCACATAGGTGCCGTCTTCATAATGGTCAGTCAGCAGGATATCGCGGCCCGCTTCCACAACCAGCGCGGACTCATCCAGTTCAGCCTTGCCGTTGACGGTGAAGTCCTGTCCGGCGGTCACGGTCACGTTGCTGCCTTCTTCGGTCAGGGTGTCCGCCACGGTCACGTCGTTGCCGGCATTCACCGTCACGGCGGAATCCGTCAGAGTGGCGTCATCGCCGATCACGGTGTCATGACCGGAGGTCAGATCCAGCGTGCTGCTCGCAGCCGTCAGGGTCTTCTCCACAGTGATGTCTTCACCGGCAGTCAGAGCCATCGTGGTGCTCATGGCATCCACGGTGCCCGTCACGGTGATGTCTTCACCGGCTTCCGCGGTCAGTTCAGTATCGGTCAGTTCGACCTTACCGTCGACCGTCAGGCTGCCGTTTTCAGCGGTCAGCGCCACGGTGCTGCCCTCGGCAGTCACATCGCCATTCACGGTGATGTTGTCATTGGAGGTCGCGGTCACATCGGAATCCGTCAGCGTCACGTTGTCACCGATCACGGTGTCGTTGCCGGCCGTCAGGTCCATCGTGCTGCTCGTGGCATCCACGGTCTTCTCAATGGTGATGTCTTCACCAGCGGTCAAGGCCATCGTGCTGCTCTCAGCATTCAGCGTGCCCGTCACGGTGATGTCTTCCGCAGCGTCTGCAGTCAATACAGTATCAGCCAGTTCAACTTTACCGACGACCGTCAGGCTGCCGTTTTCCGCGGTCAGGGCCACAGTGCTGCCCTCAGCAGTCACATCGCCATTCACGGTGATGTTGTCATTGGAGGTCGCAGTCACATCGGAATCCGTCAGGGTCACGTTGTCGCCGATCACGGTGTCGTTGCCGGCCGTCAGGTCCATCGTGGTG
>JAZUFB010000182.1:0-6061 GCA_045640475.1 Clostridia bacterium
CTGTGTGTCTCGACTTTTTTTGCTCTATTCTGTTCAGCCACTTATAGTCAATGGCCTCTCCGTCCTGCAGAGTCACGGAAGCTTTTATATTTCTCCATGTTCAGACAGTGCCTGAACCTGCAGAATCTCATATCTGAATACTAGGGTTGTAACTGTCCTTGAATACATAGATGCTTAACTCATATACTTTTCGTGGAACAACTCAAAAACGACCTTTGTGCTCTTTCTTGCCTTTGGAAATTTGAGTGGTAACTGTATCATTTTCCGGAAAATAAAAACGCAAACCATGTTGATAATTTTTCTTTTGCGTGATATACTTTATTTGAAAATAAAAACAGAATTTCTGTTTTTAATTTTGGAGGCGCATGATGAGAATCCTTAACATCAAAGTTGATGGCTTACCTCTTTTCAAAGGACCTCAGGAACTCTGCTTCTTCGCAAAGCAAAGAGTATCTGAGAATGATAAAGAAAGATTGTTGCCTGTATTTGATACTGTTTATACTCAAGGAGCCACCGCGTTTATTGGAATAAATGCTTCCGGCAAAACAAGCATTCTAAAAGTTATCTTGGTTGCATTGGGACTTCTGAATAATGAGCCGTTGAATCATATCGAAGGGCGTGAAGTGCTGCGGAAGGCGGAAAACGCCATATTTGATATCGTATTCTATTCTGATACACAAAAACTGTGCAGATTAAAATCTGAAATCGGGACTCGAAAAACAAAGGCCGGTGATTACGAATGCTATATTAAGGCTGAACAGCTTTGGGAAAAGGGAATCGACAAGAAACTCCTGAAAAAAAATATCACCGCCTTTTCTGATGATGATTTTGTTGCATATAGAAGAAACGATGAGGCTTTTCTCCCGGATGATGTAAGTTTTGTCATTGCGAGAAATAAGAATGCCAGAGAAAACATTGATATTGCCAGTTTACTTTCCATGACAAACATTAATGTCCTTCCATATTCGGAGAACATTCCTTCTGAAGTTGTGGAGTTCCTGGATCCCTCAATACAAAGGCTATATTTTGAAAGGATTAATGATAAACCACTCATTCATTTGCAATTCAAGGGCAAAGAAGAAATCATCCTTAATTCCTCTGATGAACTGGAAAACTATTTATCTTCCGGCACCATTAAAGGTATTGTAGCGTTTTCTCTGGCAAAGAACACATTGCAATCAGGAGGATACCTTATTATCGATGAAATAGAGAACCACTTCAACCGTGAGATTGTCTTGACGTTGATGCGCTTTTTTATGGATTCTTCATTTAACAGAAACAATGGTTCATTGATTTTCTCGACACACTACCCGGAGTTACTGGACGAATATGACCGTAATGATGGAATTTACATTGTTAGAAATAGGAATGGTATCTCAGTTGAAAGTCTCACAGAAATACTGAAAAGAAATGATGTTAAAAAGAGTGACGCGTATGAGAGCGGTCTCTTGGATGGAACTACGCCAGCGTATGCGGCATACATGAAGCTCAAAAAAAGCCTGGCAAAGACCATCCAGTAAGGAGGCCGTGATATGGAATTAACCAGCCTTATTGCTTGCATTTGTGAAGGCGGAGCTGAAAAAACGATCATGAAGATCCTGCTGGATAACGATCTTTTGATTTTTCGCTGGACTGATCTGCTCGAAGAAGAACTGCTCACATGCAGAAACGGTGAAAAGTTTGAATCGTATTTGCGTAAAGCTTTTTTTGACAAGATTTCTGTGGTCAGAATATTGGATTCAAGACGTGAGAAATTCAAAGTCGGTAAAGCTTATGGGTTTTTATAAGCGTGCTCGCTTATCTCCTCAAATTCTTTTTACGTAGAAATATTCTTCATAGCCGTCTTCATCGTTCCTGTAATGCCCGACCTGCTCATATCCGAGCGCATCGTAAAACTCTTTGCCCTGATAATCGAAGGTATCGAGACGGATCATGTTCGCGCCGATCTCTTTCGCGCGCTTTTCCATCTCACCCATCAGAATTCGGCCGTATCCTTTTCTGCGATACTCTTCTTTTACATAAACTGTTGAAACATACATGATATGAAAAGCCGTTATTTCAGCATCCAGCCCAGCGACAATCTCGCCGTTTTCCTCGATGCCGATTGTGATACTGCCCTCCATATCAAGGTTACTGTAATTTTCGTCAAACTTGTCAAGCGCTCTCGCAATCTGACTTCTCTGATTATCCGTTAATTCTACCAGTTTCATTGCCAACCCCCAAATAAGCTTCAATACGTTATGAAGATTAATTCCTGTTTGTCGCTTACTTCTCTTAGTCTGACTATTGAGTATTTAGCCACCACCGATGATTTTACCAATGAATGCACCCAAAGCAATGAGAATAACTGTCAAGATGATGAAAAACCACTTTGAACCAGTGGATGATTGGCTAGAATACTCGTGTCCTTCATTGCTTAAGTGCTCTGCGGATCTTGTGCTGGTCTGATTGGCAAACCCTTCGCTATCTGTTGAACCACCAACAAGATTATCATGACTTCTACCAACAAGGTTGCCATGAGCATCGTAGTAATTTGTTCCACCAACAAGGTTTTTTTCGAGAACGCCCAATAGTTTTGTCATGTGTGTTAGTCGTGTAAGTGCCACCAATCAAGCTATTCCTTGTTACACCAATGCGTTTCCCGTTATCGTCATAGTGAACCCATGTATCATCAAGAAGACCGGGCCTGCTATAACCTGTTTTCTTTCCAGTACTATCATAATGGTTTACATAACCAGTCAGCGTTTTTCGGCTATATCCGTTTTTTGCCATGGCTGATCGTCCTTTGCGAGTTAAATCAGATTAGGTAGCTGATATTCTCAAAATCATATCGTTAAGCTTTCTGCCTGTTGTGGTTACTTCACAGCCATTCCCATCTTAACTGTAAGATCACCAAGACTCTTATCAAACTGTGCTTGAGAAATCGCACCTCGTTCAAGAAATACTTCTAGCGTTTGTTTCTGGCTTAAAATAACTGTCTCTTTTTATCTTCGGGAGAAAGCTTCTCCCGTTCAGCTTGTTCCAATGTAGTTCCTTCTAATCTTTATTATTCAACTCACATTAAATTGTACCACGCGTGAAAAGTGCCGTAGGTTAACCTTCATCGTCATACATAAGGGGTTAATCTCAGTTGCCTTTCGAACATCAATTGTTAACGCAGTAAAATTAGGGAAACGCTGAATAATAACAGTGTTATCCAAAGTACGTTTCCTTAAAATGCACTTCAGATTTCCCAAATAGTTTTTATAAGCATTGAAAAATGTATCAAACAGGATGTTTAACGCCTGCGGGCGTTGCAGGAGATAAATTCTCCAGTTACTTCCCGAAAGCTCCCCCATTGGGGAGCTTTTTGGCGTGCCGGTGCAGAAACGTTCAAAAATATCGCCTGAATTTTCCGGAATTCAGACGATATTCTGAAATACGGGGATCGTGGATCCGCGGACGGCACCGGACAGGATGAGATGCCTGTGCTTCAGACCGACCGCTGTGAGCCCTTATTCTTCGTATGCGATCTTTTCAAAGACGCATGTGCGGCATTCCTCCTGAGCGGCACCGGTCCAATACAGGAGACCGTCATTGATCTCAAACCAGCCGAGATTGTTCGCCGCGGTCGTGACGGCCGTAATCTCGCTGCCTTCTTCGTCATACGTATAATGACCGATCTCTTCCCCCTGATAGGTCAGCCGGTTTCCTTCACGGACAGCGCCGTACACGGTCCAGCAGGTGATCTCAGACTCCGAATCGGCCCAGGTGACGGAAATGTTGTAGACATCGCCCAGCCTTTCCACACACGCTTCCGCTCTCTGACTGACCGTGTCCATATAATCTCCGACCAGCGGGTCATCCATGTGCTGCTTCTGAATGGATTCAAACTCCATACAGATATTCGAGAACGTTTCCTGATCCAGGTAAACATCGCCGTCCCCGCTGATGGGATTCATGACAACGATGGTATACTGCCGGTCGCCGTCAAAGAATCTCTCCAGATAGAACTCATTGGCATACACACCGGAGTCCTGATCCGGGGTAAATTCGTTATATTCGTGGTAGATCCCGCTGATATCCTCATCCGTGATATACGCGGCGCGGAAGGTCCATTCCAGACCGTTGATCCTGCAGCCATACTGGGCAATTGTGCCGCCGATGACGGAAAATCTTTCGTCGGTCACGCCCATCACGGCAGGACGCATCAGACTCACGCCGATCAGCGAATTAATCTCTTCCAGGGAATCGTATTCCACGATTGGGTTCGGCATCCCGACGGGTCCGTCGGGGGCTTCCTCCGCGAGGCACACGGTCATCAGCAGACTCATGACCAGGGCAGCAAAAACAGTCAGCAGTTTTTTCATATCCATTTTCCTCCTGTGTACGGGGATCCCGCTCCGAAGGCGGATCCCTTCTGTGAAAGTGTTCAGAACGGCAGGTTTCCTGCCTCTGTATTATAATATACGGATCGCTGCCGGGAAAAGGCTCTTTGAAGATTTATCAGCAATTTCTTAGAGTAACAGAATTGGCTACTGACGTTTTAACTGACCACACCGGATTCGAGTATTTCTATTCCCGGAGCATCACAGTCTATCTCCATCAGAGCGCCGACAGGCAATACGGTCATAGGTGTTCTGTGAATGTAATCTACATTTTCCAATATAACCATATCCGGTCTGTTTACTTCCTTACATATAACCTTCAGTATCGTTTCCCTGCTGTCATCATCCATCGGACCTGTGATCACGGCTTTGGCTTTATCAAACACTCCGGCCGCAGCAAATGCACGAAGCTCATGTAATCCGGCCAGTTTACCAAAGGCGTTTATGGCATTTCAAGTTCTTTCTGTTTTCTATGATACCACCTTGATAAAGAAAAAAAGCCCCCGGCAAGCACATCAACATGCTTACCGGGAGGTACATCAGTCAAGATTAAAATAGGCGGAGAACAGTAGGGAGACAGGGGACGTTTCCACACAAAACCGTCCCCTGTCTCCATATACTGATGCACCCAACTCTTGACGCCATTGGGAAGGCCATATCCTACCGTTGTAGAATTGTTTAAAGCATCTCTCGCCTTGTGACGATATTACTTCCGTTAGCCTCACACTGCCCTAATGTTGCTGAGGACTCTTCTATTGGCTCAATACGGAATTTGATATCCAATGGGATTTCCTCCTTCCTAAGGATATATTATTATACCAAATACAGAGCATCAGGAATAGTGTGCATATTTCTTTGCAAGCAGGGCAATAACCCGGTTTATTGCAAAACTGCTTGTTGGTGGCATGCCCCCAATCCCCTAGAACACGAAGCAAGCTTCGTGGCTGTAGTTGACTCATGAGTAAAAATATGGACCTCCTCCAGAAAGTTGTTTCACATAGAATTGATGTCACCGGTTGGAGGTTCTTTTCAACCGCACAAAAAAAAGGGCAATCATCCGCATGATGAGAAATTGACTGCGATTTTCGGAATACCAAAGACGATCCGGGAATGTTATTTTCCCGGATCGTCTTTCACATTCAATATATAAATGCTGGCACCAAATAATCCGCAGAACACCGCGGGAAAACCTATAAAGCAGAGAAGCCATTCCGTGGAGTCCAGTGCGAATTGTCGTACGATCAACCATATGATCAGGCCGATCAGACCGAACAACAGAAAATTCATAAACCGAAAACAGTTTTCCCGACTCTTTCTGTTTTCCGGATCAATCAGGTAGCCGCTGAGTTCCCATAATGTACGCATATAGTTCACCTCAATGACACTATAGCAATACAATGTAAAATCTAGAGTATCGGTTCTGTCAAATGTATGTAAAAACAGAAAAGGCATGTCTTGGAACCATTTCTATTTTTGCCGGAAAAAAGGCCCCATCCGCCAACTGGTAATTTACCATTGACGAGATGGGGAATGACTCATATACACGCATTTAGCCTGGATTCCCGAACACCACACTATGCCTCTGAGGTCTTAGCCGACGCCAGTAACGGTTTTACTTCAAGCGCGGTATAAAGATCTTCCTGTTTCTTGAGTACTTCACCTTGTATCGGGGCGTTGCCCGGATTCACAAAGCA
>JAZUFB010000183.1:0-3404 GCA_045640475.1 Clostridia bacterium
TGAGGGAGACGACCTGATAGCCATTTTCGATCAGCCAGGGGATAAACTGCCCCGCGGCTTTGGCGGTCGTATCGTAGATGTCGTGGCAGAGGACGATACTGCCGTTTTCCACGCCGTTTTGGAGCTTTTTGAGGATCTTGGAGGGATTCTCGCTGATCCAGTCATCTGTATCGAGCGACCAGGTATAGACGGTGAGCCCCAGCTTGATGCAGGCGTTGGCGACATTCTTGGTGACCAGCCCGTAAGGCGGACGGAGGGAACGCAGACGGTAGCCGTTCGCGTATTGCTCCACGGCGTCGATGGTCTGCTGGAGTTGTTTGGTCACATCGGCTTCCTTCATTTTGTCCAGCCGTTTGTGGGACCAGGTGTGGCAGGAAATCTCGTTTCCGTCCTCGGCCATCTTCCGCATGGTTTCCGGATACAGCTCGACCCGGCTGCCCACGACGCAGAAGGTCGCATGGCAATGGTTGTCCCGCAGGACCTGAAGGATCTTATCGGTCGCCGGACCGGGACCGTCGTCGAACGTTAGCGCCACCATGGGCTTTGTGGGGTCGATATCCGGATTGATGGGGAAGTAAAGACAATTATCACGCACTACGGTCAGGCTTTCCGCCTTGGCGGTATCCACGGTCAGGCTTCCCTTCAGAGACTGATAGGGAAGAGTAATCCTGTGCATGCCGAAGGATTCCGGGGTGCCGACACCGGCGGCCATGACCACCGTCAGGCCTTCGGGCGTCAGAATGCTGGTCTCGAGCCAGCTGCTGTCGCCCAGAGGCAGATCATCACCCAACTCCATGGTATAGTCGTGGGCAAAGGTGCCTTCCAGCTTGCCAAGAACCTGATTCGGATCCTGATAAAGATTCTCGGCCGTCAGGATCTCACCGGTCTCCGTGTCCACGTTGAAGCCGTAGAAGAACTGATCAGTGACTTCGGTCTCGACTTTCGGCTTTTTCTTTTTCTTCTTGGCAGGGGTTTCGGTGATCCGGCTTTCGGTACCGTAAAGGAGCACACTTTCATACTTCTCGGAGGTCAGATAGCTGCTGTACTGGATCTTCAGTTCGCCCTTCACGGTGACGGTGGAATCTTCAGACTCCGTTTCCGGATAGTCTGCAATGATACCGTCAATCTTTTGCTCGACCCAGTCGGTGATCAGGGTGTTTGCTTCCTCATGCTCCAACACCGGATATTCCACGGTCCAACTGGCTTTTCCGCGGGTCTCGGTCCGGGTCATGGACTGACCGGCCTGATGGACCGGCACTTCTGTGGAGGGATCAAAAGCGTGGGGATGGCATTCATCTCCGACTGTGACATACTTCTTCATGACCCAGCCGTTTTTGATGGCGGGACCGTCCACCCGGAGCCACTTGCCGTTTTCTTCGAGAACGACGATCTCGGTTTTGTTTGAAAATGTGCCAAGCAGATTTCCATCTATCGCATCCCGGACCCTCAGCTTTCCGCCTTTGACCACGCCCGACTTGGCGGCCTCGGCACCGGGAACAGCCATGATCAGGATCAGGAGCAGGATGATCAATTGTTTTACGGTTCTCTTCATATTCTTCCTCATGTTTGCATTGGTCGCTGAAAAAAACAGCAAGTTTATTATATTCGATTCGGTCCCCTCTTACAAGTTCCTTTGCATCCGCGACGGCACAGATGACTTTGAATACTTGTTTTTATCACAGATATATGTGGTCGGTCTTGTGTTTTGCGGCAGGAAGTGTAAAATGAAAAACGAATCATTGAGGTCCATTTATACAGAACCGGAAAAGAGTGTGCGCATATGTTTGAATTCATTCGTAAGGCCGACAAGAATAAACGGGCGCTGTTGATGACGTGCTTCTTTGCGTTCTTCTGCAACGGCGCGTCGACGCTGATGATGGGATCTGTGATGCCGGACCTGGAAGCGGCTTTCGGCCTTTCGGATACGATGGGCGGATTGCTGATCTCCGCGCACTCCGCGGGCAACCTCGCGGGCGGATTTCTGATTGGGCTCCTGCCGCTTCTGATGGGGCAGAAAAAGTCGATCGTGCTGGCGATGCTGCTGGGCGCGGCGGGATTCCTGATGGGCTGCTTCTGGGGCAATCCGGTGTGGCTGTTCGCCGCGTTTTTGCTGATCGGCCTCAGCCGCGGCAGTATGACGAACTTCACCAACCGGCTTATCAACCGCATTTCGGACGGAAGTCCCGCGGCGTCCAATCTGCTGCACAGCAGTTTTGCCGTGGGCGCGATCGTGGCGCCGATGATCTTCCTGGTGCTGGCCGGATGGATCTCCTGGCAGGCCGGCATGATCTTTGTTGTGATCATCCGACTGATCAGCGCGCTGGATATGAGCCGGAAAAAGCTGGAGGATGACAAACCGGACCGGAAAGAGAAAGGAAACAGCACGCTGTGCTTTATGAAGAATCCTTCCTTCCTGATCCTGGCCATGATGATGTTCTGCTATCTCTGCTCCGAGTATACGATCAACGGCTGGCTGGTGACCTTTATCCAGAGCAAGGAACAGTTGGTTGCCTCCTTTAACGGCGATCAGGCGGCCATTACCGCCTACAGCCAGAGCATGGCGACGCTTCTGTGGACCGTGATCCTGGTGGGACGGTTGTTCTGCGCGGCGGTATCTTCCAAGATCCATCAGAAGACGCTGATGATGGTTGCTTCCTTTGGCGTGCTGGGGTTCTTTGCCATGATGCTCTTTAGCGGTACCGTGACCGCGGTGACGGTTTCTGTCGCCGGACTCGGCTTCTGTATGGCCGGCATCTGCCCGATGATCTATTCTGACGCCGCTCCCTTCACCAATGCCTATCCCATGGCCACCGGTATGATCCTTGGTATCGGCTCCGTCGGTGCCATCGTGATGCCCACCATCGTCGGTGCCCTCGCTGATACCTTCGGCTTCACCGGCGGCATGAGCGCGATCCTTGTTACTGTGGTTCTTCTGGTCGTTTTCGCCGTACTGAACCGCACGGTCAAACCGAGATGGCCGGAAAAAGCAGCGTAAACAGTATCCAATATGAGGCATATCAAGGCTTGCAAGATTAATTGCTGAATTTTGAAAATTTCCTCTTTACAAACCAGTTGTTTCATGATAAACTAATGCCTGTTCACGGGGCATTAGCGCAGCTGGTAGCGCACCACACTGGCAGTGTGGGGGTCAGCGGTTCGAATCCGCTATGCTCCACAAAGCCACTCCATTGCGGAGTGGTTTTTTTGTGCTTCAACGCAGTTCAAATCTGTTGAATTTGAAATGATAATGCATACAAATAAGGAGACAGAGAACCGTCCCCTGTCTCCTTTCGTATTCTTATTTGTTAATAAATTGAATTATTTTGCGATTAAAAATCGCAAAAATATTGTATCAACATACAAAATGCGGTATACTGTACTTGCTGGAGGTGTCTGATATGATT
>JAZUFB010000184.1:0-1542 GCA_045640475.1 Clostridia bacterium
CCGTCACCTTTGTGCTGATGTTGGTGGAGCGGGTCATCCTGGACATCGGCATGAACTACGGCTACTTTCTGATCATCCTGTCCGCCGGGGCGGGTCTTTGGATCTACAGAGCCGCAAAGCTGAAAAAGAAACGCGATTTCGCTCTCGCGGTGCTCTGGAGCGTATTTGCCGTTTATGCTGCCGTGATGGTCGTTTTGAACTTTATCGGGTGATGCCATGGACGATAAGCTTGTCTTAAAAAACTGTATAAAAGATGCCCGGACGCAGGCCGGACTATCCCAGACACAGCTGGCGGAAATGGTCGGTGTTTCCCGCAACACGATCAGCTCCATTGAAACAGGACAATTCAATCCCACCGCGAAATTGGCCCTCATCCTCTGCGTCGCGCTGGATCGGAAATTTGAAGAGCTGTTTTATTTTGAATAAACGGCAAAACGGAATGGGCTGATCCGTTCCACCCGCCTTCCCCTTTTTCGTGAAATTCTCCAAAAAAACCGGCAAAAATTTGTTGACAAACCCGGTTTCGGCATATATAATAGGTAAGCCGCTTTGAATGGGTTAAAAGCGTCTATCTCTCGATAGGCCGCCCCCGACAGCGAGTCCGTAATAAAGGAAAGGCAGGTGCAACAAGAATGCAGGCTATTATCGTGACCGGTGGTAAGCAGTACAACGTCTCCGAGGGTGACACTCTGTTCATCGAGAAGCTGAACGTTGAGGCTGGTGACGCCGTGGTTTTCGATCAGGTTCTGGCCATCGTCGATGGTGAGAACACCAAGTTCGGCACTCCCGTGGTGGAGGGCGCGAAGGTGGACGCCAAGGTCGTGAAGAACGGCAAGGGCAAGAAGATCCGTATCTTCAAGTACACCCCCAAGAAGGGCTATCGCAAACGTCAGGGTCATCGTCAGCCCTACACCAAGGTCGAGATCGGTAAGATCTCCTTCTAAGGCAGTATGACGACAGTCACATTCCTCACAGAGGAACGCCGCATCGTGGGATTCGATGCAATGGGACACAGCGGCTTCGCCGAAGAGGGCGAGGACATCGTCTGCGCCGCCATCACCAGCGCCGTGCGTTTGGTTGAGGCGACCATCAATGACGTGATGGGGCTGTGTGCTGCGGTGAAAGTCAACGAAAGCGATGCCAGTATCGCGTTCCGTCTCCCCGGCGGACTTGGGCAAACGGCCGAGTCCACCTGTCAGAATCTGCTGACGGGGCTGATGGTGTATCTGGCAGAGCTCCACGACGAGTATCCGGACAATATCGAAGTCATGGAAGCGTAACACTTCCTTCTTCCCTATCATCTTATAGAAAGGATGTACTTGAAATGTTGAACATCGGTTTGCAATTCTTCGCTCATAAAAAAGGTATGGGCTCCACCAAGAACGGCCGTGATTCCGAGTCCATGCGTCTTGGCCCCAAGCGCGCCGACGGTCAGTTCGTTCTGGCGGGTAACATTCTGGTTCGCCAGCGTGGCACTCACATTCATCCCGGCAGCAACGTGGGCAGCGGCACCGACGACACTCTGTTCGCCAAGGGCGATGG
>JAZUFB010000185.1:0-3984 GCA_045640475.1 Clostridia bacterium
ATGCTGTGCTATCTGGAGTGCGTATTCTTCGGTATGAGTTTCTGTGCCGTCATGGCTGCCCGCCATAAGCCGGCGCCGGATCAGGATTTTGTGATCATTCCCGGCTGCGCCATCCGTAAGGACGGCA
Organism: Clostridia bacterium; assembly: GCA_045640475.1. Classification (GTDB taxonomy): domain Bacteria; phylum Bacillota; class Clostridia; order Christensenellales; family Aristaeellaceae; genus Aristaeella. Next base: position 128 of record JAZUFB010000185.1, read on the forward strand.
CTCTCTTCCCGCTCCTGCGTGGCAGAGTGGACCGTGCACGGGAGATCGCGTCCCTGCAGGTCCAAAAGACAGGCAAGCCCATAGTGTTTGTCCCCTCCGGCGGCCAGGGTGCGGACGAGTGTATCTCCGAAGCCGAGGCCATGAAGCGTTATCTCAGCGAGCAGGGCGTTCCGGAGGATCAGATCCTGCTGGAGGATCAGTCCTCCAACACCAAAGAAAACATGGCCTTTTCGAAGAAGGTCATCTTTGCCGACCGTGAGCAGGCCAAAGTTGCCTTTACCACCACCAACTACCATGTCTTCCGCACCGGCGTTTTTGCCACGGAAGCGGGTCTCCGCGCCGAAGGCACCGGCAGCAGGACGGCCTGGTATTTCTGGCCCAACGCCTTTGTCCGCGAGTTTATCGCCCTTCTCTCCGCCCGCCGCAAGTCCGTGCTGATCAATGTGCTGTTTCTGCTGGTGATCAGTATCCTTTTGGGCCTGCTGGACTATCATTTCTGATCCGCCGGGATTTTCTCACAGGGAGGTTTTTCCGAAAATGAAATTGATCTCATGGAATGTCAACGGTCTGCGCGCCGTGATGGAAAAGAACTTTATGGAAACGTTCAAGACGCTGGACGCGGATTTCTTCTGCCTGCAGGAAACCAAGCTGCAGGCAGGCCAGATCGATCTGGAGCTGCCCGGCTACCGGCAGTATTGGAACTATGCCGAAAAGAAAGGCTATTCCGGCGTTGCGATCTTCAGCAGGGTCGAGCCGCTCTCCGTCACTTACGGCATCGGGATCGACTTATTTGACCACGAAGGCCCCGTCATCACACTGGAGACCGAGGATTTCTATCTCGTCGCCTGCTATACCCCCAATTCTCAGGAGGAGCTCAAACGTCTCGCCTTCCGCATGGAATGGGAAGACGCTTTCCGGGCTTATCTCTGTACCCTGAACGAAAAAAAGCCGGTCATCCTCTGCGGCGACCTGAATGTCGCGCATGAGGAGATCGACCTCAAAAACCCGAAGACCAACCACCAGAACGCGGGCTTTACCGACGAGGAACGCGGCAAGATGACCGCCCTGCTTTCAGCCGGATTCACAGACAGTTACCGCTTCCTGCATCCGGATGAAGTCAAATATTCCTGGTGGTCCTACCGTTTCCACGCCCGCGAGCACAACAGCGGGTGGCGCATCGATTATTTCATCGTTTCCGACACCCTGCGCGACCGGATCCAAACAGCCGAGATCCACAACGAAGTCTTTGGCTCCGACCACTGCCCCGTTGAACTGGAGCTCAGCTAAATTGTTTTGTCACCTATATATGACCTGTCATGTTCTGTTTTTAAGCGGGAGGTCCGGGGGCCAGCCTCCGAAAAAGCCTTTGGGCCACTTAACTAAAAGTTCCCCCTTCCCGCGCACTGGGGAAACGATCCGAATGTCAGCCCAGTGGGCTGTCCGCGAAAGGCGGAAATGAGGTGAGTTTCTCAAACGAAACAAACACAGATCCCAGTAGGGACCTGTGTGCCGATTGAGTTTGCGGACGGGGTCAGGGGGTTAGGTCCTCATCTGCGGCCACCCTGTCTTCACTCTATAGCAAAGCCGGGACTGTTTCAGTCCCGGCTTTGCTCTATTTTCCCTCAGGGAATCGCCGGAGTCCAATACTGCACCTGATAGGTGTCGGTGAAGCAGTAGGACGCGACAGGCTTGAAGTCGTCTCCGATCGGCGTATTGCTGATCTCGACATTCTTGCCGAGGGTCACGCCGTTGTCCAGCTTCAGCGTGCCCTTATACTCGTGGTCGTGCGTATAGTAGTCATACAGGTACGTGACCTGGTCTCCCGCGCCAACTTCGATCAGCGTCTTGGCAATGGTCTGCGTTTCCCCGTTCGTATACACGGGCTGTGCGCCGGCGATGTAGCCGTAAGGCCGTTCGTTGTCAAACACCAGAATCAGGCGCACCTGGTTGCCGTTCAGCAGCGCGGGCACATAACCGGTGATCACATACTGTTCGCCGTCTTCGCTCTCCACGGTGTTCAGATAGTAGTAAGCCACGGGATGGCCGTCAATGGACATCCAGGTGCCGTCAAACTCTCCGCGCAGGGTGTTGCCCTGGATATCGAACACGTTGTCGGTGCCGAGGTCCAGATAGCCCTTACCGTCGTCGCAAAGCACGTTCAGCGTCAGGTCGTTCACCTGGCTCCACTGTTCGTCGCTCAGGGTGATGCCGTAGCCCGCGTTGTCACGGGTCCAAACCAGTCCGGAAGCATCCAGATGGTTTTCGCTGATGTACTCCGCCGCGGTTTTCGCCGTCAGGCTGCGTCCGCCGAAGAAGTCAAAGGAGCCGCCACCAAACAGGCCGCCCAGCAGATCCATCATGTCGCCGGAGGAAGAATAGGAACTGTAGCTGTTGTTGCCACCCATCAGGCTCTCAAACAGGCCGCCATAGGAAGAGGAAGAGCCGTAGGAACCGTAGGAGTCATAGGAGGAACCGTAGCCGGAGTTATAAGCGGAATAGCCGTTGCTCACGGCCTGGCCGCTCACTTCCATGCTGGCGAATTCCTGGATGCAGCGGATATACTCGCTGTCCATGCCGATCGCCTTGTACAGTTTCACCGCCTGGCTGACGCCGGAAGCCTTCTTGTAGGGGAAGTACACGGAGAGGCCGTAGGCGTTGGTCATGCCGCCGGAGAAACGGTTATATTTGACCGCTCCGTCCAGCGCCTGCGCCAGGGTCTTGCCTTCTTCAGTGCCCAGGTTCATGGCAAAGTGGATCAGGTCCACCTGGTCGATCCGGCTCGACTGCGCAAATTCGCGCGCGCCGTTGCGGGCCTTGGAAACGGTGTTGTACTGCTTCTGGATCATTTCGTTCGTGGCGGTGCTGAATGCGCTCAGCGCGTCAGGAACGGTATGCTCCAGCTCCGCGAGGTCCGTGATGGACAGCGTGGTCGCCTGACCACGGCACTGCTGGTTGCAGACATCCACAAAGTCGTCCACGATGATCTTGCCCAGCTCCACGGTCTTCATGGAGGTGTTGGCGGCCAGTTTGGTCAGCCAGTTGGTATAGTACCAACCCACACCGGGTTCGGATTCTTCGGAGGCGATCATATAATCGCCGTAGTCGCTCAGCATCAAGCCAGTCTCGACGGTCGCCATCAGGCAGGCGTCAAAACCGATCACATCAAACTTCACACCGCCGCCCTTGATGGCACTGTTGATGCCGCTCAGGTCCATGGAGCCGGAGCTGCTGTACTTTTCATCATAGCCGTATCCGCTCAGGGATCCGCCGCCATGGTCCCAGAAGATCAGCATGTTCCGGTTGGCCGGGAAGTTCTTGGCGCAATACTTGATGAAGGAAGTCAGCGTCGCGGGTTTCGTCATGGCATCCTTGCCGGCGTTTTCTTCCAGACGCAGCAGTTTGCCGTTCCGGATCTGGTAGATCTGGTTCACGCTGCTGCTGACAACGCTGTTCTTCCAACGTTTGCAGCCGCCGGTGAACACGATCAGATTCACGTTGTCATTCAGGGTGGCATTGACCATTTCCTTCAGGTCGGAAGTGCCCATGCCGCTCTGGCTTTCAAGGTCCGTGCCGCACATGTAGACCATGATGGTCACAACATCCTTGCCTTTGCCCTTGATCGTCGTATACTTGGCGCGGGAGCCCTTCGCCACGGTCGTATCCACCTTTCCGGAGGTGGACACGCTGCTCGTGCTCACGGCAGAGCTCTGGGAAGACGAAGAGGAAGAAGAGGAGCTCTGGGTCGTGTTGCCCCACAGAGAGCCGGAACCGGCAAAGAAGGAGGTGATGTCCGGCATTGAGTTCGTGAAGTAGTCGTTGGAGCTGTTGCCCAAAGAGCCGTTAAAGTCGTAACTGGA
>JAZUFB010000186.1:0-21664 GCA_045640475.1 Clostridia bacterium
GCTTCCGTATTCTGCACGAACCAGCCGGTGACCGTCGTGCTGTCCGAAGAAGCCTGCTGGTCCTCACCGATCAGCCAACTGTAATCATAAGGTTCCGACGGACCGGGTTCGTTATCGCTATCCCAGTTCCAATCATAAACATTTTCATCATTCCAGTTATATTCATCTTCCCAGTCGTCGTCCCAGAAATCTTCTTCCCAGTCTTCCTCATCCCAGAAGTCCTCGTCCCACTGGCCGTCGCACCAGTCATCCTCATACCAGTCATCGTCGTAACCGGCGTCCCAATCCCAGTCACCGCAGAACCAGTCATAGTCCCACCAGCCGGAATCCATACCGCAAACGGTACTGCCGCTTGGCAGCTGCTGCGTCTGAATATTGCTGAAGGTATAACTGCCACCGGACAGTTCTCTCACATAGCTTGTCACAAAGCCGACCCAGTTTGGCAGGATCCCGGAGATATCATAACCGTCCGCATATTCCCTGAAGTCATTCATCGTCTCATAGGGAACCAGCACAGACAAGCCGCTGCAGGCCTGGATATTGTCGGTCTGACTCGCATAGATCACAGCTTCCTGGAGCAATTGTTTCGCCTTGGCCGCGTTCTCCGCGTCAAAACCGGAGAAAGTATCCAACACGGTGCCCAGGTCCACCATGTCCCAGCTTCCGTCATAATACGTGCCAAAGGAATACATACGGCTCCGGCCGCGGCGGATGGATGCGACCTGTCCGTTTTCCGTCGCGTTTTTCATTTGGGCCGCGAAGCTTTCCATGGGTGCGGTCATTTCGCGCACTTTTCTCAGGTCCACCGCGCTCAGCGTGACCGTATCATCCGGGCTGAAGGCCAGGCTCGCGTTCATGAACGTATCCACGATCGTGGCACAGATCTGCTCGTTGGACAAAAGCGGATCTTCTTCCAGCGCACGCAACCATTCCGTATAATACCAACCACAGCCGGGTTCCAATTCTTCGCTGGCCACAAAGCAATCGATGTCATACTGGCTCAGCACTGCCGCCAGTTCCCAGGTGGCCATCATACAGGCGTCACAACCGAAGATGTCGATATGCGCGCCCGGCACATCGTTCATCACCTGGTTCAGCACATGGTCGATCTCTTTCATCGTCAGCGAGTCATCCCCGGATGTTTCGTCAAAACAGATGCCCGCTTCCGATCCGGAACCGTGGTCCCACAGGATCACGATCGTGCGGTCCGCCGGATAATGCGTCAGGCCATATTGAAGAAATTCCTGCAGGGATTCCGGGCTGCCCATGGAAGCCTTGCCCACATCCTGCACGGAAGCATATTTCCCGTTTTCAAAGGTGATCAGATTCCGGGTGTTTCCCTTCAGGTTACGATCCGCCCATTTCTTTGCGCCGCCCGCCATGACCACCAGTTCCACTTCATCACCGGTAGCGGCTTTCGCCATTTCTTTCAGATCTCCGCAGGCATCCTCCTGGATGTCGGTCCCGCACATATACACAAGCACTGTCGTCTTTCCGTCCGCGGATGCGGAAAACAGAACAAGCATGAGCAAAAGAGCCGTCAGGATCAGAAGACAGATCTTTTTCACGTTTGCTCCTCCTCTTTCTGTTTCTCAAGTTCCCTGAAATAGGCATAAACCGCTTCCGCAGCCGGAGCGTTCATGCCTTCCACGGCCTTCAGCGTGTCGATATCCGCCTCCGCCATTGCCTTCAGACTGCCAAAGGTCTTCAGCAGGGCTTTTCTTCTCGCGGGACCCACGCCGGGGATATCCTCGAGTCGGCTGTGGGTCATAGCCGCCCGACGCAGATTTCTGTGACGGATGATACCGAAGCGGTGCGCCTCGTCGCGTACACGCTGGACCAGTTGGAGCTCCGGTGTATGGTGATCCAGGCAGATCGGGGTTTCCGCTCCGGGCAGCCAGATCTCTTCAAAGCGTTCCGCCAGACCAAACATCGGAATATCCAGTCCGTAGGCATGCATGGCCTCCTGCGCGTAAGCCAACTGTTGGGGACCGCCATCGATCAGGATCAGATCCGGCAGTTCGCTGAACTTGCCGCCCGCAGCCGACAGCCCTTCTTTCTCCCGCTCGTCCAGTTCACGCAGGCCATGTTCAAAGCGCCGTGAAAGCACCTCATTCATGGAGGCAAAGTCGTTCGGCCCTTCCACTGTCTTGATGCGGAACTGACGGTATTCCTTCTTGGCCGGTTCTCCATCAATAAAGACCACCATCGCGCCCACAGAGTACACGCCCTGCGTGTTGGAGATATCGTAGCCTTCGATACGGCGCGGGAAATGATCCATGCCGAGGATCCTGCCCAGTTTTTCCGCCGCGCCAACGGTGCGTTCTTCCCGGACCCGTTTCCCGGCATTCCGTTTTTCCAGCGCGTCCAACGCGTTCTTTTGTCCCAACAGGATCAGGTCATGCTTTTCCCCGCGTTGGGGTACCACGACCGTCACCGCCGCCCTCTTTCTGTCCCGCAGCCATTGCTCCAGTTCCGCGGCGAACCCGTCCGGCAGAGTCTGTACAAGTACATTGCGGGGGATCATATGCTCATCCTCGTAATAACGGGAAACGAACTCGGCCAACACTTCAGCCGGATCTTCCCCGCCATCGCCCGGCAATACAAAGTGGTCTCCGCCCACCATGCGCCCGCCGCGCACATACAGGATCTGGACCATCGCGTCCAACCCGTCCTGCGCCAGGGCAAGGATATCCTGTTCGTTCAGGTTGGTACGGGTGGCGATCTGCCGCTCCGTCAGTCCTTCCACATCCCGGATCTTGTCCCGGTAAAGCGCGGCTTTTTCATAGTGCATCGTTTCCGCCGCGGCGTTCATTTTCCGCTTCAGTTCAGTGATCACCTTCGCGTAATCTCCGTTCAGAAACGCGATCACGCCATCAAGCATCTCATTGTATTCCTGCTCCGAGCATTTGCCGGCGCAGGGTGCCATACAGCGTCCAATCTCAAAGTTGACGCAGGGCCGGTGCTTCGCGCTGACCGGAAAAGTCAGTTTACAGGCGCGGATCGGAAACACATCCCGCGCGGTATCCATCACCTGGCGCACGGCGGTCGCGCCGATATACGGTCCAAAGTACCGCGCGCTATCTTTGTCCATCCGCCGCGCCAGCGTCATCCGCGGGAAAGGTTCCTTCGGATCGATCCGGATATAGGGATAATGTTTGTCATCCTTGAGCAGGATGTTGTAATAAGGCTTGTGCAGCTTGATCAGGTTACATTCCAGCATCAGTGCTTCCAGATTGGTATCGCACAGCAGGATCTCAAAATCATCGATATGGGAGATCATCGCCGCAACCTTCGGCGTATGATAGGTATCCCGGAAATAGCTTCTCACACGGTTCTTCAGATTCACTGCTTTGCCGACATAGATGATCGTCCCTGAAGCATCTTTCATCAGGTAGCAACCCGGCGAATCCGGCAGCATGGAGATCTTCAGTTCCAGTTTTTCTCCCCAATCGATCATAGGTGTCCCCTTTACATCAATACAAAATAAATTTACCGTCGAAGTCCATCACGATCGCGGTGTTCCAGAAGGCTTCCAGCGCCTTCACCATATACTCCGGATCCTTCGTTCCCGCCGTTTCATAGGCGGAGTGCATCGCCAGCTGTGCCAAGCCGATGTCCACTGTGTTCATCGACACATGCGCGTTGGAGATATTGCCCAGCGTGGAGCCGCCGGGAGTATCGCTCCGGTTTGCGAAGGTCTGGACCGGCACGCCCGCACGCGAGCAGACCGTAGCGAAAACCGCCTGAGACACGCCGTCCGTGGTATACCGCTGATTCGCGTTGGATTTGATCACAACACCCTTGTTCATCATCACGCGGTTGTCCGCGTCAAACTTCTCCGGATGGTTCGGATGCACCGCATGCGCGTTGTCCGCGGACACCATGAATCCGGAAGCCATCGCTGCCCGGATCTCCTCATCCGAAGCACCCAGCGCGTTGCCGATGCGCGTCAGCACATCCCGCAGGAAAGTCGAATCCGCGCCCTGTTTGCTGCCACTGCCAACTTCCTCGTTGTCCAGCACGGCGCACACATTGATATGTCCTTCCGTCTCGCATTGCGTAAATGCCACCAGGGAAGTCCACGCGCATTCCAGATCGTCGATCCGTCCACAGGAGAAATAGGCGTCATCCGCGCCCCACACGCTGCCCGGCGCACGGTTGTACAGGAAAAGGTCGGTCCCGATGATCCGGTCCGCTTCCACGCCGCACGCTTCTGCCAATTCATCCATCAGTTTGCCCGCGGCATCTCCGTCGCCATACAGCGGCAGCATGTCCACCTGCGGATTATACTTGTATCCATCGTTGATCTCACGGTTAAAGTGGATCGGCATATTGGGGATCAAAACCGCGTCCCGGTCCAGATCCACCAGATAGGGTGCAATGCCGTCCCCTTCACGCACGGTCAGGCGGCCCGCGATGGAAAGCGGGCGATCCAGCCAGGAGGAGCAGATCATACCGCCGTATTTTTCCACGTTCAGCCGGGTATAGCATCCGCAAACCTTTTCTTCAAACAGAGGCTTCAGCTTAAAGGTCGGCGAATCCCCGTGGCTCGCCACAATCTGGAACGCGCCGAAGCCTTCCTGCGGCACGGTAAAGGCAATCACCGCGGACAGATTGCGGGTCACATAGTATTTCCCGCCAGGCGCGATCTGCCAGACGGTCTTTTCATACAGACGCGTAAAGCCTTTCTTTTCCAGCATTTCGCAGGCATTTTTCACCGCATGGAACGCGGTCGGGGATTTTTCGGCAAATTCCAGGAAACCGGCAACATAATCCTTCATGCGATCTTCTCCCTCCACCGATCAGTCTTGGTCAACATAAAGCACATCTACAGTCAAGAAATCCCCCGCGCCCCAATCGCGGGGTTCGGGGGATCTTATGTCAGGCAATATCCAGTGCCGTCGTCAGCACCGTCACTTTATCCTTGTCCACCGTCAGCAGGCCGCCTGCAATGGTTCCTTCCTTCCGTTCGTCCTCACCGGTGACAATAACGCAGCGACCGGGCACGATAGCTGTCACAAAGGGAATGTGTCCCGCAAGGACTGCCAGTTCGCCTTCCGTTCCCCGCAGGATGATCATTCCGACATCTCCCCGGAACAGGTCCCCGTCCGGAGAAGAAATAATCAGAGGGAAGGTGTTCATGCGTTTCCGCCTTTCTTGGCCTTTTCCACGGCCTCATCAATGGTGCCGACATACAGGAAGGCACTCTCGGGCAGGTCATCATGCTTGCCTTCGATGATCTCGCGGAAGCCGCGCAGCGTTTCGTTCAACGGGACATACACACCGGGGATACCGGTGAATTTTTCCGAGACGAACAACGGCTGGCTCAGGAAGCGTTGGATCTTACGGGCGCGGTTCACCAGCAATTTGTCTTCTTCCGCCAGTTCATCCATGCCCATGATGGCGATGATATCCATCAGCTCGTTATAGCGCTGCAGGATACGCTGCACTTCACGGGCGATGCGGTAGTGCTCTTCACCCAGCACATCCGGGCTCAGGATCCGGCTGGTGGAATCCAGAGGATCCACAGCGGGATAGATACCCTGGGAAGCGATGGAACGGCTCAGCACCGTGGTAGCGTCCAGGTGGGCGAAGGTCGTGGCGGGCGCGGGGTCCGTCAGGTCATCCGCGGGCACATACACAGCCTGCACAGAGGTAATGGAACCCTTGTGCGTACTGGTGATGCGTTCCTGGAGCAGACCCATTTCGGTGGCCAGTGTCGGCTGATAACCCACGGCGGAAGGCACGCGGCCCAGCAGAGCGGGCACTTCGGAACCGGCCTGGGTAAAACGGAAGATGTTATCGATGAACAGCAGCACGTCCTGGTTCTCTTCATCACGGAAATATTCCGCCATGGTCAGACCGGACAGGCCAACGCGCATACGGGCTCCCGGAGGCTCGTTCATCTGACCGTAGACCAGCGCGGTATTGGACAGAACGCCGCTCTCCTTCATTTCGTAATACAGGTCGTTGCCCTCACGGGTACGCTCACCGACACCGGTAAAGACACTCAGACCGCCGTGCTGCTTGGCAATGTTGTTGATCAGTTCCATGATCATAACCGTCTTGCCGACGCCGGCGCCACCGAACATACCGATCTTACCGCCCTTGGCATAGGGACAGATCAGGTCGATGACCTTGATACCGGTTTCGAGGATCTCGGTGGATGTCGACAGTTCTTCATAAGTAGGCGCGGGTCTGTGGATGTCCCAGCGTTCTTTGGTATGCACTTCTTCGCCGTCATCCACCACGTCGCCCAGGACGTTGAAGATACGGCCCAGTGTTTCGCGGCCCACGGGCACGGAAATACCCTTTCCGGTATCCGTCACTTCCACGCCACGGCACAGGCCGTCGGTGGAACCCATGGCGATGCAGCGGACCGTGTTGTCGCCGATATGCTGGGCAACTTCAATGGTCAGGGTCTTGCCGTTCAACGGGAGCGTCAGGGCGTTGTAGATCGCCGGCAGGTATTCCTCGCCAAAGCGCACGTCCACGACAGGTCCCATGACCTGGGCCACGACCCCTTTCTGTTTATTCTCCAAGGTATTTTCCCTCCCTGTATCTTACAGACCGCTTCCGGCCACGATTTCGGTGATCTCCTGCGTGATGGAGTTCTGTCTGGCGCGATTGTACTGCAGTTGCAGCTGGTCGATCATTTCCTGCGCGTTCTTTCCGGCACTGTCCATGGCCATCCGTCTGGCAGCCACTTCACAGGCGTAGCTTTCCTTGACGCAGGCGGACAGGATACCGGCCACATAGGTAGGCACCGCGCCGGTCAGCACGGTCTGCTCATCCGGTTCAAACACAGGACCGGCTGCAGTCGCCCGCTCCGTTTTTTCCAGCGGCAGCACCCAGTTCACGGTCGCTTCCTGGCTCATCATCGAGCGGTAGCGCGTATACAGGATGCCCACGCGGCCGATCTTTCCGTCCAGAAAATCACGGCAGACCTTCTGCGCGATCTTTTCCGAGTCTTCCGCGTAAAAACGCTCCGAGGAACGGAATTCGCAACCAAAGCGTTCACACGCGCGTTTGCCGATGGCGATGACACGGTCATATTCCAGCGTCGCCGCGAGGCGGAAGATGTTCGCGTTATAGCCGCCCGCCAAACCGCGGTCGCCCGCGATGACGATCAGGCAGGTCTGCTCCCCTTTGGGAACCATGTAAGGCGTTCTCGCGCACTCCGGACTGGCGCGCAGCACGTCCACCACTTCCTGCATGGCCGCGGCGTATTCACGTCCACGGTTCATGTTCATGTTCGCCCGGCGCATCTTGGAGGATGCGACCAGGCCCATGGCCTTGGTCAGATGAAGGGTGGAGTCCACGCTGCGGATCCGGTTTCTCAGCGATTTCGTATCGGCAGCCATTCCTTACCTCCGGAAACTCTTGAGTGCTTCATCCATGGCGGCGACATCCTCACTATCCCAGAATCCGTTTTCGATCCGGTCGAGGAGGTCCGCATGGTTCGCCTGCAGATGCTCATACAGGCCGCTCTCATACTCGCCGACCTTGTCCACTTCGACATCGTTCAGGTATCCGCGGGTCACGGCGTATACGATCGCTACCTGGCAGCCCACGCGCACAGGCGCGGAACGCTTTTGCTTCAGCACTTCCACGATACGGGCGCCCAGAGCCAGACGGTTCTTGGTATCGGCGTCCAGGTCGCTGCCGAACTGGGCAAAGGCCTGCAGTTCGCGGTACTGGGCATACAGCAGCTTCAATTCGCCGGCGACCTTCTTCATGCCCTTGATCTGGGCGGCGCCGCCAACACGGCTGACGGAGATACCGGGGTTGATGGCGGGCATGATGCCGCTATGGAACAACTCGGTCTCCAGGAAGATCTGACCGTCGGTGATGGAGATCACGTTGGTCGGAATATAGGCGGACACGTCACCGGCCTGCGTTTCAATGATCGGCAGGGCGGTAATGGAACCTCCGCCGTACTCGGGAGCCACACAGGCGGCACGCTCCAGCAGACGGCTGTGGAGGTAGAACACATCGCCGGGGTAGGCTTCACGTCCCGGAGGTCTGCGGATCAGCAGGGACAGGGCACGGTAAGCCACGGCATGCTTGCTCAGGTCATCATAAACGATCAGCACGTCCTTACCCTGCGCGCGGAAATATTCCGCCATCGCGCATCCGGCATAGGGCGCGATGTACTGCAGCGGAGCACTTTCGGCGGCGCTGGCGGATACGATGATGGAGTAGGACATAGCGCCCGCTTTTTCCAGCATCTGGGCGATCTGGACCACGGAGGTGCGCTTCTGGCCGATGGCGACATAAATACAGATGACGCCGGTGCCGCGCTGGTTCATGATCGTGTCCACCGCAATGGTGGTCTTGCCGGTCTGACGGTCACCAATGATCAGTTCGCGCTGGCCGCGGCCGATCGGGATCATGCTGTCGATGGCCTTGATACCGGTCTGCAGAGGCACAGACACGCTCTTTCTCTGAATAATACCGAGGGCGGGAGATTCCACCGGACGCTTTTCAGTCGTCGCGGCAGGGCCTTTTCCGTCGATCGGTTCGCCCAGCGCGTTCACAACGCGGCCGAGCAATGCTTCGCCCACAGGCACAGACAGTGCCTGATTGGTACGGTAGACCACGGAACCTTCGCGGATGGTATCCTTGTCGGAAAGCACGGCGACAGACACCGTGTCCTCTTCCAGATTCTGGGCCATACCGAAACTTCCGTCTTCAAAACGGAGCAATTCATTGGCCATGCAGTTGCGGAGCCCGTAGACCGTTGCGATACCGTCTCCAACGGAGATGACGGTGCCGTTTTCCTTCATTTCGATCCGGGACTCGTACTGTTTGATCTGCTCCTTGATGATACTGCTGATTTCTCCGGCCTTGGAGGTCATGAATCCATCACTTCCTTGATCTGCTGCAACTTATTCCTGATGCTTCCGTCTATGACTTTGCCCTCGATCTCAACACGGATGCCGCCCAGAAGGGTGCGGTCGAGCGAGCACTGAAGCGCGATCTTCTTTCCGAAGGATGCTTCCAGTCCCAGACGGAGACGTTCTTTTTCCGCTTCCTGCAGCGCCACGGCGGAAATCACGTGTGCCACGGCAATGCCCTGGTGTTCCTGGTTCAACCGGGCATACTCCGCGGCCATCTTGTCCAGTTGGCTCATGTGTCCTTTCACGCAAAGCATGCGCAGAATGGCCAGCACGATTTCCGGAACACGGCCACGGAAGCATTGTTCCAGGGTGGATACCCGGATCTCCCGGGGAACAGCGGGGCTTTTCAGCAGATCCATGAACGCGGGATCCGCCGCCATCACCTCACGGACATCGTCCAGCGCGGCGGATACTTCGTCCGTGCTGTTGTCCTGAAGGGCAAGTTCAAATAACGCCTCAGCGTATTCCTTACTCGTCTGTGTCATGGTTTGTCCCTATCTCTTGCAGGAAGGAATCGATCAGCATACGATGATCCTCTTCCGTAATCTCGCGTTCCAGAAGCTTTCCGGTGAGGCGGGTGGAAACGTCCGCGATCTCTTTCCGGATATCTTCTTCCGCTTTTTTCTTCTCCAGCAAAGCATCCGCCTCGGCCTGCTTCCGGATGTCGGAAGCCTTGTCGCGGGCATCCTGCACGATCTCGTTGCCGCGGTGTTCCGCGCGCCGGGTGGCATCGTTCAGGATCATATCCGCTTCCTGGTGCGCGCCCGCAAGGGCCGCTTCATAGTTGGATCTGGCTTCCTGCGCCTTTTCATTGGCCTGCTGTGCTTCCAGATAGTCGCCGTCGATCTTGGCCCTGCGCTCGTCCAGCACTTTCATAACGGGCTTGAACAGGAACTTTTTCAGACCTAAGGTCAGCAGCAGCAGATTCGCCAGGGCGATCAGGATCTCCCAGATATTGACAGAAATGACCGATAAGTTCTGCATGAAACCATCCTCTGGCTATTCAGCCCTTCTTATTTCAGCGCGGCAACAGCACTCTTGAAGGTATTCACAAAGACGCCGGGCGCCACGAAGATCAGCAGGATGCCGATGATCAGGCCATACAGACCGGTGGTTTCGGCGATAGCGCAACCCATGATCAGGGTGCTGGTCACCTGGCTCTTGCACTCGGGCTGACGTCCGATCGCTTCGCAGGCAGCGGCAACAGCGTTACCTTCACCAATACCGGGGCCGATACCGGCGATCAAAGCGCAGCCGGCACCCAATCCACAAAGACCCAGCATGATACCAATAGCAAGTTCAGTCATTTTCGTTTCCTCCGTTTTTTATCAGCCGTTCGCGGCGGCTTTTTTCATTTGTCTGAGGCGCTTCTTCTCCTGGCGTTTGGCCCAGGCCTCCTCCGGGAAGGCGCCCGCTATGTTGAGCATGGTCAGCATGGCGAAGATGAACGCCTGCATGAGCCCGCTAAACACATCGAAGTATACGGACAACACGGCGGGAATACCGATGCGAAGCAGCGGAATATTCCCCACCACGGGGATCCAGCCGAGCAGTGTCTTGCTCAGGCCCTGCAGCGCCACGCCCACCAGCACGGAGATGACCGCGCCGCTGAGGACGTTGCCGTAGTGACGGAAGGCCATGCTCAACGGCAGGGAGAACTCGCCCACGATGTTCATGGGAGTGAACACCGGGATCGGCTCCGTGAAGCCCTTGAGGTAATTCAGCACGCCGCCCTTCAGCTTGTACCAGGTCACCAGCAGGAAAACGAGGATCGCCCATCCGGCCGTGACATTGACATCTCCCGTTGGGGAGAAGAGGCCCACCAGGCAGGAGAGGCTGGAGAAAGCCGACAGGCCCATGATGGCCGCAATCAGGGGGATGTACTGGGAATACTGTTCGCCCATATTGCCGTGCACCAGGTCCGTCACCTTTTCCACGATCCACTCGGCGATCAGCTGACGTTTGGTTTCCGCCTTCTGGGTCAGGCCGTGGGTCAGGTACAGGACCAGACCCATAATGGAGATCATCACCAGCCAGCTGTTGATTTCACTTTCCGTGATCTGGAGCGGCATCAGCGGCATGCCCTCCCAGGTGAAGTAGATCAGCGCGCCAGAGATCTCCACCCCTTCGGTTGCCGGGGTAAACAGGACCTTCAGCGTCATTCCGGCCAGCAGGGGAAGGATCATCATGGCAATCAGGAGCCAGTCGATCACCCTGAACCGGGTACTCTTGGGGTTCAAGTCAGTTCACTTCCTTCATCTTCCGGAGTGGAAGGTTCTTTTCCCTGTTTCGCCTGCCGCACGGCCAAAGCGATCCGCGGGAAGAGCAGGGGGATCAGTGTCGAAAAGGGGTTGGTCTTGAGCAGGGCAATGGCCAGCACGCAAACCAGCAGCATCAACAGCTGGCGCAGTGATTTGGACGCGTGCATCTTCTGCTTCAGCTGGTCCGTGTTCCCGGTGTTCACGATCCGGGTCACCGTCCACGCGAGCAGGGCATAGTTCATCACCGCGGCCGCGCCGCCGATCAGATTTCCCCATAAAACATCGGGTTTCCACGCGCCGATCACGAGAAACACAGCTTCCATGATCACGCTGAGGATCAGGACCCATAGCGATATAGACCCGGTCTCTCTGCGCACCGTTTCGTCAATTCTCATGCCTTCGCTTTTCTCCCTCCGTTAATCACACCTTATCACACTATACCACATAAAGCAGTATTTGTCGATATCTATTCCGGTCAATCCCAGATTGGCTATGTCCGGACCCGAAACGGTCAGTCAAACCACTCAGCGGGCAGATAAGCTTTCTGGTTTTCAAGCATGTCGTCGAACAGTTTTTGTCCATCCTCCATGGAGACACCTGCCAGTTGCGGATCGTTCATGAACGTGGTCACGCCCAGCTGACGGTCGCATGTCATCGCTGTACGCAGCGTGTTTTCCTGATTCTGCACATGACGCGAGATCAGCGGCAGAATATTGGCCGGCACCTCTCCCGCCACCACAGGGCTGATGCGGTCATAACCAAACAGGGCGTTTGTCTCGACCACCGCACCCATGGGCAGATTCGGGATCTGACCCCGGTTGGGAATATTGACGTTTGAAACCAGATCACCCAGACCCAGCAGGGCTTTCAGCAGCAGGTGTCCTTCCTCGCCGGAGCCCTTCAGGTTTACCTTCTCCTGTCCGCTCACCAGTGCGTCGGACCGGGCCATGCGATTCTTCAGATCCTCCAGGCGCCAGGATACAGGGGTCAGCTGGAACTGCCAACCGGCGACCGTTTCCCGCGTCAGGGTATACCAACGGGGTACGAATTCCGCCAGATGCCGGTCTCCCGCCGCGGCGATCGCGCCATAGCGACGGAACAGATCGAACTTGACCCGGTGGCCGCAGGAGAAGAAGGAATTCATCCAGTTGTTGTCCTGCCCTTCCGAATACCCGGTCTTGGCGTACTTTTCCGCAAATTCCGCGTACAGGGGCATCAGGTCGATTCCCTTCCAGGAAGCCTGTGTCAGCCAGGTAAAGTGGTTGATGCCAGTCACCGTGGTATACAGTTCGTGGCGGTCGATGTCCCCGGTCCCCTTCATTTCCTTCAGCATGGCACAAAGCAGCTTCTGCGTTCCAAACACCTCGTGGCAGCAGCCAAAGGCCTTGATTCCCGGGTACACTTCATACAGCGTCCGGACACAAAGCGTCATGGGGTTGGTGTAGTTGATGACCCACGCATCCGGCGCATAGTCCCGGATGGCCTTTGCGATCTCCACATACATCGGGATCGTACGCATCGCGCGCATGAAACCGCCAGGGCCAACGGTATCACCCACCGGTTGCAGTACCCCAACACGTTCCGGCAGATGCACATCGCTCTCCATCTCGGCAAACGTACCCGGCAGGATAGAGATCACAACAAAGTCCGCACCTTCCAGCGCCTGCATGAGCGTGTCGCTGACAACATACTTCCACGCGGACTTTGCCTCCGGGTCAGCGGAGATGCGGTTGCCAATGATCTCGTTGCGTTCCGCCGCACTGCGGTCGATATCATACAGGCGCACAGTACCGCTGATCTCCGGATCCATAGCCAGGTCCTGCATGAATCCCCAGGCCCATCCTCTGGAACCGCCACCGATGTAAGCCACCTTCAGGTCATGCTGATTCGCGTTCATCATATTTGTTTTGCCTCCCTCAGACCGGGCATAAAGGTTTCTGGCCTCCTGAAGGAGCCATCCTGCCCTGTCTGTTTCCGCATTTATTTCTGACCCTCATTATATGCTTTTTTGTCCGCGTGCGCAACGCAAAAAGGCTTTTTTTATCCTCTATTCAGGAAAAAATCCGTGTTTCCGTCAAGATTCCTTTTGCAAACGACCACTACCTATGGTATAATCTTACAGAAATTACATCCATTTCCGCAATTAAAGAAAAGGATGGTCGAGCGATGTCTGATAAACGCAAAGTCATAGCGGTATGCCTTACGCGCGCATACGAGGATATCCGTGCGCGTTTTATCGCCTCTCTTTGCCGCCACGCGGCCAAACGGGGCTGGAAACTGATGTTCTACAACAGTTTTCTCGACCTCAATCAAAAGGACGTCTATAACGAGGGCGCCCGCTCCATTTTTGATGCCATCAATTACGATCTCATCGATGGCCTCATCATCGACGGCAGTCCTTTCTACGGTACCGATCTGCTCCGTCAGCTGACGGACGCGTGCCATTCCCGCCGCCTACCCGTCATCGCCACCGACGCCGTCGTTCCCGGCTGTGTTTCCGTCATTTCTGACTATCACGAGGCTTTCAAACAACTCATGACCCATGTCATCGTGGATCACGGGGCCAAAGATACTTTCTTTATCGCTGGTCTCCAAGAAGAAGAACACTCCATTTTCCGGGTCAGCTGCTATCAGGAAGTCCTGCAGGAGTTAGGGCTCCCCGAGGATCCCCGGAATATCGCCTACGGCGACTATTGGGAAGGCCCTGCTTCCGAGATTGTCGAAGATCTGATCGCCACACGCGCCAAACTTCCGGACGCGATCTTCTGTGCCAACGATACCATGGCCCACGGCGTCATCGATACCCTTCATGCCCACGGTTACCGTGTGCCTGAGGATGTCATCGTCACCGGTTTCGACGGTCTGTCCTCCTCCCGGATCTTCAAGCCCCATCTGACCACCTGTGAAAGCGATCCGGATATCCAGGCTGCCGAGTGTCTCCGTCTGATCGATGAAAACGTTCCCGACGGTGTCATCAAGCTGCCCCACTATCCGCGTTTCGCGGCTTCCTGCGGTTGCAAAGAGATGCCTCTTCCGGAAAAGGAGATCGTCCGAACCTATCAGGACATCGAATACGCCTACCGTCATGAGACCGTTCTTTTTGCCAACGCCCAGATTGCCATGGAAAGTCAGAATGTCGACGATTTTCTCAATCGTCTTTCCCGTACCATTTCAGACGATTCTGTTCTTTGCCTCAACGCGCATTTCAACTACAGCGATTCAAACGGCGAAGTATCCCTCACCCGTGCGCTGGATCACGAACTGATCTGTGTCCCCGCCGCCAATTTGGGCTCTGGGTACGCCCGTCAGCATATCTACCTGGCTGATGTTTTCCCCGGTCTTCAGCAGTGGCTCGAAAAAGATGACGAGACCGCGTGTATCCTTACAGCCGTCTTTTCCCGCAATATCGTCTGCGGATACTATGTCAGCGCGTTGCGCAATGTCCAGCGCGATATTCAGGGTGTCCGCCGCGTCGCCAATATTCTCAATTTCATCTGCACCAACATGATCAACCAGATGCGGCAAAAGAGCATGTTGTTCAATCTGGAAAACAGCCTCTATACGGATCCCATGACCGGCATCCCGAACCTCAAAGGGGCCACCCGCTGGTACGAGGAAAAAGCCCACGACCCCAAGAATGCCAACAAGGCGTTCGCTGTCTCCGTCTATGGCGTGGTCCGGTACAACTACATAATGGACAACTATGGTATCAACGATATCGAGTGGGTCATCCGTCAGGTCGCGACCGCGTTGGCCAAGGCCAATAAGCCGGACGCGCTGATCGCGCGTGTGACTGACGATCAGTTGATCGTCGTCAACATCGGTGATACCGGGGTGGAAGTCGGCAACCGCATCGTAGAAACGACCGGATCGTTCTTCCCGTTGCTTGAGGAGATCAACGCCAACAGCAACAAAGTATACAACATCGAAGTCAACTGCGGTTCCACCGTGGCGGACAACGGCTGGGGCAATCCCCTGGAGACCTATATCAAACTGGCTGTCGGCAATCTGTACCTCAACCGCCTCAAGTACGGAAGAGGTGAAGCGCTGAAGGAAACTGCCCAAACCAAGGAGATTTATCAGGCTTTCAACACTCTGATGGATCACAATCTCTTCAAATATCACTTCCAGCCCATCGTGGATGCCAAGACAGGTTCCATCTACGCCTACGAAGCGCTCATGCGCACTGAGGTCAACCTGACGCCCCTCGAGGTACTCGACGCCGCGCGCGAATACAACCGCCTGGACGAAGTCGAAAAAGTCACCTTCTTCGGCATTATGGAGCGCTATAAGCAAGACTACAGTCTCTTCCGCGGGAGCAAGGTCTTCATCAACACCATTCCCGGCCACTTTCTTGGCACCGCGGATGTCAATCGGATCTTCGACCTGTATGAGGATTATCTGGACTGCTTCGTTTTCGAGCTGACCGAGCAGGATTCCATCACCGACGAGGAACTGAACAACGTCAAACAGCTCTGCAAGGCCGGCAGTCAGGCACATATTGCCATCGACGATTACGGCACCGGGCACAGCAATATTGCAAACCTTCTGCGTTATTCCCCGCAGGTCATCAAGATCGACCGCTTCCTGATCCACGATATCCGCCATGACACCAACAAGCAGATGTTCCTCAAGAGCACCATCGAGTTTGCCCACGCCAACGGTATCAAGACCTTGGCCGAAGGAGTCGAGTCTTTGGACGAGCTGCAGACCGTGATCGAGTTCGGGATCGACCTCATTCAGGGCTTCTACACCGCCCGTCCCACCGAGTATCCGATCACCGCGATCGCCGAAAAAGTGCGCAGCGAGATCATCGCCGAAAATGTGCGTCTTTCCAAGTACGACAGCACCCAACTGACTTACACTGCCAAGGATGGCGAGACGGTCAGCCTGCTCGAACTGGCGCTTCAGAAGTACACCTTTGTGGATGTCCCGAACGGAACCGTCACCCTCAAGGGAGAACGGGACCATACCGTTGAGATCGTGGTACGTCAGCCGGATCATACCCAGTCCGTGATCACCTTTGAGAATGTCAACATCAAGGGTTCCACCCAGACCACGGTCCAGATCGGTTCCAACTGCAGCACCGTCATTCAACTCAAAGGTGCCAACACCCTCAACAAAGAAGGCATCCGTGTTCCCCCGTCCTCCTCCCTCACCCTGCAGGGCTACGGCAGCTTGAGCATCAACAACAACCGCAACTACGGCGTGGGTATCGGCGGCAACTTCAATGAGCCCTACGGCAACATCACGATCGATATGGCCGGCAAGCTGACGCTCAAGGCTTCCGGTGACAAGGTCATCGGGATCGGCGGCGGCAGTTCCGAAGGCAGTGTGATCACTCTGGTCCGCGGCAACTGCCGTGTCAGTGCCAAGGGCATCAATCTGGTCGCCATCGGCAGCACCAGCGGCCCCGCGGATATCCGCATCAGCGAAGGGTTTACCCTCCAGACCGATGTCGAAGGCAACGATGCCCTCTCTCTTGGCACGTTGGACGGAGAAGGCACCATCGTTTCCTCCGGTACCCTCACGCTCATCACCGATGGCGAGCGGACCACCGGTCTCGGCACAATGCTCGGCAAGGCAAACATCCGTCTGAATGGCGGTTCTCTGTTGTCCATTGTCCACTGCGATCTGGGTTCCTGCATCGGTACCCTCAACGGCATTGCGGATGTCCGGATCGACGGTGCCAATGTCAATGTGCGCGGCGAAGGCAACAAGGTAGCCGGTCTGGGCAGTGTTTACGGTACGGTGAAGACAGTCATCTCCTCCGGCAAGACCCGGGGCGAGATTCTGGCTTCCGAACATATGCTGCTTGGCAATGACGATTCTGTTCTGATCGTCACCGGCGGCAACATCAACCTGTCGAAAGAAAATCTGCGCCACAAAGGACCTGTCAGTCCCACCGGCCGCGAACTGAACCGCGTCGAGCCGGATGTCGACCGGTTCGAGCAGGAGATCACCGATGGGGATATCACCTATGTTTATGTCGCCGACCGTGATCCCGATACCGGCGAGCTCACCGTGTGGATCTGATTCTATATAATAACAGATGAGAAAAGGACGTCGTCAGACGTCCTTTTCTCATCGTTGGATTTATTCTTGCACACACTGTTCGCTTGTGCCAAAGGTGATCAGGCTGCCCTGCGACCGCAGCGCGTCTCCGCCGGAGCCGACCACTTTACCCATAAACAGCATGGTCGCGGTTTCACCGCCATCCAGGTTCAGCGCCTCAACACAGCCCATCTCCTGCAATTTCTGCGCCAACCAGTCCAGATGTACGCCGGCGTATTTGGTATCCGGCCGTCCACGGACGAGGATCACCACATAGTGCCAGGGTTCCACCATTCCCATCGCCACACGCGGCTCATTATAAGGATAGTATTTCGGATCCAGCACATCCGGGTTGATCTCTCCGTTGGAAATCATCCAGGGGCCAAAGGCAAACACCTGTTCGGCACCTTCTGCCAGATATTCCTCCGGGGTGTGCGCGTCACAGACAAAGGTCTTCATACTGCCATCCGCATACAGGGCCATCGTGTCCAGATTCGGCCACGCGCGGCTCTTTTTGCTGTTCCGGGTCTTCTGGCACATCACTTCGCCGTTCCGGATCACCACACCGCGGTAGTCATAGCGATATTTCCCGTTTTTCTTCTGGCGGCGCAAGCCGTACATATCGTCTGACACCGCAAACACGCAGTTATATTTCCGCGCCAGGATCTCCGGGCTGACCTGCTTTACTCCTGCCGGGTTGGTTTTGCTGGCTTCCGTCATCACCGGTACCAGGGGAGACTCGGGGGACGCATAGATCTCCGCCACAAAGTATTCCAGGATCCGGTCCTTTTTCTTCACCTTTTTGGTTTCCCGCGTCCGGCGGATCTCGACAGACAGGGAGGAGGTGGCATACTTCCATACGCCATTTTCCTCGTCCTCGAAGATATACTCCTCGCCCGCTTCCGCGTCCGTAAGGAAGCCTTTTTCATCGAAAGCGGGTCCTTCCGCCACGGCGAGACTCCAAACAGTCATCAGGCAAAGCAGGCAGCACAACAGTCGTTTCATTCGGTACCGTCCTTATGATAGGCCTCACAAAAGAATCCTCCGACAAAATGCCGGAGGATTCGATGCTAAAGGCTGATTACTTGGTCATGGCTTCCTGCACGGCCACGGCGACAGCCACGGTCATACCGACCATGGGGTTATTGCCGGCGCCAAGGAAACCCATCATTTCCACGTGCGCGGGAACAGAGGAGCTGCCAGCGAACTGGGCATCACTGTGCATACGGCCCATGGTATCGGTCATGCCGTAGGAGGCGGGACCGGCAGCCATGTTGTCGGGATGCAGGGTACGTCCGGTGCCGCCGCCGGAAGCCACGGAGAAGTACTTCTTTCCGGCTTCCCAGCGTTCCTTCTTATAGGTGCCGGCAACGGGATGCTGGAAACGGGTGGGGTTGGTGGAGTTGCCGGTGATGGACACATCGGCATTCTCGTGCCACATGATGGCCACGCCTTCACGGACGCCGTCAGCACCGTAGCAGCGGACCTTGGCGCGATCGCCGGTAGAATAGGCGGTCTCGTTCACGATGGTCAGCGCGTGGTCTTCCTTGACATCGGCGGAGAGATAGTCATCCTTGGTCTGCACATAGGTGAAGCCGTTGATGCGGCTGATGATCATAGCAGCGTCCTTGCCCAGGCCGTTCAGGATCACGCGCAGGGGCTTGGTGCGGACCTTGTTGGCGTTCAGAGCGATCTTGATGGCGCCTTCAGCGGCGGCAAAGGATTCATGGCCGGCCAGGAAAGCGAAGCACTCGGTTTCTTCATCCAGCAGCATGGCACCCAGATTGCCGTGGCCGATACCAACCTGACGCTGGTCGGCAACAGAGCCGGGGATACAGAAAGCCTGCAGGCCTTCGCCGATGCACTTGGCGGCTTCAGCGGCGGTCTTCACGCCCTTCTTCATGGCGATCGCGGCGCCCAGTTCATAGGCCCACTTGACGTTTTCGAAGCAGATGGGCTGGGTGCTTTCAACGATCTGATAAGCGTCCACACCCTTGGAGTTGGTGAAAGCCTTCACCTCGTCAAAGTTTTTGAAGCCGTACTTCTCCAGCACAGGCTGCAGCTGAGGCATACGTCCTTCATAATTTTCAAACAAAGCCATTTCAGTACGCCTCCTTACTCTTTGCGGGGGTCAATCCACTTGACCGCGCCGTCTTCAGCCTTGAACCGGCCGTAGGTACCGATATTCTTTTCGTACGCTTCATTGGGGCTCATGCCCTTCTTGATGGCGTCCATCATCTTGCCCAGGCTCAGGAACTGATAGCCACAAACCTGATCGTCCTTGTCCAGGGCCATCTTCAGCACGTAGCCTTCGGTCATTTCCAGATAACGGGTGCCCTTTTCCTTGGTGCCGTACATGGTACCCACCATGGAGCGCAGGCCCTTGCCCAGGTCTTCCAGACCGGCGCCGACGCGCAGACCGTCATCAGAGAAAGCGGACTGGGTGCGGCCATAAACGATCTGCAGGAACAGTTCGCGCATGGCGGTGTTGATCGCGTCACACACGAGGTCGGTATTCAGAGCTTCCAGGATGGTCTTGCCGGGCAGGATCTCGCTGGCCATAGCGGCGGAGTGAGTCATACCGGAGCAGCCGATGGTTTCAACCAGGGCTTCCTGGATCACGCCATCCTTGACGTTGAGGCTGAGCTTGCAGGTGCCCTGCTGGGGAGCGCACCAGCCGATGCCATGGGTATAACCGGAAATGTCTTTGATTTCCTTGGCCTGGATCCACTTTCCTTCTTCGGGAATGGGCGCGGGACCATGATGCGGGCCCTTCGCAACACAGACCATGTCTTCAACTTCTTTGGTGTATTGCATTGAAACGGTTCCTCCTGTTCAGGATAGTTAAGGTACATATACCGATATAGTATAGCACAGATTCGCTGGCGTGAACAAGTTTCTTGTTTAAAAAACGATGTTTTTTCACGCCATCGCGTCGATATATCTGCACGCAGCAAGCGCGGCCACCGCGCCATCCGCGGCGGCGGTCGTCAGCTGGCGGATCGCCTTTGACCGGCAATCGCCCGCCACAAAGATGCCGGGCGTTTGGGTCATGCAGTCCTCGCCGGAGGCGAAATATCCATAATCATTCAGTTCCGCAAGATCCGCGAAAGCCTTGTTTTCCGGAATCAGGCCGATGGCCACAAACAGGCCGTCGCAATCCACTTCCGTCTTTTCGCCGGTTACCGTGCTTTCGACCGTCACCCCGGCCAGCGTGCTTCCATTCTTCCGCAGTTCGGTGATCTTCACGCCGGTCATGGCCTTCACGTTGTCACGCGCAAACAGGATGTCCTGCAGCTTCTTTTCCCCAGTAAACACGGGCAGATCCTGCAGCACCGTCACCTCAGCACACTTTCCGCTCAGCAGGATCGCTTCCTGCAGGGCGGAGTTGCCGCCGCCTGCGACGCACACTTTCTTTCCCGTGAAGAAATCACCGTCGCACACAGCGCAGAAGGAAATGCCCTCGCCGACCAGTTCGTTTTCCCCGGGCAGGCCAAGCATCCGGTGCTTCACACCGGTTGCCAGGATCACGGATTTCCCCTCAAAGTCGTTTCCGTCCGCGGTATGCACGGTCCACACGCCGCCGGAGAAGGTCGCGCCGGTCGCTTCCTCCAGCTCGATCTCGCCGTCCTGCGCCATAATCTGGTCCAGCAGCGCGTCCGCAAACTCGTTTCCGCTCATCTGCATCGTCCCGGGCCAGTTCTCGACCTTCGGGCTGTAAGTGATCTGTCCGCCGGGGCCGTGCTTTTCCAGCACCGTCACAGTCTTTCCGTTCCTCAGGGCGTATAACGCGGCCGTCAAACCCGCGGGGCCGCCGCCGACAATGATGATATCCTTCATGTTCTTACCTCCTCAGGTATGTTCAGTGATTGCTCAGCAGGCACAAGGCGGCAAAAGCCAGCACTGCCAGGACCGCAAAAACCCATTTTTCATCCGCTTTCAACTTCAGGCGGAATCGTTTCGGCGCTTTTGGCACGACGGGAACCGTCTGCACAGTGGCCGGATCAAACTCCGACCCGCAGTTGTGGCAGAAACCGGCGCCATGCCGGACCTGAAACCCGCATACGGGGCAGATCCCCAGTACGCGGACCGCATCTTCATCGTCCTCATCCTCTTCGTCTGCTGCTTCCGTCTCCGCCGTTATGCTTTCCGCTTCGGTCCGCAGCGTTTCCTCCGGCTCCGGTGTTTCGTTCCTTTCAGCGAAGAGTGTTTCCGCTTCCTCCAGCAAAGCCGTCTGCACAGGATCGTGCTCCGCAATGGTTTTGGTGACCTCCGGGATCGTTACAATGATTGGTTGTGGGGGCGGGGGTGGAGGCGGCATCGCCGTTCCCGTTCCAGAAACATTTTCCGGCATTTCAAAAGCTCCTTCCGCTTTGAAAAAAGGGTCACGGTTCTCCCGTAACCCTTTGTGATTGTTTTGGAAATGCGAGCTTATTTCGCCTG
>JAZUFB010000187.1:0-20477 GCA_045640475.1 Clostridia bacterium
GTATGCGGACCGGATCTTTGGCTTTACTGGCATGGATTCAACACTTGGGAAAGACAAAGTGACATTACACGGTTTATGGAGGATCCCATTCATAACACTGATGTGGTGGAAAAGTATGATGTGGACTACGTCTATGTATCCAGCTATGAGCGGAACGACTACGACGTGGACCTGGATGCCCTGAATGAAATGTATGGCGATCCCGTGTTCAGCAATACGGAAGCGACCATTTGGCAGATCCCTCTTGGATAAATATTAAGACACAGAAAAAGCGCGGCTTTCCTGATTTGGAAGACCGCGCTTTTGCAATGCTTTTGTTTAGTTTACGGGACGGATCAGAATCAGGGGAGTCAGTTCATCGCCCTGACCGGAGGGATTATCCGCCATGGCATCCTGGATCTCGTCATCGGTAAGGGGGAAGTCGGAACACTTGCCAAGCTGATTCTGCTCGATATCGTTGGCGTCCATGAGAACGACAGGGATACCGGTCTCTTTTTCAAGGGCGTTGCACAGCTCGACAGGATTGGGCGGATTGATCAGCGCCAACTCCTTATAGCGATCGAAACTGGAACGGAAATAGAAACCGTCGATGCCGCCAACACCCTTGCCGCAGATCTTGTAGAAAAGACCGTGGACACCGAAAGGACGGGTGATCGCGCTGATCGCGGCAGCAAAGAGGACACGGGGCAGACCGCACATGTCGATGACGAGCTGGAGCTTATAGGGCTCGTGCATACCGACGCCGGTGGTGTTGATGCCGGCAAACTTCCAGAGATGGTTGGCCCAGAAACCGGGCTTGACCTGCTCACGGGTGCGGACATTATTGGTACACATAGCCATGACTTTGGCACCGAAGGAAAGCATATCGCCGGGCTGGGCAAGAGGCAGAACGTATTTCCGAACGAGTTCGGCCTGATTTTCGCCAACTTCGACAAAATGGGTCTGGATGGCGAAACGACTGTATTTGCGGCCATTTTTGCCTTCAAGGATGCCACGGTCGAAATAGACGATGCCTTTTTCTTCGCGACGTTGTTCGTCCAGATTGCGGGAAGGAATAATACCCATGGAAAGACCTCCATCCGTTTAGTCTTTTGCTATTATACGCTGAGGCGTGATGTGTGTCAACGTTTGAACTTTGGCGCGAAAAGGTGTATACTTACAGTGGATAAGTTTGAATGAGTATGAGTATACTGCCGGAAGGAGTAGATCATTTATGGATACGAACGAACAGCGCTTGGAGGCTCTGAAAGACGCGGTGATCCTGATTCCATCCCTGGAACCGGATGAGCGTTTGCCTTCCTATATCCAAAAGCTTGGAGAAAATGGCTTTGGCCATATCGTAGTCGTGGATGACGGTTCTGCTGAAAGCTATCAACCTATCTTTGAACGGATCGCCGCCATGCCGAATACCGCGGTGCAGCATCATGACGTGAATCATGGCAAGGGTGTTGCCCTGAAGACCGGATATACTTACATCATGAACAATATTCCGGATTGCAGCGGCGTGATCACCGCCGACGCGGACGGTCAGCACACGGTGGAGGATTGTATCCGTCTGGCGGAAAAACTGGCTACAGGGGAGCGGGCACTGTATCTGGGCAGCCGTGACTTTGGTGAGGAACAGGTTCCTTTCAAGAGCCGTGCCGGAAACCGGATTACCAGCGCCGTGTTTAAGCTTTTGTACGGCAAGTGGCTGCCGGATACCCAAACCGGTCTGCGTGCTTTCCGGCGGGAAGATCTGCAGTTTATGATCGATGTGGAAGGCGAGCGTTTTGAATATGAAATGAATGTTCTGATCGCCTGCGCCCGTGCAAAACTGCCCATGATCCCGGTAACCATCGCTACAGTATATGAAAATGACAATGCCGGGACCCACTTCAACACCCTGAAGGACAGTTACCGGATCTACAAAGTGATCCTCGGGAACTTTGTCAAATTTTGCGGGTCGAGTATCCTCTGCTTCCTGATCGATCAGGGCTTGTTCAACCTTTTCCGCCTGATCTTCAAAGGCGGGGAAAAAGTGATCCTGGGCGCAACGATCAATACCGGCATCTGGATCAGCACTGTGCTGGCGCGTATCATCAGCGCGACGGTCAACTTTATGCTGAACAAGAATGTGGTGTTCAAACAAAAGGGAAAGACGGCGGCTTCCCTGTGGAAATATGCTGTGCTGGCTGTGAGCATCGTGATCCTGAGTGCTCTTGGAACCCAGCTGTTGAGCAGCATCGGCGTTGCAACCTGGCTGGCGAAGCCGATTGTGGACATCATACTCTACTTTGTGAGCTATAGTTTCCAGCAGAACTGGGTATTCGGTAAAGGAGAAGCGAAAGAATGAGCACAGTATTTTCCATTGGCGGCTTGAATGTGTCGGTCCTCATGATCGGCGGAGCGTTCGCCCTGCTTCTTTGGACAGCTCTTGCGCTCGTTTATGCGGGAATGTACCGGAAGACCGTATGGGGAAAAGACCTGTACGGAACCCATAACGGAAAATTTGTGAATGCGGTGGGCTTTGGAATGCTTCCGGCGCTCGCCGTCTTCCGCCTGTTTATGGAAGGAACGGATTTTGCCTTTGGCAGAGTGTCCAGAACGGGCTGGCTTCGCGACACGTTACTGACGGCTGAAAACGCGGAGGGGCAGTGTGTCTATGTGGTCAACCGGATCGAAGCGATCGGGCTGTTGCTTCTGTTTGCATTGCTGGTGCTGTGGTTGGCGCTGCGGCGTGAACGGATCCCCAACAATGGCGATGTGCTTTGGGTCGCATTGACTGAGCTTGGCGGATTCTGTCTGTTGACAGATATCCTGTATGAGCCGGAACAGGTCAGAATCGGTGAGATTCCGGTCCTGCTGGCTGCGGGCGCTTTTCTGATCCTGCTTGCGTTGATCATATGGACTGTGGTCAACGCGAAGAAAAAGAAAAACACGGCCCTCATGATTGCTTGCTGGGTCGTGTATCTGGTTGCCATGGCAGCGATATATCTGCGTGAACGTACGGACCTTCTGGGAACGGAAAGCCTGACACTGGCAGCAATCCGCGCGGGTGCGGGACTGCTGGCGGTCAAGGCGGCACTGTGTGCCGGACGGGTTGGCAGAACACGCTGAGAATAGTGAAAGACCTTATTTCCGGTTTGGACAGTTGGCTTTGTTGCAGTTTTTGCAGGTGTCCAGATCAATATCCTCACCCCGGATGGACATCAGGACCAGATCTCCGGAGCCGGGAACTTCGCGGAAGCCGAGTCTGGAAAAGAATCCTGTGAGGGAAGCATCGCAGACAAGACAAACCTCGCGTGCCGCGTGGGTCTGCGCCTTAAAAAGCAGGAGACGGAGGACCAGATCACCCATTTTTTTGCCGCGCCAGGCGGGAAGAACACCAATCCGGTCCAACCAAAATGCCCCTTCCTGCCAACGGATACGTCCGGTTCCGACAGGCTGTTCATCATAGTGGACAACGACATTCCAACTTTCGGGATCCAGCGCGTCCTCACGGGTGCCAAAGACCGCTTCACGAATGTTATACGCCGTAACCAGATCGGATCCGGGAGCAAACCATTTACCGTCAATCATGAAAAAAACTCCTTTCGGAAAGGAAATGAAAATATGGAACATGAGAAGATCGAAAGACTGAACGAGCTTGCCAGGAAAAAGAAGACCACAGGATTGACCAGGGAAGAATTCGCGGAACAGGATGCGTTGCGCAAGGAATACCTGGATGGTTTCCGCGAAAATATGAAACAGATCCTGGACAGTGTCGTCGTCCGTGAAGCGGATGGCAGCGAGCATCCGCTGGAAAAGAAAAAGAACCAGTGAACCGTTCCAGTATACGGAACCTGATCAGTCCCGTCAATAGCGGCTTCACCGATGTCTGTCGTGAAAGGCTCTTGTCAAAGCGCATGGCATCGGATATAATCATGACTGTTCCGGAGAACCGGAAAATGAATGGATGAGGTGCATTATTATGTACGAAGACGAAAACTACGAAGAGTATGACCTGGTGCAGGCCACGGACGAAGACGGAAACCAGCTCACGCTCCGCGTGCTGGATTACTTCTTCTATAATGGCGAAGAATACGCCGCGCTGGAAGAAGCCGAAGAAGAATGTGACATGGCTTGTGAAGGCTGCGAACACGCTGCTGAGTGCGAAGCCGAAGAAGAGGATGAAGAAGCCGGTGGCATCTACATCTGCAAAGTCGTTTCCTCTACGGATGAAGACGGAACCGAAATGGATGAATTCTCTCCCGTGGAAGATGATGCTTTGGCGGACAAACTGCTCGAGATCTTCAACCGCAGAGTGGAAGAGGAAGACGAACTGGACGAGGAATGATTCCCGGACCGTATACAAAAAAGAGACCCGTGGGTCTCTTTTTTGTATGTTATAAAGCGGATTAATCAAAAAGCGCAGTGGAGAAATAGCGCTCGCCGGTATCGGGAAGGATCGTGACGACAGTCTTGCCTTCACCCAGTTCTTTGGCGAGGCGGAGGGCAGCGGTGACATTGGTGCCGCTGGAAATGCCGCAGAGGATGCCTTCTTCACGGATCAGACGCCTTGAAGTTTCAAGCGCCTCGTCATCGGTAACGATATCGATCTGATCATAGATCTTCATATTCAGATTGGCGGGGATCAAACCGTCGCCGATGCCCATCTGGAGATGGGTGCCAATGCTGCCGCCAGAAAGGATGGCAGCGTTTTCAGGCTCTACAGCCCAAATGCGGATGTCCGGATAAAGCGCCTTAAGCGTTTCACCGATGCCGCTGAGGGTGCCGCCGGTACCTACACCGGAGCAGAAACCGTGGATCGGCTTTCCGACCTGTTCTACGATCTCAAGCGCTGTATGATATTTATGGACCAAAGGATTGTCCGGATTTTCGAACTGCTGGGGGACCCAAACGGCAGGATCCTCACGGGACATACGCAATGCCGTCTGCAGACATTCTTCAATGCAGGCGCCGATATCTCCGTCATCGTGGATCAATACCAGCTCAGCCCCGTAACCGCGGATCAGCTTGCGGCGCTCCTCACTGACGCTATCCGGCATGATGATACGGACTTTATAACCCCGGACGGCACCAATCAGGGCCAGACCAATGCCCTGATTGCCACTGGTCGGTTCGACAATGACGGTATCCTTGGTGATCTCGCCACGCTTTTCAGCTTCGCAGATCATATTGTAGGCGGTACGCGTTTTGACACTGCCGCCGATATTGACGCCTTCGTATTTGACAAGGACCTCAGCTGAACCGGGCGGAACGATCTTGTTCAGCCGGATGACAGGCGTGTGGCCGATAGCTTCCAATACATCGTTATAAATCATAAAGTGCCTCCGTTATGACTTCCTTTATGCAAAATGCTTCCGTCTGCAGACGGAAACAGTAAGGATTTTATCATGCTGTGCGTGATGCATCAATAAGCGGAATGGTTTTTTTGTGTTCGGCGTTTGAATACACCAAAGAAAAGATTAAGGGCTTGGAACAGGCGAATCCTATGAAAATAACGTGAAAACTATTGACAAAACACAGGGCGGGTGATATCTTAATCATGCAGTTAGCACTCACGTCGAGTGAGTGCTAACAACAAGAAACACGATGACTTACGAATGTGTGACGGAGAGGAGGCGGAAACCATGGATATGGACGAACGTAAATTACGGATCCTGCAGGCGATCATTGACGATTATATTTTGACAGCGGTCCCGGTCGGCTCCCGGACGATCTCCAAAAAGTATGACATGGGCCTTTCATCTGCGACGATCCGCAATGAAATGAGCGATCTGGAAGAACTTGGTTATCTGGATCAGCCTCACGTTTCCGCAGGCCGGATCCCATCCGCGAAAGCCTACCGCCTGTATGTGGATACACTCCTTCGCGCAGGTATCCTGCCGGATGATTCGACGGAGAGCATCCAGGGTCATTTCGGCGGTCGCGTCCACCAGCTGCAGGATGTGATCGACCATGCGGCGGATGTGATCTCCAGCCTCACCCAGTATACCGCGGTGGTCCTGCCACCAAAGGGCAAGGAACCCCGGTTACGTACAGTGCAGCTGGTTCCGGTGGCAGATAACATGGCGCTGGTGGTGATCGCCACTGACAGCGGCGTGGTCAGGGATAATGTGGTCCGCATCAGTCCGGATCTGGATCAGGATACCCTGTATACGATCTCCCGCTCTCTGACAAGGGAACTGCAGGGGAAGACGCTTTCCGAAGCCTGCGAGGTGCTGCCCGAGATCATCGGTCGCATGAGCGAGAACAACGACCTGCTCCAGAGTCTCTACGGTTGCCTGCAGGAAAAGCAGGGCCAGACGATGTCCCACGTGGCGGTCGGCGGTACCAGCAACATCCTGTCCTATCCGGAATACAACGATGTGGAAAAGGCCCGTAATTTCCTCAGCCTGATGGAAACGAAGGACAAACTTGCAGAAATCGTTTCCGGCGCCGGCGAGATGGCCTTTACCGTAAGAATCGGCCCGGAGACAGGCATCCCGGAAATGTCGGATTGTTCGATCGTAACGGCCACTTATTCCACACGGTCCGGCCAGCAAGGCACCATTGGCGTGATCGGTCCTACCCGGATGCAGTATTCAAAGGTTATTTCCATCCTGAACATGATGGGTCATCAGCTGACTGACATGTTTGGCGGTGAAGAATAATCCGGAACGATGTTCCGGAGCGCAATGTCGCGCAATAATGTACAGAAAGGCGAGAATGAAATGAGCCGGTCCAAAAAGGAAAAACCCGCCCTGAACAAGGAAATCGAAAAAGAAGTCGCTCAGGAACCGGAAGAAATGAATGAAGCCGAACAGGCAGACGGATCCCAGGTAAATGAAGCTCCGGAGGTCGCTGCCGAAAACGAAAGTGAAGCCTGTGATCCTGAAAAGGAAGCCATGCAGAAATCACTGGACGCCGCGAATGCCAAGGCGGATGAATATCTGGCCATGGCACAGCGTGTGCAGGCAGATTTCGACAACTTCCGCCGCAGAAACGAATCCGTCCGCGCGGATGCCTTTGCGGATGGCCGCAAGGATGTGGCCGGACAGATGCTGTCGGTGCTGGATAACCTGGAACGCGCGCTGACGGCCGCCGAAAACACCACAGACGAGGCACTGAAGAACGGCCTCGAACTGGTGCTGAAGCAAATGAACGATGTTTACCGTAAGCTGGAAGTGACCCCGATCGACCGACTGGGTGAAAAGTTTGATCCCAACCTCGAAAACGCGGTGCTTCAGGGAACGCCGGAAGACGGCGAGCCCGGTACCGTATGCATGGTCCTGCAAAAGGGATACATGATCGGGGACAAGGTCCTGCGCCACGCAATGGTAAAAGTCGTTCCGGAATAAACATAAAGGCTGACTCAGGGGAAACCCTTTTCAGAATATATACAACAACAATCACAAATGACAGATAAAAACAGGAGGAAACTAAAATGAGCAAGATTATCGGTATTGACCTTGGTACCACCAACAGCTGCGTTGCCGTGATGGAAGGCGGACAGCCCACTGTAATTGCGAACGCTGAAGGAAGCCGCACCACGCCTTCCGTGGTTGCCTTTACCAAAGACGGCGAACGCCTTGTCGGTCAGGTGGCCAAGCGTCAGGCTGTGACCAATCCGGACCGCACTGTGATTTCCATCAAGCGTGAGATGGGTACCGCCTACAAAGTAGACATCGACGGTAAGCAGTATACTCCCCAGGATATCAGCGCTATGGTGCTGAGCAAGATGAAGGAGACCGCTGAAAGCTATCTGGGCGAAAAAGTGACTCAGGCCGTTATTACCGTGCCTGCCTACTTCAACGACAGCCAGCGTCAGGCTACCAAGGATGCCGGCCGCATTGCCGGACTGGAAGTGCTTCGTATCATCAACGAACCTACCGCGGCTTCTCTGGCTTATGGTCTGGACAAGGAAGAAAACCAGAAGATCCTGGTTTACGACCTGGGCGGCGGCACCTTCGACGTCAGTATTCTGGACATCGGTGATGGCGTGTTCGAAGTTCTGAGCACCAACGGTAATACCCGTCTGGGTGGTGATGACTTTGACCAGCGCGTGATCGACTATGTGGCTGAACAGTTCAAAAAGGAGAACGGCATCGATCTGAAGAACGACAAGATCGCCGCACAGAGACTGAAGGAAGCCGCTGAAAAGGCCAAGATCGAACTGAGTGGCACCACCACCGCGAACATCAATCTGCCCTTCATCACCGCGGATGCCACCGGCCCCAAGCATCTGGATGTGACACTGACCCGCGCAAAGTTTGACGAGATCACTGCCGACCTGGTCGACGCCACGATCGAACCCCTGCGCAAGGCGCTGAAGGATGCCGGCCTGACCGTGGAACAGCTGAACAAGGTGATCCTCGTGGGCGGCAGCACCCGTATTCCCGCCGTGCAGGCTGCTGTGCAGCGTGTGACCGGCAAAGAACCCTTCAAGGGCATCAACCCCGATGAGTGCGTTGCCATCGGTGCCGCCATCCAGGGTGGTGTGCTGGGCGGCGAAGTGAAGGATGTTCTGCTTCTGGACGTGACTCCCCTGAGCCTGGGTCTGGAAACCGAAGGTCACATCTTCACCCGCCTGATCGACCGTAACACCACGATCCCCACCAGCAAGAGCCAGGTCTTCTCTACCGCGGCGGATGGACAGACCACCGTTGAGATCCATGTCCTGCAGGGCGAACGTCAGATGGCTTATGACAACAAGACCCTCGGACGCTTCCAGCTGACCGGTATCGCGCCCGCGCCCCGTGGCGTGCCGCAGATCGAAGTGACCTTCAGCATCGACAACAACGGTATCGTGAATGTTTCCGCCAAGGATAAGGCGACCAACAACGAGCAGAAGATCACCATCACTGCCAGCACCAACCTGAGCGAGGAAGAAATCAACCAGCGCGTGAAGGAAGCTGAACAGTTCGCTGAACAGGACAAGAAGCGCAAGGAAGAAGTCGAAACCCTGAACCGTGCTGACAGCATGATCTATGAAATGGAAAAGACCATGCGCGAAAACGGTGACAAGCTGAGCGAAGAAGACAAGGCTACTGTGCAGAGCGAATTGGACGCCTTCAAGAAGATCCGTGAAGGCAACAACGCCGAAGAAATCAAGAACGCCATGGAAACCATGACCCAGAAGGTCTATGCCATCTTTGGCAAGCTGTATCAGCAGCAGGGTGCTCCTGACATGGGCGGCGCGCCTGATATGGGCGGTGCCGACATGGGTGGCACTCAGATGAACGACGACGGCAGCATTGATGCCGACGGCAGCGTTCAGTAATCATCGGGATCAAAAATGAAAACACGCAAGCCCGTTTCCGGATGGGAACGGGCTTGCGCTTGAAACAAGAGGTGGAACGGATTGGCTGAAAAACGCGACTACTATGAAGTGCTTGGCGTGGAAAAAACGGCCACCGATGAGGAAATCAAACGCGCGTATCGCAAGCGGGCCAAAGAATGTCACCCGGACCTGCATCCGGATGACAAGACTGCTGTAGACCGTTTCAAGGAATTGAATGAGGCCAATGAGGTCCTTTCAGATCCGGACAAGCGTGCTCGCTATGACCAGTTCGGATTCAACGACCCCATGCAGGGCATGGGCGGCGGCGGAAATCCCTTTGAAGGATTCGGCGGCTTTGGCGGCATGGGCGATATTTTTGATCAGCTGTTTAATGGCGGCATGGGTCGTTCCTCCAGAGGACAGGGACCTGTGGCCGGAAATGACCTGCAGTACGAACTGCGGATCACTTTTGAAGAAGCGGCCAAGGGCTGTGAAAAGTCCTTTGAGATCAATCGCAACGAAGTTTGTGATACCTGCGGCGGCAACGGCGCCAAGCCCGGTACCACTCCTGTGACCTGTAAGGCTTGTAACGGGTCCGGCCAGGTGAGGATCAATGGCGGCTGGATGACGACTGTGCGTACCTGTACCGCCTGTGGCGGAACGGGTAAAGTTGTCAGCGAAAAATGTCCCGGATGCGGCGGAAACGGTCGCGTGAGAAAGAAACGTACCGTGAAGATCAAAGTACCCGCTGGTATCGATAACGGTCAGATCATCAGTATGCGCGGCGATGGCGAACCCGGTATGCGAGGGGGCCCGGCGGGCGATCTGCTGATCCAGATCACGATCCGTCCCCACAAGGTATTCCGGCGTGAAGGCTATAACCTGATCCTCGATTTCCCGATCAGCTTTGCCACGGCTGCCTTGGGCGGGGATGTGGAAGTACCGACCCTGAGCGGTCCGATCAAGTATCGTATTCCTGAAGGCACCCAGCCCGGGACCGAGTTCCGGATCAAAGGCGCCGGTATCCAGCAGCTGCGCGGGACTGCAAAGGGCGATCTGCTGCTGCGGGTGAAGGTGGAAGTGCCCAGAAAGCTGAACGCGAAACAGAAGGATCTGCTCAAGCAGTTTGAGGATACCACCGGCGATCGCGAGTATGAAAACCGCAAGAGCTTTATGGACCGGGTCAAGGAACTGCTGAACTGATGCAAAGAAACGAATAACGATCATCAGTCGGAAACGATTCCTGAAAAGGGAAGGGTTTCCGACTTTTTATTTGCTGAAGATGATGAAAAATCAAGCATTGACAGACAGAAACACCTATGATAATATATCTCCGGCAATTCCGAGAGAAATTGTCGGGATTGACGAAAGGAGACCTTATGAAACTGTCGACCAAGGGGAAGTACAGCTTGTATGCGATGCATTATCTCGCTGAACATGACCAGGAAGGTCCACAGCCGCTGAAGGCAATTGCTGCGGTCGGCGTACCGGAGGATTATCTGGAGCAGTTGCTCGGTACCCTGCGGAAGGCGGGCCTGGTGACCAGCGCACGCGGAGCTCAGGGAGGATACGCGCTTGCCTCCAAACCGGCAGAGATCACTGTGGGTGATATCCTGAACGCCACAGAGGGTCCACTCAATATCTCGGACTGTGTCGGGAACGAAGGCAGTTGTGAACGCAGTAACGGATGCAAGGCCAGAATCGTTTGGGACTACCTTTCCCGTAGTATCAACGGCCTGCTTGACTCCATCACCTTGCAGGACATGTTGGATCACGAAACATTTCAGAAGGAGTGAAAATACTGATGAACGATAGAATCTATCTTGATAACGCCGCGACGACGGCGGTCTCACCCGAAGTATTGGAAACCATGTTGCCCTATTTCACCCAGGTTTTCGGCAATCCCTCCAGTATCCACGGTACAGGCCGCGAAGCCGGAAAAGCGGTGGATATTGCCCGGAAACAGGTAGCTGCCGCAATCGGCGCACAGCCGCAGGAGATCTACTTTACCGCCGGCGGAAGCGAAAGCGATAACTGGGCCCTGAAGGGAACCGCCTTTGCGAAAAAGAACAAGGGAAACCACATCATTACCACCGCCATTGAGCATCATGCTATCTTGCATACCTGCAAATGGCTTGAAAAACAGGGCTTTGAAGTGACCTATCTGCCTGTGGATGAAACCGGTTTGGTTGATCCCGCGGATGTCGAAAAGGCTATCACCGACAAGACCATCCTGATCTCCGTGATGACGGCCAATAACGAGATCGGCACCATCCAGCCCATCCGTGAGATCGGTGCGATCGCGAAGGCACACGGGATTTCTTTCCATACCGACGCGGTGCAGGCAATCGGTGCGGTCAAAATCGATGTGAACGAAATGAACATTGATATGCTGAGTATGTCCGGCCACAAGTTCCACGGCCCGAAGGGCATCGGTGTGCTGTATGTGCGCAAGGGCCTGCGTCTGGATACCCTGATCCAGGGCGGCGCGCAGGAACGCGGCCAGCGTGCCGGAACAGAAAATCTGGCTGGCATCGTGGGCATCGGAAAAGCCATTGAGCTGGCGACTGCGAACCTTGAAGAAAACGCTGCCCGCATGACGGTGCTCAGAGATAAGCTGATCAACGGCATTCTGACCTCTGTGCCGGATGTGAGACTGAACGGTCATCCTACCAAGAGACTGCCCAATAACTGCAACGTGTCTATCCGCTATATCGAGGGTGAGGCTATGCTGCTGAGATTGGACCTTGCAGGGATCGCCGGTTCCAGCGGAAGCGCCTGCACGAGCGGCAGTCTTGATCCCAGCCATGTGTTGCTGGCAATCGGTCTGCCTCACGAGATCGCTCACGGCTCTTTGCGTCTGACCTTGGGCACGGAAACCACCGAAGCGGATATTGACGAAGTGCTGCGCGTTCTGCCCGGCATCGTGAAGGATCTGCGCGCTATGTCTGTTCTGAACGCTGAAACTACGACCGTTGGCGGCAGTTGCCCGCTGAACGGAGTCATGCACGGATGAATATCCGATAAAGGAGGAAAAAATCAATGTATTCTGAAAAAGTGATGGATCATTTTTCCAATCCCAGAAACGTGGGTGAAATCGAAAACGCCAGCGGTACCGGCACAGTCGGCAACGCCAAGTGCGGCGACATCATGAAGATGGATATCCTGGTCGAAAACGGGATCATTGTGGATGTTAAATTTAAGACCTTTGGTTGCGGTGCTGCAATCGCCACCAGTTCCATGGCTACCGAAATGGTGAAGGGCAAGAGCATTGAGGAAGCCCTGCAGTTGACCAATCAGGCTGTGGCTGAGGCGCTGGACGGACTGCCGCCCGTCAAAATGCACTGCAGCATGCTGGCGGAACAGGCAATCCATGCCGCCATCGAGGATTACCGTAAAAAGCATCCTGAAGCATAAGAAAAAAGCAATGTAAAAAGACCGCGTTCCGGAAGACAAGAGCCGGAACGCGGTTTTTATGTCGGATAAAGGTCGCTTTATTCGCGGGGAAGATCGACCCAGACAGGTGTGTGGCCTGTGAAAGAAACAAAACGCAGGAAATCATCCATGGACAGCGAGAGGGTCGAAGTGGAAAAACCGGGGTGCCCGCTGATGACAGGATCTGTTTGCAGCTCACGATCCATGACCAATTGGACACGCTGATCCGGGTCGAACAACAGTTCCAGCGCTGAAGCGGAACCGGGGATCGTCTGAAGAAGTTCGCTCATGTGTTCGGGCGTGGCGAAGGAAAGCCGCGCGCAGTTCAGCTGGGAGGACAGGTATTTGGTTTTAAAAACTTTGTCACCGGGCAGCAGAAGAAGATAGAAAACAGTTTCCTGACGGTTGCAGAGCAGAAGATTCTTGCAGATCTTCGCGCCAAGAACGGTTTCGATCTTCAGACAATCTTCCATGGTATCGGCATGGTCGTGATCCACCCGGTCGAAAGAGATCTGCAAGGCATCGAGCGCGTCGTAGATCCGGTTTTCCTGAGTGCTCCGTTCTTCCTGAGGACGTCCGTGGAACTTTTCGGAAATGTTCATATTATCGCCTCACAGCTTATTTTGCCAAAGGGAGAAGGTTTGGTTGATATCGGTGCTGACCCAGTTGATGAGGCTCAGGAGAAAAGCCAACAAGACCAGAATCACGACGGCACCAAGGATGACACCCACGAAATCCAGGACACCGTTGAAGAGAGTAAAACGCTCTTTCCGGCGGGCAGCTACTTCCTGGGGATCTTCGGGAACGATCGGCTCGCTATAGTCGTCAAAACCGTCGTCATAAGGTACATCGGTCATGTCTGGCGCCGACGGATCATCTCTTCTGAATACAGGCGTATAGGTTTGTGTTTCCTGCTGGGTATGCTTGAAATATGCCATGTTTCTCCTCCTCAGATATAGTCCAACCAAGGACCGCTCTGCTCCTCACGTCCTGTGAGATGGCCGACTGCAGACATACCGGGGAATCCTTCCTGCCGCAGGGCTTCATAGAGTACGATGGCAACGGAATTGGCCAGATTGAGGCTGCGGGCTTCAGGAATCATCGGGATACGGATACAACGGTCGTATACTTTTTCAAGCAAATTTTCCGGGAGGCCCCGGGTCTCACAACCGAAAAAGATGAAGTCTCCATCCTGATACTGTGCTTCATGGTAAGCGGCTGGCGCTTTGGTGGAGGCGAAGAACATTCTGGCTCCGGCGTGTTGCTTCAAAAAGGTTTCCAGATCGGGATACACGTGATACTCCATCAGATACCAATAGTCCAGACCCGCACGCTTCAGATAGCGGTCATCAAGCGAAAAACCAAGCGGCTCGATCAGATGAAGGATAGCTCCGGTTGCAGCGCAGGTCCGTGCAATGTTTCCTGTGTTTTGCGGGATCTCCGGATTGACCAGTACAATATTCATAGCCATAGGATATCATCTCCGAATCATTTGCGAAGGAATACAGGTGAGGCGGGAAAATACCGTCAGAAGGCCCAGTTGCCTTTGCGGAAGACCGCGACGGAGGAACCGTCCTCCAGAATGGCGTCAATGTCCATATCGGCTGTGCCGATCATGAAGTCCACATGGATCATACTGTCGTTGATTCCCATCTTACGACATTCATCCAGCGATTTGTCCTGAAAACCACGGATGGTATCGGCGAACCCCATGCCCATGGCCAGATGACAGGCGGCGTTTTCGTCAAAAAGGGTGTTATAGAACAGGAGACCGGACGCACGGACGGGGGAATCGTAAGGTACAAGCGCGCATTCGCCCAGATAGGCGCTGCCTTCGTCCATCGTCAGCATGCTGCCAAGCAAGTCCTCATTTTTTGCGGCGTGCCATTCAACTGCTTTGCCATTCTCAAAACGGATCGAGAAATCTTCAATCAACTGACCGCGATAACTGAGCGGAAGGCTGGCGTATACGATGCCTTCGGCCTGTCCCTTCATTGGGGAGATGAAGCACTCTTCTGAGGGAATATTGGGGTTGTAGGTGATGCCACGGAGGTTGGTATCACAACCGCCTTTGAACTCGGCTTCCGGGATCATACCGACGGTCAGATCGGTTCCGTTCGAGGCAGTATAATGCAGAGAACGGATCTTTTTTTCGTTCAACCAGGCACAACGGGCCGCGAGATCTGCGTTGTGATCTCTCCAGGCCTGAACAGGATCGTCTGTGACTCGGCTAGTGTCCAAAATGGCTTGCCAGAGCTTTTCGACAGCCTCATCCTCCGGAATATCCGGGAAGATCTTGTGAGCCCAAGCCTTACCGGGTACCGCGGCGATACACCACTGGTCACGATTCTCGATCTCATCCTGATAATGGCGGATCAGAGGATACTTTTTCTGTTGTGCTTTGGCCAACCTCGCCATGTTGATGCCCTTCATACCGTCCGGATCTTCCGAGGAGAGAAAGATCCGGCAGGGGCAGGCGTGGACCATATGTTTCCAACGGGCTTCCTCGATGGTGTCCAGCTCACTGAGCGTTGCCAGAGAACGGTAGCGTGCGTGCAGACGGGAAATGGGTTGATAGGACCAATCCACAAACACTTTGCGTGCACCCAGCTTATAACATTCTTCCACGACCATTGTGACAAAATCCGGTTGGTCCAGTGCAGCCTGAACGAACACATCCTGCTTCTTCTGTACATTAACACCGCACTGGGCAATGAGGCGGGCATACTTCTTCAGTCTTTTCGCGTCCATGGGAAAACCTCCTTATGCTTATAGAACGATAGAGTTTATTCGGAAAATCCTTCGGCAACAAAAGTTTGCCAGACAGGGGAGTCCAGCATCTTACGGTCAGCCGGACAAAAAGAAAAACGATCTGTTTCGGAGGGACGGATCCATTCGCAGGCATTATGCTCTTTCAGCACGGGATGACCGGACAGGATCTGACAGATAAAGAAGTGCAGATGGACTGTTTTGTCCGGATATGCCATCAAGACATCTGTCAGCTCCCGTTCAACGCGGAGGGACAGATCCAGTTCTTCCATACATTCACGTGCGATACAGGCTTCTCCGGTCTCGCCGGGTTCGATCTTTCCGCCGGGGAACTCCCACAGCATCGCGCAACTTTTGCCTTCGGGACGCTGACAGATCAGGAATCGGTCTTTATCACGAATGATGGCGGCAGTTACCTCTATCAATGATCTTCAATCCTTTCGTCGAGTCCGTTAATCTTCGTGTCCGGGGTGGACAGTCATAGAGCGGGTCAGGGTAATGATCCGGCGCAGGGAGTGCATCATATCCGACTCGCTGCCGCCGGGCAGATCGGTCCGGCCCCAACCATGATGGAACAGTGTATCGCCTGTAAAGGCATCTTCACTGGTCAGATAGCAGACACTGCCGGGTGTGTGACCGGGTGTATGGACAACCTGAATGGAAAGCCCGGCGTATTGGAGGATTTCTCCATCTCTTACAGTTTTTGTTGGCGTGGGCGCGGTCAGCTCGATTCCCGCCAGATCCAGCGAGGCATTCAAACGGGCGTCGGTCAGCATAGGTGCGTCCAACGTGTGGACGATCAGCGCGGTATCCGGGGTCACAAGATCGCGAACGGCGCCGAGATGATCAAAGTGACCGTGGGTCAGCAGGATCGCATCCAGCTTTCGTGCTCCCACGGCGGTACGGATCCGCTCGGCTTCAGCGCCGGGATCGATGACCACACAACGGTCGCAACCTTCTTCAGACAGAATATAGCAAAGGGTCCCAAGTGGGCCTACGGTCAGTTCCTGAATCAGCATATCGGGGTACACTCCTTTTTTCAGGGTTCAGCATTCTCCTGCATAACATACTTTTTCAGGATCCAACCCTGTTTGCCGTTTGCTTCGACAAGATAACTTTCTCCGCTTTCATCAAGAATCGCGACAACGGTGCCTGTCTGCCACTGCTCCTTTGCTTTTCCGTCGGGAGTGGAACGGATGCTGACTTTGCCGCTGGCGGATACTTTTCCGTTGATTGCAACTGTTCCACGGGGATATTCTGTGAGACAGACCGGAACAGATTCGGCGTTTTTTGTTGAAACCTGGCAAAACAGGTTTTCATAGCGAACCAGATAGCTGTTTTTATCCTTGGAATATACGGGGAGTAACTGGCCGGGAGCGACCCGGACAAGTTTATTCCCATCCGGATCGGTGAGCCAGATCTTTTTGTTCGCGGTGATGCGGGCAAGAAGCGGTTCATCTGTTTCCCGTGTCCAGGTCAGGTCTTTGGTGTTGACTGTCCGCGTTTCACCTTCCACCCTGACGGTACTGATGGTACTGCCAAATTGCTTGGGAACCACGGGAAGAGAATCGGTTTCCTCCTGAAGGAACAACCACGCCGGCTGGATTAGACGGAGTCCTCGTTTGGCTGCGTAATCGATATCCAACCAGTAGTTCATACCGCTCCATGTACCGGTCTCAGGATACCATACGGCTCCGGGGATTGTAGAAAGATCGTCGATGACAGACCATGTATTTTCTTCTGTCAGAAGATACATGGAGGCATTTTTGATCCGCTCTGCCGTGGCACCGGGTGCGGAATCGGCAATATGGACTTTGGTCCCATCCGCAGAAACACCGTCTACGAGCGCAATATGACCGATGACGATGGAAAAGGTAAACAGAGAATCGTTCTGAAGAAGCAACCGGATCTCGGCAGAATCGGTGATCGGCTCATCCCACGTATTGAAACCGAATGACCTTGCAGCGCTGTTGATCAGCAGGCTATTGCTGGTACCACCCTGCACACGGCAATATTTATAAGTCTTGGCCAAATTCTGGGGCAGGATGGAATCCCCATTGAAACCAAGACGCGCCAGAGCGTGGGAAAGAGTAAAAATGGCGCAACCGGACTTATTCAGCGTGCTGCTGCCGTAGGGAAAACCTTTCCACCAACCGTCTTTTTGGCTAAAGAGCAAATTGGAATCGAAGGTTATGGATGCGAGGGGATCCACGGAATCCTCAGTGACAGTGAAGGTGGTTTCCGCACTTTCAGAGGATTTATCCGCATGACGGACTTTGACACGAAGAGTATATTCGCCAGGCTTGCGTGCGTACCAAACACCGCCGAACTGTGTGGCATCCTTGGTCTCGAAATATTCTCTTCCGTTCTGGTAAAGGATATAGGTGCAGGAAACAGCATCCTCCGGGGCATGGACGGTGATCGTCAGAGATTCACCGATGGAAAGCTTTTGCCGGTCTGTTTCCACAGATACCTCGGCAAGAACGGCTG
The DNA here is from genome assembly GCA_045640475.1 of Clostridia bacterium. Taxonomy (GTDB): domain Bacteria; phylum Bacillota; class Clostridia; order Christensenellales; family Aristaeellaceae; genus Aristaeella. Next base: position 17,942 of record JAZUFB010000187.1, read on the forward strand.
AAACGGTGAAAAGAAGCACCAGAAAAAGCAGAAAGACGGTGATTTTTTTCATCCAAATCGCCTCTTTTCTCGAATTGCATAATCAAAAATATTGTAGAAAAAAGCAGGTGAATTGTCAAGAAATCTCACTCTGCAGAAACACTTGTATATGGGGGCAGGAAGGGGCATACGGCCTTCTGCAGAGTGAACGTGCATGCTTGCGGTTGGCGTGGACTGTGATGTATAATATCAGCATAAACAATTCCTGAATCATCAACATCATGCAAAGGAGAATGACCTATATGGAAAAGGTACTTGAATTTCTGAAAAGCGCCGGGACATATTACTTGGCCACTGTGGAAGGAGATCAGCCCAGAGTACGGCCCTTTGGAACGATCCTTTTGTTTGAAGGGAAACTGTATATCCAGACAGGAAAGATCAAACCGGTGTCCAAGCAGCTGATGGCGAATCCAAAGGCAGAGATCTGTGCTTTCAAGGATGGCACTTGGCTGCGCGTGGCCGGTGAACTGATCGAGGATGACCGTCGTGAGGCGAAAAAAGCAATGCTCGATGCGTATCCGAATCTGCGGGGTATGTACAACGAAGATGATGGAAACACGCAGGTGCTTTACTTCCGTAACGCCGTTGCGACCTTCAGTTCCTTTGGCGGAGCACCTGAAACCGTTACTTTCTGACAGACATGAAAAAAGATCGCTTGCGCGGTCTTTTTTTATGAATATGGAGTTGCCTGTTCTCAGAAGAGACTTCCACCGTAAAGGCTTGGGCCGGTCTTCAGGAGATCCAGCAATGCCGCATCCACACGGAAACCGTTCATGTCCGTCCAGACTGTATCCGGCCGGCCATGATCTACGATACCGAAGGGACCGCGGAAATTCCAGAGTGAGTATCCCCACCGGTTCTCATTAAAAACGGTGAAGAGATCTTGGAACCACGCAAGTGCAGTGGGATTTGCGACTTTGTTGTAACAACCGAATTCACCGATATGCACCAGGACCCCGTACAGAGAAAGATCCTTCCAACCGGAGTAGAAACGACGCAATTGGTCAATGTTCCAGCCTTCACTGGGCCAAACGGGGACCGGAGCGTTTTCATCCCGGTCACGCACCCATTCCGCCTGATAATGGGTGAGCGGGAATGGGGTGTATCCGCGACCGCTATGGATCACACCATATTCGGTGCCAAGGTCCTTAAGTTCCGGCAGGGGATTGTGACCGCCATTGAAACCGTCGATAACGATCTGGCGCTCCGGGTCTACTGAGCGGATCTCCCGGACAACGTGACGGATGACTTTCTCGTGATCTTCGCGTGTACAGGGATGGGAGGGGAGTATCTGATCCGGTTCGTTGATCAGATCAAAGCTCAGCCGTGCGGAGGAGATGCCTTTATACCGCGCAGCAAAGAGTTTCCAAAGAAAACAGAATCCGTCCTGTGCTTCTTCGTCACGCCAAAGGTTATGCTTTTCGATTTCGGGACGGTTGATACAGTATCCCGGAGCACGGTGGATATTGAGGCATGCGTGCAAGCCACGGGTATTGCAGGCTTCGATATATGTATCGATGACGGACAGAACCTCTTCACGTGGATGAGTATAGTCAAACCCATCTGTCCAGAAACGGTAGTCCATGGGGATCCGGATGAAGTTGAAACCTTCATTTGCAATGAAATCCAGCTCACGCTTGTCCGGAAGCATTGGTGGACGATCATTCCATTTTGAAAACATCCAAAGCATATTGAAACCGTATTTCAACGGCAAAGAGTGCTGTTCCATCATAAACCTCCGTCAATTGTCTGAATCAGGTGCAACACTACCATGCTGACAGGCGACTGTCAAGAAGAAAGAAGAGATCACACAATGTCTGATGAAGAAAAAAAGGGACATTTCCTTTCATGGCTCCGGAAAGCAAAAGGAAAAGAACATTCTACCGTTATTTTGCCGGGAGAACCGGTCTTGCGCAGCAGCATCTGTACCGGAGAGCGTGTAGCGGGATACATCAGTACGGAAACCGGAAAATTCATCGATGTGATGTTGATCCAAAACGATGAAGATTTGGAAGTGTTCCGTCAAACTTATGGATTGTTGGATCATGAGATACGCACCATATACTGATATGCTTCAAACCCATGATTTTACGGAAGTTGAAGACAAAGTGCATCAAAAGCAAAAAAATCTCTTGCATAAACTATATCAGTATGCTATAATCACTTCCGTTGACCGCATGGGATTATAGCTCAGCTGGTTAGAGCACCACGTTGACATCGTGGGGGTCATAGGTTCGAGTCCTACTAATCCCACAGAATCCGGAAGCTTTGAGAGACAAGGCTTCCGGATTTTTTGTACCTATGGATAGTGCGCTGCTGGAGTCATAAAAAGGGGAAAAGACCCCCAAAAGACACCAGAGCATTTTCTGAAACCTTTAAGAAATAAGGCTTGCAAGGATTTTAAGGCACCATGTTAATGTGTAGAATAGGCGAGAAAGAACATTGCTTATGATTGTACAGACTTTTGCAATACTTCAGCTATACTTCCGGTAACTAT
>JAZUFB010000188.1:0-7329 GCA_045640475.1 Clostridia bacterium
ATATATGGGCGACCGCAAAGACTTCTGGGAGCGGAACCGCCGGAGCGAAGGTTATCTGTTCAAGAAAAGGTCCAAGCAGATCTGTATTTCCATTTTCCGTGGATTGCTGATGTTCGGTCTTTGCTTTATGATCATCCAGCCCATGATCAACCGTTTGGCCATGAGCTTCATGGAGGAAAGGGATCTGTACGATTCCACCATCATCCTGCTGCCCCGCCACGTGACGCTGGATAACTACAGGATCGTAGCGGAATTGACCACCTTCCCGAAATCTATGATCAACACCCTGTGGATCTCTCTGGTGATGTCCATCGCACAGATTATTTCCACAACACTCGTGGCCTATGGATTCGCGAGATTCGAATTCCCGCTGAAAAAGTTCTGGTTTGCCTGCGTGGTCATGCTGATCATCATTCCGCCCCAGACGATCCAGACTGCTTTGTATTCCACCTTTACCCGGTTTGATGTTCTGGGCATCTTTAACGCCATTACTGGCGCCCCGCTGAACATACGTTCCTCCATCTGGCCGTATCTGCTGATGTGTCTGACCTGTATGGGCCTGAAGGACGGCCTGTATATCTACATGATGCGTCAGTACTTCAAGGGCGTTCCGGACAGTTTGGAAGAAGCGGCTTATGTGGACGGTTGCGGAACGATGCATACCTTCCTGAAGATCATGCTGCCCGACGCGCTTCCCACTATTGCAAGCTGCTTCCTGTTCAGCTTTGTGTGGCAGTGGACGGACCTGTTCTATGCCCGCAACTTCCTGAGCGGCTACAAGCTTTATGCGACGGAAATGAGCGTCATGGTCAGCCGTATGAGCAAATACTTCGCTTCTGACGCGACGCAGGCTGTGGTCGTTCCCAACGGCCGTCAGCTGCAGCTGGTTTCCATCGCGGTGCTGTTCTGCTGCATCCCGCTGGTTATCCTGTATATCTTTACCCAGCGGACCTTTGTGGAAAGCATTGCCATGACCGGTTCCAAGGAGTGACCGTTGTATCTGATCTGTGTTTTTGAACGAAAAAAACGAAATTCCTTGTTTTTTGTCAAAAACATGGATATAATAATCCTGACCGTACAAATTTTCGACGGTATGAGTTCGAAACTGTGCGATTCACTTGCTGATCGCATAGAAATAAAAAAGGAGGTTTTCTCATTATGAAGAAAATCATCGCTCTGGTTCTTGCGGCCATGATGCTGCTGGCTTGCTGCAGCTTCGCGTCCGCGGAAGCTCCCGAAGGATATCCGGCCGTGATCGAAGGCTTGGATTTCGGCGGCGAGACTGTTTACATCTATGACTGGTGGTCCTCTGGCGAACGCAACGCTGAACCCAGCGAAGAAGAACAGATGACCTACGACTATCGTGATTGGCTGGAAGCCACTTACAATGTCAAGCTCGTGGAAGTCGCCCTGTCTGACTGGGCCGGCAACCCCACCGAACTGGCCAACATGGTTATGAACGCTGACAACTCCAAGCTGTGCGTCATCGCCGTGGCTAATGACTTCGCCGGTTCTGCTCTGGCTAACAACCAGTATGCTCCCTGGGCCATCGAAGTTGGCAGCCAGTTCAATGCTGCTGCTGTTGATTTCATGACCAAGGATGGCGTGACCTACGGTGTTGGTATCGGCGCTAACGAGCCCCGTTCCTGCATCTTCTTCAACAAGCGCGTGCTGACCGAAGCTGGCATCGACTATGAGACCCTCTATGATGCTCAGGCTGATGGCACCTGGACTTGGGAAATGTTCGAAGATCTGCTGAAGAAGACCACCCGCGACACCGACAACGATGGCGTGAATGATATCTTCGGTATCACCGGTTCCGGCGATGACTATTGCCAGGGCCTGGTCTTCGCTAATGGCGCTACCTTCTTCGATATCGTTGATGGCAAGCTGACCGCTACCATCGGTTCTGATGCTGGCCTGCAGGCTCTGCAGTTCCGTATCGATACCTGGAATGCTTATTCCGCTCCCCAGCCCGAAGGCTCCAACTGGGACTGGTTCAAAGATTTCTGGAAGCAGGGCACCTCTGCTTTCTATGCCGGCCAGACCTGGCAGGGCTTCAACGACGGTTCCGAAATGGCTGACATGGCCGATGAATGGGGCTGCGTGATGTTCCCCAAGGGACCTGCTGCTGAAGATTACATGGCTTATGTTTGCCCCAACATCTATGGTGTTCCCGCTGTCTATGACGAAGAGACCACCAAGAAGATCCAGCAGATCTTCTCCCTGTACGAACTGCCCACTCCCGGCGTTGAAGAGGGTGACGGCTGGATCGGCAACAAGTACAACTACACCGACGAGCGCGCTGTGGACGAGACCTACGCTATGATGCGTGGTGACGAACACGCCATCGGCAACAAGACCTTCCTGCTGGGCTCCGCCAATGACACCATCGGTGGCAACCTGATGTGGGCTCTGGGCAATGGCACTCCCGCTGAAATCGTTGAAGCTGCTATGCCCGCTTGGAACGACAAGTGCGCCGTGTTCAACGGTGATATGAGCCAGGAAGAACTGGATGCTAAGAACGCTGCTGCCGCTGAGGAAGTTGCTGCTGAGTAATTAGTCAATCCATTTCAATCAAATATCATTGATTGGGACCGCCGTGGAAACACGGCGGTCTTTTTCTGCGGACGGGCGCCTTGTACGTACAACCATGATGTGATACAATGAGTGAAAATACTGACAAGGAGCAAGGAGTTTTTATGCGAAGATACTTAACGAAAGTAATCGCATGGTTGGCTTTGATTGTTTGTCTGACAGGGGTTTGTATGGCAGAAGACAAACCGAACGCTTATCAGATCTATCTTGCAACAGGCGAGTATCCCAGCCTGAAAGACAGGTGGCGGGATGATTTCCAGATCGGTGCTGCGGTAAATAGTTTTCAACTTAATGGGAAGTTCGCAGAAACGGTAATCAAAAACTTCAGTTCGATCACATGTGAGAACGAAATGAAGGCAGAAGCAATTTTGGACCGGAATGCCAGTGTGAAGGCTGGAGATCCGAAACATGCAGTGCTACACTTCGACGCTGCAGACAAGGTGATGGCTTTTGCCGCAGATAATGGAATAAAAGTACGTGCACATAACCTGATCTGGCACAGCCAGACACCCAGATGGTTTTTTACCGAAGGGTTTTCGGATAAATCAGATGCGGCACTGGTGGATCGTGAAACCATGATCGCGCGCATGGAAAACTATATCCGCGATGAAATGGAGCACTTCAACACAAAGTTCCCTGACGTAATTTACGCGTGGGATGTAGTGAACGAGGCTATTGAAACCGGGAATGGGGAAGAAAACAGTTACCGGATGAATAGCCTTTGGTATCAGGTCGTTGGACCGGATTACATTGAACTTGCCTTCACTTTTGCCCGAAAATATGCCGCTCCGGACCAGAAGCTGTTCTATAACGATTATTCAGAAACTGACTCGATCAAAAAGGTCGGCATTCTGAAACTGCTATACAAGTTAAAGGCTAAGGGTGTTATTGATGGAATGGGGATGCAGATGCACATCAGTCCCGATTCCCCAAATCTGATAGATATGATGGATGCAATCCGTCTCTATGCCGAGGCGGGTGTGACCCTCCATCTGACTGAATTGGATGTGACTTCGGAGGATCCGACAGCATACGGACAGATGCTGCTGGCTGCACGATACCGGTCTGTGATCAACATGTGCAAGTACCTGAAGGACAAGAATGGGTATGATATTGAAAGCATAACATTCTGGGGGCTGTCGGATGCATCGACCTGGCTGACAGATTCGTCACGGACTTGTTACCCGCTGTTGTTTGACGCAAAACTAAACCCGAAACCCGCGTTCTTTGGGGTGCTCCTGGATGAAAGCATTCCGAAGAACTCTCAGTCTGAGTCGATCCAAAAAGCATTGGATGAGCTTGGACTTGAAAAGAACGATGAAGACAATGAGGAGATAAGCAACATGGAAACTTTGTTGAAAACGGCTGTCAAGGCCATTGGAGAGCACAATCCGCTGATGGTACAGGAATTCGGAGCAGATCCTTGGGCAATGGTTTACAAGGACAGAGTTTATATCTATATGACCGGCGATCAGCCGATCAAGGGAATGGACGGATCTGTGCCGAACAATACCTATGGAAATATCAACACGATCCGTGTGATCTCCTCCTGCGACCTTGTGAACTGGACAGATCACGGCGCGATCCCCGCGGCTGGCAGAAATGGCGCGGCGAAGTGGGCGACCAACAGTTGGGCGCCAGCGGCTGCGTGGAAGACCATTGACGGAAAGGATCAGTTCTTCCTGTACTTCGCGGACAGCGGTAACGGCATCGGCGTGCTGAGCGCGGACAGTCCTGTGGGTCCCTTTACGGATCCTATCGGACATGCACTGATCAACCGGTCTACCCCGACCTGCGCGTCTGTGACATGGCTTTTTGACCCGGCGGTACTGGTTGATGATGACGGGAGAGCCTATATCTATGTCGGTGGCGGGGTACCGGAAGGGAAACAGGCGGATCCAGGTACGGCCCGTGTAGCGGAACTGAATGAGGACATGACGAGCCTGAAAGGGTCCCCGGTTGCGATCTGCCCGCCTTATCTGTTTGAGGATTCCGGCATCAATAAGTTTAACGGCAAGTATTTTTACTCCTATTGCACGAACTTCAATGTGACAGGGGCTGCCACCAAGGAATTCGGATTTGAAAGCGGAGAGATCGCGTATATGACCTCTGAGAATCCGATGGGCCCCTTCACCTACAAGGGCGGGGTCCTGAAGAATCCGGGCTATTTCTTTGGCGTAGGCGGCAACAACCATCACTGCATGTTTGTGTTTAACGGTCGGATGTATATCACTTACCACGCGGCAACGCTGGAAGGCAAATTGGGAATGAAAGGCAAGGGATACCGCTCAACCTTCATCAACGAACTGACGCTTGATCCCGCGACGGACAAGTTGCATGCTGAGGGCACGATGAAAGGCGTGGAAGCGGTTGCTGAACTCGATCCGTATAAGCGGACGGAAGGGGTTACTGTGGCCTTCGTGAACGGTGTGACCATGGTGAACGCGGATGGGACCGAAAACGGTACCGGACGCGCGGCGGCTTTCAACGGAGATGGCCTGAGCGTGCTGGAAAACGTTGGCTTCGGGAAGGAAAACGGGAAACAGACCCTGAAGATCCGCTACAGATCCGAAAAGGACGCGATTCTGGAAGTGGCTGCCAATCCGCAGAAGGATCGGATTTCCCTTTGCAACGCGACGCTGAAGGGTGGGGCAGACTGGCAGACGGCAGAAATTGCCCTTGAAAACCCGATTGACGGAACAGCTGCGCTCGCGATCCGGCTGACGGGTGAAAAGGTATTGCTCGACTGGTGGCAAATTGGTCGCTGACGGTTGAAAAACTTGACAAAAAGCGCAGGCAATCATTATAATATATAGGGTTAGGACTTTATTAAAATACTATATAAAGGGGTAAATCGTCATGAAATACGTTCTCGGTATTGACCTCGGTACTTCCGGTACCAAGACTGTGCTGTTCGACCAGAACGGCAAAGCGATGGCTTCCTCCACTGTTGAATATCCCATGTATCAGCCGCAGAACGGCTGGGCTGAGCAGAAGCCCGAAGATTGGGCCAACGCGGCGATCGCTACCATCAAGACCGTTCTTGCAAAGAGCGGCGTCGACAAGGAAGACGTGGTCTCCCTGGGTATTTCCGGCCAGATGCACGGCCTTGTCATGCTGGATGAAAACGGCGATGTGATCCGTCCCTCCATCATCTGGTGCGACCAGCGTACTGCCAAGGAATGCGAAGAGATCACCGAGAAAGTCGGCTATGATAACCTGATCCGCATCACCGCGAATCCCGCGCTGACCGGTTTCACCCTGAGCAAGATCATGTGGGTCCGCAATCACGAGCCCGAAAATTATGCTAAGTGCCGCCATATCCTGTTGCCCAAGGACTATGTACGCTATGTGCTGACCGGTGACTTTGCCACTGAAGTGAGCGACGCCAGCGGTATGCAGCTGCTGGATGTGCCGAACCGTTGCTGGAGCGATGAACTGCTTCAGATCCTGGATATTGACAAGAGCCTGCTTGCTAAAGTGTACGAGAGCTGCGAAGTGACCGGCCACATCTCTGAGAAGGCCGCCGCACTGACCGGTCTGAGCGAGAAGACCCTGGTCGTCGGCGGTGCCGGCGATAACGCGGCCGCGGCTGTCGGCACCGGCGTTGTGGTTGACGGTACGGCCTTCACCACCATCGGTACCAGCGGCGTGGTCTTTGCCCATACCGACAAGCTGGCCATCGACCCCAAGGGCCGTGTGCACACCTTCTGCTGTGCTGTCCCCGGCGCATGGCATGTGATGGGCGTGACCCAGGCTGCAGGCCTGAGCCTGAAGTGGTTCCGCGACAACTTCTGCGCGGCTGAAAAGACCGCGGCGGAAGCCATGGGTGTGGATACCTACGACCTGACCAACCAGGAAGCGGCGCAGAGCCCCATCGGCGCCAACAAACTGCTGTATGCTCCCTATCTGATGGGCGAGCGGACTCCTCATCTGGACGCGGACTGCCGCGGCATCTTCTTTGGCCTCAATGCCATGCATCAGAGACGCGACCTGCTGCGTGCCGTGATGGAAGGCGTGACTTACGCGCTGAACGACTGTTTGAACGTGCTGCATGGCATGGGCGTTGCGCCTGAAACCATGCTGGCTTGCGGCGGTGGCGGAAAGAGCCCGCTGTGGCGTCAGATGCTGGCCGATGTGTTCCAGTGCCCCGTGGCGACCACGGTGAACACCGAAGGTCCCGCCCTGGGCGTCGCGATCCTGGCCGGTGTTGGCGCGGGCCTGTATAACAGCGTTCCCGAAGCCTGCAAGGCGATGATCAAGCAGAATCCCGCACAGGAACCCATTGCCGAAAATGTTCCGAAGTATGCCAAGGTGTACGAAGTGTACAAGAAGCTCTACGCTGCCAACAAGGACCTGTTCAAGGACCTGAGCAATCTGTGATGGGAGGGAAACGGGCATGAGATGCCAGTATTGTAACTGTATCGAAAGCAAAGTGATCGATTCCCGGCCTACGGATGACGGAAACAGCATCCGTCGCCGCCGTGAATGCATCAACTGTGGACGCAGATTCACGACTTACGAAAAGATCGAAATGATGCCCCTGATCGTTGTCAAACGGGACGGACGCAGGGAAACTTTCGACGCGCAGAAGATCAAAACCGGTATTTTTCATGCCTGTGACAAACTGCCTGTCAGCATGCAGCAGATCGATGACATCGTCGGCCGTGTGGAGCAGAAAGCCTACAGCAGCATGGACGGTGAAGTTACGACCGAAAAGATCGGCGATCT
>JAZUFB010000189.1:0-8571 GCA_045640475.1 Clostridia bacterium
ATGTCAAGTTCGATGTTCAGTACTATTCCGGCGACCGTCTGAACATGCTCTATGCTTCCAACGAGCTTCCCGATCTGCTGCTTGGCCGCGGCGGTTCCCCCACTCAGACCATCATGTACGGCGCCACTACCCATCAGTATACCGATATGGCTCCCTACCTCACCGAAGAGCTCACCCCCAATATTCTGGACTTCTTTGAGAAGTACCCCGATTCCCGTGCTGCCTGCACCTGCATCGACGGCGGCATCTACACCCTGCCTTTCCTCCAGCTCCGTTATGAAGACGACCTGAGTGCAAGCCCCAACTTCTCTTATGTCCGTACCTTCATCAACACCGCATGGCTCGAGGACATGGATCTGGAATATCCCGAAACTCTCGATGATCTGCTGGAGATCCTGCGCGCCTTCAAGACCAGAGGCGATGACGTGGTGCCCCTCTCCGCTCTGACCTCTATCCGCTATATGCTTTGGCTCAACTTCGCCGGTTCCGAAGGTTTTTACAGCCAGAGCGGTCCCTGGAAGCCCGGCGTGACCAAGGACGGCGAAGTCGTGTACGGCGTAGAGCATGAATCCTACGTACACTACCTTGAGTTCCTCCACACCTGCTATGAGGAAGGCCTCGTATCCAAGGACATCTGCACCATGAGCAACGCCGAAGCTCAGGCACTTGTAACCGAAGACAAAGCCGGTGTCTATATCGACTGGGCTCCCTACAACGCCGTATCTGACACTTGGAACCTGTGGGACTTCTGCGGTCCTCTGGTATATGAAGCTGGTCAGGAAAAGGCCATCGTCCGCAACAACGTCTACTCCATCGGCGGCGTTGCCATCTCCGCCAAGTGCGAATATCCCGAAGTTGTGATGCGCGTACTGGATATGCTCTTCACTCCCGAAGGACAGATGCGTTACTTCTTCGGTCCCGCTTCCACCGAAGGCGATAAGCTGCTCGGCTACAAAGGTTGGACCATCGACGAATCCGGCATTCTTCACCTCAAGGAGTATCTGGATGGAGACTTCGGTTCTGACTACGAGTTCCAGATCAACATGATGGGCGGCGACGAGACCATCGGTTGCCAGATCGGCGTATACAATAAGATCCGCGAGAAGCTCGGCCTTGAGCCCGTGAACTTCGAGTGGGACCTCACCGATCCCGATGTCTTCTACCGCTACACCATGGCCAATCACACCTATGATTACCTGGTAAACGGCTATCCCAAGTACGTCTATATGTCCAGCGAAGATTCTCAGGAACTAAATGACATAGAATATGCCATCGCCGACGTCGTCAAGGCCGAAGAAGCCAAGTTCATCACCGGTGCCCGTTCTCTGGATGAATACGACGCATACATCGAAGAGCTGAAAGCTATGGGGCTCGACAGAGCGACCGAGCTGGCAGCCGCCGCTTATGAGAACTACAAATAAATCCCGCTAATCAACCTGCTGCCGGGGCGGATTTCCGTCCCGGCTTGCAGTGTATTTGGAGGTTTCATGAAAAGCCGCTATTTTGCGATTCTGACTGCCTGCTTCATCATCATTGCCCTGATGGCCAGTCTGTTTGTGTATTCCGTGGCCGGACGCCACTTGAACGGGCTTCAGCAAGACATGGTACTCGAGGAGCTGATGTCTTCCGCGAGGGATATCTATAACGAGATTTCCATTATGAATGATATCTCTCTGGATATCACGCTGGACGCAAACTACCGGTATAGCTACGTTTCGCAGCAGAAATACAACGAGTATACACTCCTGCGTGATTTCGGCAGCTTCTATAAACGGCTCAATTCTGCCTATGCCTATTTCCTCATGTATACCCGAGACCCCGAAGGTCTTTTTTCCTCCGACGGCTACAAGTGGGGTTTCAGCACCTACGCAATGAACACACTGGGACTTAGCGCCGCAGTAAGCAATGATCTCAGATATAAACTGTGCCATCTGGAGCACAGCACCATGCTGCCGATCGACAGCATGCACAATCTCATCTGTTTTCCCATCTTCCTTACCGAAAACTCCGGAAGGACCCAGCACGCGGTCATCGTGTTTATAGCAAAGTCTGACTTCTTTAATAACACGATCAGCCGCTATACAAACCGCAGCAGCAGCCGTTACGACCTGAAATTCGAAGACACTCCCATCACGAGTCACGGCAGCGAGCCCTCCGGAGACACTTACAGCGAATATACCTTCACCACTCATGTGGGTGATTTTACGATACGCGCAGACTATTCCCGCTATGGTGTGGGCTTCATGCTCCGCAACATCCGCCGCGCGGAAGCGGTACTGCTCATTGTGATCATCGTTATCGTCTCCGCCATGGGCATCCTGCTCTCGATTCTGGGCGTCAAGCCCTTCGAAAAGCTCCTGCACATGCTCAGTCCCAATGCGGAACCCGGCTCCGACGTACTCGACAAGCTCGAAAATATCATCGCCGAAAGCCGCTCCCATTTTGACCGGAACGCCGATTCTCTGCGGGAACTGCTAATCCGCCAACTCCTCTACGATGGGGTCAACGACCGCTATACGAACCTTATGCGCCTTTGCGGCATCGATTTGGAGGGTGAATGCTTCTGCGTCGCCCTGATGCCCGCGCCGGACAGCAAGAGCGGTTCCATCCAGATTGATAACCTTTCCTCCGATGACTGCGCCTTCTACAGCGCTTTTGTGCCGGTGCATTCCTGTTACGCAGTCATCATCGTACCCGATGATGAAGCCCGTCTGCCCAAGGCGCTGGAAATGCTGGAGGCCTGCCGGGATAACGAAGCCCTGCCCATCCTGTCCGGTGATACGCTCTACCAGAAGACCCAGCTCTCCTCCGCCTACCGTTACCTCATAGAACGCTACCGTACGATGTATGAAGACGAAGACTCGGACAAGGATGGTCCCGGCGAAATCATCCGCGACCTGGCAGATGATCCCACGGATCTGGGTGCTCAGCTGATCCGTTTCGTGACAGAAGATTTTTCCAATCCAGATATGTCCCTCAAAATGCTTGCAGAACACTTCAACCTGACCGCCAATCACTGCAGCATCGTTTTCCGCCGCGTGAGCGGTGTGCCCTATAAGCAGTACCTGACAACACTTCGCCTGAACGAGGCCAAGCGTCTGCTCATTGAAACCGACCTCAGTGTTCACGAGATTGCGGAAAGCGTGGGCTACGGCAAGGCATCCAACTTCATCAAGAAGTTCAGCGAGGAATTCGGCGACACACCGCTGGCTTACAGAGTCCGGAAAAAGTCCGGGGAGCAAACCTGACGCTGGAAGATAAAGTAACCGAATTTTCCACCGGATTCATTATGCAGTTTGTTTCTTTGGGTTCCTTACATACTGCACTTCGGATTATTTACTGTCCCTGCGCGCCCGTTCTTTGCGGACTGTCTTCATATCCAGTCCCTGTACCGCCAGATTTTCTCCTTACAAATTTCGGCAGTGCCGCAACATGCTAGGTTCATCCCATACAGCCTGGAGGGAGGTCTCCATGAAGCTGCTCACCGTCTCTGATCTGCATGGCAACTCGGCCTGCATTCAGGCGATTCTGAATGCGGAAAAAGACATCGGCGCCGTCTATGCCGCGGGAGATTTTGTGGATTACGGTCCCGACCCAGTCCCCGCGATCGACCTCGCACGGAAGCATGGTTTTCACTGTGTCCGCGGCAATCACGACGAGCGGGTGCTGCGTTTTTGGAACGAGGGCGGATATGTTTCCCGTCCGGACGGGGAATGCACGTGGGCGGACATCAACTGCCGCCGGCTCGATCGGGAACATATCGCATGGCTTTCCGCTCTTCCCGAAACGCTCAGCTTCACCTCCGACAGCATCGCGTACCTCATGGCGCACAGCATTTCCATGGGTTACGACGTCATCGAAAACGCCTCCGCGTTCGACCGTTTCTGGAAGGCGCACTTCGATCTGCCCGGCTGCGGCGGCATGCCGCGCCGAATGATCTTCGGCCACACGCATCGTCAGATGCTGGTTCAGTTGTCGGGAGACCGCCTTTGGATGAATCCCGGCAGTGCGTCCTACCGAAGGCAGGATGACCCGTCCAAAGACGCCTTCTATATTATCATCGATAACGGGAATATTTCCCTCCGGCAGGTGCCCTATGAGCACAAGCGGCTGCGCGAAGAGACGCTTCGGCTGAAGCAGCAGCTTACACCCGCCGAATTTGAGGCCGCGGATTTCTTTTTCTGCGGCACGGATGCCCCAGGCGGAATTTGAAACAAAATCTCAGGATGAGGTGAAAATATGAAAACAATCGCCACTTATTTTCAAAATGATCCCGTAAAACCGCTGGTCTACGGCGAAGCCGAAGTCGACGACCGCGCGCGCAGGCGTCTGCGCGGCGAGGACGAGAAGCCGGGCGTGCTCTGTGAAAGCGTCATCGTCGGCTTCTGCGGCACGGACTTCGAGCTCATGCACATGGGGCAGAAGGGCCTGCTGGACAAGAAATTCCCCGAAGGCAGAAAGCGCCTCATCAACGGTCACGAAGGCGTGGTCTGGGTACCTTCCGAAAATCGCTTCGCCATCGTATTGATCCGCGGTGGCGACAGCTACGATCCCACCCGCTACACCGAGGACGAAACCTATTTCGAGTACGGCTGCGATCAGGCGGACGGCCTGTTTTCAGATCAAAACTACTACAATCCCGACATGCTACTGCGCATCCCGGACGGCTATGTGAAGGACGGAAAGATCGACCTCGAAGCCGCGAAAAAGCTGGTCTTCTGCGATCCCTTCTCCTGCATGCTGTTCCAGCGGGAGCGCCTTGAGGACCTGGCCGAAGCGCAGAATTTCCGCGTGGTCATGGCCCGCGAGAAGTGCTCTGAGCCGGAAGCTCGCCTCATCGCCCGCGAAAGCTTATTCTCGCGCACGGTGATCTTCGGACTGGGCACCACGGGCATGTTCATCGGCGACCTCATCCGTCAGAAGTATCCCGATGCGGACATCCTGTTTGTTGCCCGTTCCGCTCCCGATTCCGACAAGGTGAAATTCGCCTGTGAAAACGCGAAAGCCCGCTACTGCTGCAGCGCGGGTCTTGACGAGGGCGAGACCGCCGAGCTCATCAAAAAGACGCTGGGCGGCAGAGCCACCGTGTTCATCGGCTGCTCCGGCACCTCCGTGGAGCACAGGATCGCGCTGGAAAAGGGCGTACTGGGCAACAACGGCATCTATGACAGCTTCTCTCTGGGGCCGAAGATCACCTTCGACACCATGTCCTTCGGCTTCCAGAACCACTTGATTTTCGGCTCCATCAATTTCCGTCAGAGCCACATGGAGGAAGCCATCGGCCTGCTGCTCAAGAGCCGCTATAACGAGCTGGTATCGCTGATCGGACGCGATGAATTCGCCGCCGATCCCATCGGCTGCTACGAAAACAAAATCTACAGCAAGGGCTCTCCCATGAAGACCGCCGTTATCTGGAATCAGAAATACATCGCCGATTAAGGAGGAAACACCATGAAAGCCATTCGTATCGCCGAACCCGGGAAAATCGAACTGACCGATATCCCGATGCCGGTACCCGCCGCCGGTGAAGCCCTTTTGAAGGTGCGCTGCTGCGGTATCTGCGGCGCCGATGTCGCCAGCTTTACAGGCAACCAGCCCTTTACCAAATATCCCCGCATCCCCGGCCATGAGTTTTCCGCCGAGATCGTCACTCTGCCCGACAGCTACCGGGGAGAACTCAAGCCGGGCGAAGTGGTGACCGCGAATCCCTACTTCAACTGCGGCACCTGCTATTCCTGCCGCCGCGGACACGTGAACTGCTGCCACGATAACCAGACCATGGGCGTGCAGCGGGACGGCAGCTTCTGCGAATACATCACGCTGCCCATCGAGCGCATCTACTCCGGCAAGGGACTCTCCCCCGAGCAGTTGGCGCTCATCGAGCCCTTCTCCATCGGCTGGCATGCCCTCTCCCGCGCGGAAGTGGAGCCGGGCGACAAGCTACTGGTCATCGGCGCGGGTCCCATCGGCCTGTTCGCCACCATCTCCGCCAAGCGCCTCGGCGCGGAAGTATACGTGGCCGACATTCTGGACGGCAGACTGGAAAAGGCAAAGTCCTTCGGCGCAGTCGGTACCGTCAACACCACGAAGGAATCCCTCGCGGACTTCACCGCCCGCATCACCGATGGCGGATTCGATGTATGCGTGGAGGCCTGCGGCGCCCCCGAGACCTTCCTGGGCTGCATCGATTCCTGCGCCTTCGCGGGCAACATCATTCTGATCGGCAACGGCAAGCGCAACACCACCTTCCTCCATTCCACCCTGCTCAAGAAAGAGCTGAACGTACACGGTAGCCGCAACAGTCTGCCCGCAGACTTCAGGAAGCTCATTGAGCTGGTAGCCGAAGGCAGCGTGGATCCCCTGCCCATGGTCAGCAAAATCTATCCTTATGAGCAGTGCGCGGACGCCTTCGATGCCCTCGTGCACAATGACGGATCCCTCAGCAAGGTCCTCATCCGCTTCTGCTGAGGTGCACCATGATTATTGACGCACATACCCATCTTTGGAAAAAACAGCATGGTCTCGTGAACGGCAAGCCCGTTTATGATATCGGCGGCGGCCGCTCCGATTTCGGAGGAGAGATCCGTCAGATGATGCCACCCTATATGATGAACGGCGAAAACACCGCGGAAATGCTCCTGTCCAACATGGACTTCGCGGGCGTCAATGGCGCCGTGGTCACGCAGGAAAACATCGACGGCTCCCAGAACGATTACCTGCGTGCCATGAGCGGAAAATTCGGCGGCCGCATCAAAGTGTGCAGTCTGTACGAAGAGGGCCTTACGCCCGAAACGGACGGCTTTGGCGGGATCAAGATCTGCGCGGGACGCCTCGCCGACGGACGGCTTTTGAACCACGAGCATGTCTTCCGCCTTGCTGCGGAGACGGGCAGATTCATTTCCATCGACATGGCAGAGGGCGATGCCCAGACGGAGGATCTCGCATTTCTGGCGGACAAATACAGCGCCCTGCGCATCGCCATCGGCCACTTCGGTCTGGTGGGCCGCGGAGACTGGATGGCGCAGATCAGACTGGCAGACAAACCCAATGTAATGATCGAGTCGGGCGGCATCACCTGGCTCTACAATGACGAATTCTACCCCTATCCCACCGCGGTGGCATCCGTAAAGAAGGCCATCCGTGAAGTGGGCGCGGAAAAACTCATGTGGGGCAGCGACTATCCCCGCACCATGACCGCCATCACCTACCGCATGAGTCTTGACTTTCTGCTGCAGAGCAATGAGCTTACCGAAAATGAAAAAACGCTCATTCTCGGCGAAAACGCCCGCAAATTCTACGGTTTTGCGGACATGACTCCCATCCCCCGCATTAAACATATGGCGGAGGACTGAAAAGCGCATATTCATATCTACCTCTCGATATTCTGCTGACAGCATAATAAGGCGAGCAGTTATCCGCCAATAGAAATTACGTAAGAAATGTTTCCTCCGGAACACGCACAAAGCAACAACATATTTATAAGCTTCGGGAACATAGAAAGCGCTCCATGCTTCCTATGTTCCCGGTTCATTTACTCACTTTGGGAAAATCAATACAGTACTTCAATGCACCCGACTCATGCCGGGGATTCATGGTGAAAACATGAAATTACGATAGCGAAATCCCATGTCAATTTTCGCAATAATGGTTATATTGAAATTTTCATTCTTATTATTTTCACATTATCTTGACTTTCTGAAATTTCTATAGTAGAATTACACTGCAAATTTCAAAAAGGAGTTCTACTCATGCAGAATCGCGCAGGTAAAACGGTGCAAAATTTCAGCGGTGAAAGCGCCTATTACTCTTTCCTTCCGTCTCAATTGCCCCCGGATCCCCCAATCAACACAGATTCGGAGATGTGGGAACTGCTCCTGCGGGCACATAAAGCGATTGCGCTGCTCAATGGCCTTTCGGACCGCATTCCAAATGTGAATCTGTTCATTTCCATGTACGTCCGCAAGGAAGCGCTCGTTTCATCACAAATCGAAGGAACGCAGTGCACACTTGATGATATGCTGAATCCGGCCATCGATGCAAACGTCAACGCCGATGTGTCCGATGTTGTCAATTATGTGCGGGCAATTTCATTTGCCATAAGACGTCTGGATGAATTGCCGCTTTGCAACCGCCTGATTCGCGAAACGCACGCCGTGCTTATGAACAGTGTGCGCGGGTGCGACAAAACACCCGGCGAATTCCGTGCTTCTCAAAACTGGATAGGCGGCTACGGAAGCACACTCAAAAACGCGCGGTACATTCCGCCAAACCCGCAGGATATGGTCGATTGCATGACCGATTTGGAGAAATATATCAACAACGAGTCAGACGCCACCGATCCGCTCATCAAGGCAGCACTGATCCATTACCAGTTTGAGACGATTCATCCGTTTCTTGACGGAAACGGGCGCGTCGGGCGTCTGCTCATCACATTATTTCTCATTCAAAACCACGTCCTCTCCTCCCCCGTTCTATATCTATCCTGCTTCTTGAAATCCAACCGAATCGAATACTATGACAGGATGAGCGAGGTAAGGAAAGCCGGCGATTATGAGCAGTGGATCCGTTTCT
>JAZUFB010000190.1:0-6861 GCA_045640475.1 Clostridia bacterium
CACGGGGGGGTCCACCCCGGACCAGATCGAATCCCCCGGAAAAAAAGGCCTGGCCGCCCCCAAGGCCCCCCGCCGTGACCTGCCCGTGCTCCTGATGCGCGGGGAAGACGGTGCCACCACCGTCACCACTACCATGATCGGCGCGGCCATGGCCGGCATTCGCGTGTTCGCGACCGGCGGTATCGGCGGTGTCCATCGCGGCGCTGAAACCACCATGGATATCTCCGCCGACCTGGAGGAGCTGGCCGAGACGCCCGTCACGGTCATCTGCGCCGGTGCCAAGAGTATTCTGGATCTCGGCCTCACCCTTGAATATCTGGAGACCAAGGGTGTCCCGGTCATCGGCTACGGCACTGAGGAACTGCCGGCTTTCTACACCAACGTTTCCGGCTTCAAGGTCGACTACCGTCTGGATACCCCCAAAGAGATCGCTGACGCCTTCAAGGTCAAGCTCGATTGCGGCCTCAAGGGCGGCATGCTGGTCACCAATCCTATTCCGGCGGAGTATGCCATGGATCCCGCCTATATCAACAAAAACATCGACGAAGCCATTGCCGAGTGCGAACGGCTCGGCATCAAGGGCAAGCAGACCACGCCCTACCTGCTGGACAAGATCCAGAAGCTGACCGGCGGCAAGAGTCTGGAAGCCAACATCCGTCTGGTCTACAACAATGCCCGTCTGGGTGCGCTCGTTGCCAAAGCCATGTGCGAATAACGCTTCCGGGAGGTCTGAACCATGCGTACCATTCCTGTCATCTCCGGCGATGCCCGGATCCGCCTGATGGGTCGGTTGGATGCCTCACAAAAGCCCATCGCCCTTGACTGGACCGGCACCGGTGCCGAAGTCCTCTTCCACGGTTCCTGCCTTTGGGCCAAGTTGGAAGCGCCCGTCGCGTCCCCGGTCATGTGGATGATCGTCCTTGCGGATGGCCATCCCGTCGCCCGTTTTCCTGTACAGAAGGGGTGCCGTTCCTATCCCCTGCTGCTCGGTATGGAGGCGGAAAAGACCCGTCTGGTGACCCTGATGAAGGAGACCCAGTGTATGCCGGACAGTCCCGAAGCCACCGTCCTTCTCCATTCCTTCCGCACGGACGGCGAACTGTTGCCCGTCCCGCCGCGTTCCCGTCTGATCGAGTTCGTCGGCGACAGTCTCACCAGCGGCGAAGGGGCTTTGGCCCCGAACGGCAATGACGAATGGATCACCCCCTGGTTCACTGCCTGGGGCAATTATCCCTTTGTCGTCGCGGAAAAGCTGGATGCGGATTTCCGGATCCTGTCCCAGAGCGGCTATGGCGTCTGCTGGAGCTGGGAGCATAACCCGGCCGGCAATATGTCCGACGGTTACGAAAAGACGGTCGGCGTCCTGTCCGGCGCGGCGGCGGAAGCCCGCGGATGTCAGAAGCCCTGGTCCTTTGATCCCCAGCCCGATCTCGTCTGCATCCGTCTGACGACCAACGACCAGAACGGCATGAACATGAAGCAGTCCTTTGACGCGGACCGGGAGACCCTGATCACCGGCTGTCAGGCTCTGATCCGTAAAGTCCGCCTCCGGAATCCGGATGCCAAAATCGTCTGGATCCTGCCCTCCACGGATTGCCACCCCGAGCTGGCCGCCGAAGCGGTCTCCCGTTGCAAGAAGGAAGGCATGGAGAACCTGTTCACCGTGACCCTGCCGGACTACGGTCCGGACGATATGGGGGCCCGCTTCCATCCGAATGCACGGTGGAACCGTTCCGCTGGTCTCATTCTGGCGGAAAAGCTCGCAGTCCTTTGACGGATTTTGGTTTTTCACTGTACATGCATTGACGGTGAACGGTCCAAAAGACTATAATTTCCTTTGTTATATTTTATGGACACTCAAGTCTGAAGGAAGGAGGCGGTCCCGTGGCCAAATTGACCATCGCACGGGAAATCTGCAAAGGTTGCGGTCTCTGTGCCGACGCTTGTCCCAAAAAGTTGCTGGCCCTCAGCAAGGAGATCAACACAAAGGGTTATCATCCCATCGCCATCACGGATCAGGAAAGTTGCATCGGTTGCGCGTTCTGCGCCCGGATGTGTCCTGACGCCGTCATCAAAGTAGAAAGATAAGGAGGCGCGTATCCATGGGTGAGAAAATGCTCATGAAGGGGAACGAGGCCATCGCCGAAGCCGCTATTCAGGCCGGATGCCGCTTCTTCTTCGGCTATCCCATCACTCCCCAGAACCAGATCCCCGAATATATGTCCAAGCGTCTGCCCAAGATCGAGGGCGGATGTTTCCTTCAGGCGGAAAGTGAAGTTGCCGCTATCAACATGGTCTACGGTGCGGCCGGTGCCGGTGCCCGTGTCATGACTTCCTCTTCTTCTCCCGGAATCTCCCTCAAGCAGGAAGGCATCAGCTACATCGTCGGTGCCGAGCTGCCCTGTGTCATCGTCAACATGGTCCGCGGTGGCCCCGGTCTGGGTTCCATCCAGCCCGCGCAGAGTGACTACTATCAGTCCACCCGCGGCGGCGGACACGGTGACTACCGTATGCTGGTGCTGGCTCCCTCTTCCGTTCAGGAAGCCGTTGAGCTGACCCAGAAAGCTTTCGATCTGGCGGACAAGTATCGCAATCCCGTGCTCGTCATGGGCGACGGTCTGATCGGCCAGATGATGGAGCCCGTTGAGATGCCCGATTATCAGAAGCCAGCCGATCTGCCCGAAAAGACCTGGGCCGCCACCGGCTGGTCTCCCGATTGCGGCCGTGAGCGTGCGATCATCAATAGCCTCTATATCGATCCAGCCGTGCTGGAAAAGCATGTCAACAAGCTGTATGCGAAGTACGCTGTGATGGAGCAGACCGAATGCCGCTGGCAGGAAGAAATGACCGAAGACGCCGATTTTGTTCTCGTCGCCTATGGCACCACTGCCCGTATCGCCCGCAGTGCCATGCGCAAGCTGCGTGAAGAAGGCATCAAGGCCGGTCTGATCCGTCCCATCACCCTGTGGCCCTTCCCCTCCGCGCCCATCGCGAAGGCGGCCGAGCACGCCAAAGCCTTCCTGACCGTTGAAATGAGCATGGGCCAGATGGTGGACGATGTCAAGCTGGCTGTGGAAGGCAAGAAACCGGTTCAGTTCTTCGGCCGCACCGGCGGTATCGTGCCCACCGTGCGTGAGATCATCACCGAAGTCGAAAATATGGCGAAAAACATGGAAAAGGAGGGTAAATAATTATGGCAGTCGTATATGAGAAAACCAAACTTCTGACCGATAAACCCCTCCACTATTGCCCCGGTTGCACCCATGGCATCATCCACCGTCTGGTGGCCGAAGCGTTGGACGAACTGGGCGTGCAGGATCGCACCGTTGGTATCGCGCCTGTCGGTTGCGCCGTGTTTGCCTATGACTATTTCAACTGTGACATGATGGAAGCCGCCCATGGCCGCGCGCCCGCTGTTGCCACCGGTTGCAAGCGTGTGAACCCGAACAACATCGTCTTCACCTATCAGGGTGATGGCGACCTGGCCTCCATCGGTGCCGCCGAGATCACCCACGCGGCTACCCGCGGTGAAAACATCACCGTTATCTTCGTCAACAACGCGATCTACGGCATGACCGGCGGCCAGATGGCCCCCACCACCCTGCCGGGTCAGGTGACCACCACCAGCCCCTATGGCCGTGATCCCTCCCTGTGCGGCTATCCCATCCGTGTCAGCGAGATGCTGTCCACGCTGGATGGCCCCGCCTACATCGCCCGCGTTTCCGTCCACGATGTCAAGCACATCATGGAAGCCAAGAAGGCCATCAAAAAGGCCTTTGAAATGCAGATCCAGGGCAAGGGCTTCGCTTTGGTCGAAGTGCTGTCCGCCTGCCCCACCAACTGGGGTATGACGCCTCAGGAAGCCCTGAAGTGGGTGGAAGAAAAGATGATCCCCTACTATCCGCTGGGCGTGAAAAAGGAGGTCGAGTGATCCATGGAAGCTCAATTCCTGATTGCCGGTTTCGGCGGGCAGGGTGTCCTGCTCATCGGCCAGTTGCTGGCCAAGGCTGCCATGCATGATGGCATGAACGTCTCCTGGATGCCCTCCTATGGCCCCGAAATGCGCGGTGGCGAAGCCAACTGCGCTGTGGTCATCTCCGATGAACCCATCGGCAGCCCCCTGGTGACCGAGATCCCGATCGCCGTCATCATGAACAAGCCCAGCATGATCAAGTTCACCCCCGCCATGGAAAAGGGCGGCATCATGCTGTACAACTCCTCCCTGATCGATATCACCCCCGACCGTGACGATATCATTGCCATCCCCGTGGATTGCAACGCCATCGCCGAGCAGGTGGGCAACAGCCGCACCGCCAACATGGTCATGCTGGGCGCAATCATCGAAAAAACCAAGGTCATTTCCATCGACAGTGCCATGGAAGCCCTGAAGATGACCTTCGGTCCCAAGAAGGAGCATCTCCTTCCCGTCAACCGTCAGGCTATGGAAGCCGGCGCTGCTTCCGTCCGCTGACACGATCCCGTTCTTTCACCGGAGCCTGTGCCGTTCACCGACACAGGCTCCGGTCATTTTTATCCTTCTTTGGGTCTTCTTATCCCGTTTCCGGAAAGGAAGACTTTTTTTGCATTTATAATGAAGAAAAACTTTTGCTTTTTGGATGTTTTTCTGCTATAATAATATTGTCTTAATCTGTTGATTTTTCTTGATTCAGACGACATCAAACGCCCCTATTTCCGGGCGGTTTACACGCGCATCGTTTTCCCCGCGCGAACAAGAAAACAGAGGTGCAATATGGCAGAAGAATTGGATCAGAATCTGGACAAAGTGACCAACGTTTCCGGCGAGTACGGTGAGGATCAGATCCAGGTACTCGAGGGTCTCGAAGCCGTCCGCAAACGTCCCGGTATGTACATCGGCTCCACCGATGTCCGCGGCCTCCATCACCTGGTATATGAGATCGTGGATAACGCCGTGGACGAGGCGCTGGCCGGCTATTGCAAAAAGATCGTGGTCACCATCCACAACGACGGCAGTCTTTCCGTCGTGGACGACGGCCGTGGCTTCCCCGTGGGCATGCATCCCAAGATGCACCGTCCCGCTGTCGAAGTCTGCCTCACTGTGCTTCACGCGGGCGGCAAATTCGGCGGTGGCGGCTATAAGATGGCCGGCGGTCTCCATGGGGTCGGTGCCTCCGTCGTCAACGCCCTCAGCCGTCATTTCACCGTTACCGTCTATCAGAACGGCAATATTTACCAGCAGGAGTACGAGCGCGGCAAATACCTCTACGATCTGAAGATCATCGGTTCGACTGACCGCACTGGTACCACCGTCCGCTTCTGGCCGGATGTCAAAAGCGAAGATAACCCCGAGGGCATCTTCGAAACCGGCAATTTCGAATACGAAACCCTGCGCAACCGTCTGCGCGAAATGGCCTTCCTCAACAAGGGCATCCGCATCGTCTTCCGCGACGAGCGCACGGAGGAGCCCAAGGAAGAAGACTTCTGCTTCGAAGGCGGCCTGAAGGAGTTTGTCAAGTTCCTCAATCAGAACAAGCAGGTCCTGTTTGAAGAGCCCATCTACACCGAGGGCATGCGCGACAACATCCTTGTCGAAATGGCCATGCAGTACAACGATTCCTATGCCGAAAACGTGTACTCCTTCGCCAACAATATCGCAACGCCCGACGGCGGCACCCATCTGGCCGGCTTCAACACCGCCGTCACTCGCGCCATCAACGATTATGCCCGTCGCTACAAGCTCCTCAAGGACACGGAGCCCAACCTCAAGGGCGAGGATGTCCGCGAAAGCCTGACGGCCATCATCTCCATCAAGATGGAGGATCCCCAGTTTGAAAGCCAGACCAAGTCCAAGCTTGGTTCCGGTCAGGTCCGCGGTGTTGTGGATGCCCTCGTCAGTGAAGAGCTGAGCACCTACATGGAAGAGAATCCCAATGTCGCCAAAGCCATCGTTTCCCGCTGTGTAGACGCCCAGCGTGCCCGTGAAGCGGCCCGTAAGGCCCGTGAGGCCACCCGCAGGAAGACCGTGCTGGAAACCGCCTCTTTGCCCGGAAAACTGGCCGACTGCAGCGAGCGTGATCCTTCCAAGTGTGAGATCTTCATGGTCGAGGGCGACTCCGCCGGCGGCAGTGCCAAGGGCGGCCGCGACAGCAAGACGCAGGCCATCCTGCCCCTGCGCGGCAAGATCCTCAATGTCGAAAAGGTCCGTCTGGACCGTGCCCTCGAAAATGCCGAGATCCGCGCCATGATCACTGCCTTCGGCTGCGGCTTCGGCGATCAGTTCGACGAAAGCAAGCTCCGTTACCACCGTATCGTCTGCATGACGGATGCTGATGTCGACGGCGCGCACATCCGCATCCTGCTGCTCACCTTCTTCTACCGTTTCATGCGTCCCCTGGTCGACAAGGGCTACGTCTACGCGGCTATGCCTCCGCTCTACAAGGTCACAAAGGGCAAGAATTCCACCTATGTCTACGATGACGACGAGCTGGAAAAACTGTTGGACAAGATCGGTCGCGATCCCAAGCCGGATATCCAGCGCTACAAAGGTCTGGGTGAAATGAGTGCCCAGCAGTTGTGGGACACCACCATGAATCCGGAGACCCGCCAGATGATGCAGATCACCCCCGAAGATGCCATGGAAGCCGACCGTCTCTTCACCCTGCTGATGGGCGACCAGGTCGAGCCCCGCAAGGCCTTCATTCAGGAAAACAGCGATCTCGTCAAGGACCTGGACGTGTAAGACAACAGACGTGAAACCCACTGAGCTGCAAAAACCGTTGAGCTGTAAAAACCGTTGAGCTGCAAACAGGAAGGAACAGACAATGATTCATGATAAACTGATACCCGTCAATCTGGAGCAGGAAATGAAGCGCAGCTTCATCT
>JAZUFB010000191.1:0-3690 GCA_045640475.1 Clostridia bacterium
CAACAGATGCCCTGCGGAGAAAGATCCCACATGGGTTGCTGAATACCGAGCGGCTCAAAAAGACGTGGCATCAGATAATCGCGGACCGTCTGACCGGTGACTTTCTGGACCATACAGGAGACCAGATAGGTACCGAAGGAGTTATAGTGGAAGTGGGTCATCGGCGCCCAAAGCAGTTTATGGCTGAGAACATGACGTGCCCAGGTGACGTCTTCTGTAGGCGACGGGGAATCGGATGCGGGATCGAGACCGGACCCCATACAAAGAAGTGCTTCGAGCGTGACGCCACGCAGTTCTTCCTCGCGACCTTCCGGGATCTCTTCCGGCAGGATCTCTGTGACGCTGCTGTCCCAGCGGATCAGTCCTTCGGCCACGGCAAAACCCGCGGCGGCGGAAGTGAAGGATTTGCTAAGGGAGAAGAGAACATGCGGCGTGACATCGTCGTAGGGAGCGACATTCATCTTCATGACGATCTTTCCGTGACGGAGCAAAATGACACTATGGAAACGGACTGTGTCACGGGCTTTTTTCGCTTCATCGATGAACCGCAACAAAGCGGCGGAGGATACGCCGGCTTCCTCAGGCGTGGTGAAAGACTCAAAATGGAACATAGTACAGGACCTCCCTCGTGCTTTATTGACGTGATTTTATTTCGCGGATCCGCGCGAGAAGCGCTTCGTACTCCTCGTTCAGCTTGAGTGGATCGTCTCCTTTCCGGGGTGCGGACATACGGGAAATCAGGGCTGCGGAACGCATCTGCAGGGTGGTGAGTTCCAACTCCAGAGCTTCCCGGTCGTGATCAGCGTTTTGCTGACGGTCCAGTTCATTCGGAGTGCCTTCGAATGAACGGAGGGTTGTGCCGTCAAAGTATAAAAGACGGTCAGCTACTGCCTCCACAAAAGACCGGTCATGACTGACGAACAGGAGTGTGCCCGCGTAGCAGGAGAGCAGTTCCTCCAGCGCCTCCAGCGTGAAGATATCCAAATGGTTGGTCGGCTCATCCAGCAGAAGAACATTGATATCGGAAACCAGCAGCTTGACCAGTGCGGTCTTGGCCCGCTCACCGCCGGACAGGACATTCAGCGGCTTGAAGACATCGTCGCCGCGCAGGTTCAGACGCGCGAAGGTGGTGCGGACCGTGGAAGGATCCGCCACTGACGAGGCCATGACATTGTCATAGGCACTTTTATTCAGGTCCAGAGTGGCGGAATGATCCTGATCGAACCAACCAATCTTGACAGCCGGATTCCGCTTGATCTGGCCGCCGAAATGCACTTCAGCATCCAACACACGTTCGTCCGCAATGGCCCGGAGAAGCGTGGTCTTGCCGCAACCGTTGGGGCCCATGAGCGCTGTGCGGGTGTCGGTCGGGAGGACAAAATCAGACTTGTTCAGCAGGACTCTGTCCCCGGCTTTCAGGGATACAGAACGGCCGGAGATCGCGGTCTTACTGACAATCGGTGTTTGGCTGCCAAAGTTCATGCTGATGTCCGGCAGATCACGCGGGCGCTCTTTCTTTTCGAGCTGGTCCAAACGGGTCTGCAGGGCGCCTTTAGCGCGAGTGATCCGGAAGATGGCGTCCGTCGCGGCACGCTTGTGGAGACGGGCTTCACTGTTACCCATACGGGAAGGGGCTTTGCGGACCTGCTGGCTCCGCTCCAGCATCTTCTGGGCGGAGGCTTCCAGACGGGCTTTTTCGGCTTTGTATTGGTCGTATTCGTCCTGCTGGTGCTCACGGCGTTGCTGCAGTTCCGCCTGCCACGCGGTGTAGTTTCCGGGGAAAACGGTGATCTTTCCGTCCTCCAGTTGCCAGATCTGATCGCAGATCGAATCCAGCAGGTGACGGTCGTGGGAAACCAGAAGAATGGCTCCCTGAAATTCTTTCAGTTCCTTTTCCAGCTGGACGATACCGTCACGGTCCAGATCGGTGGTCGGTTCATCCGCAAAAAGAAGTGGGACGCCACGGGAAAAGGCGGCTGCAATACGGCGACGGGTCTGCTCCCCTCCGGACAGATGGGAACGGGCAGCTTGCGTATGATAGCGGGAACGCATCTGGGAGGAGATCTCATCGGCGGTGGAGTCGGTCTGGCGGATCACGCCGATGTCGCAGAAACGGTGAATCGTTCCCGTGTCGGGAACCTGTTCACCGGAAAGAATCTTCAGCAGGGTGGATTTGCCGGCACCGTTTTCGCCGATGAGGCCGATCCGCTGACCTTCATAGACGGTCAGCCGGTCCGGGGAAAGAAGGAGCCGATCTCCATAACTTTTTGTGAGGTCAATGGCCTCAAGCAGAATATTCTGATTCAGAAAAAACACTCCTTTGACAGTACCGCAAAGGAGCGTGAACATACAGATATGCCGCGACAGGGGCACGATAAGATGAACACACGACCTTCACGGCACAGGAAACGAAGCCTCTATTCCCGGACAAAGCGGAACGAGGACTTTGATCTTGTGACGGTACTCAGTCGTTGATTCTCATCGGTCGATAACCCTGTCCTTTCAGTTGATGGGGTAAGGATAACAGAAAAAAGGCCGCCTGTCAATGGATATGAAAACGGCCGGCCACGAATGGCCGGCCGTAAAAGGGTCAAAAGGGATTACTCAGCAGCGGGAGCTTCGGGAACGATGATGATACGGTCCTGGCCCCAGATGTCTTCGTATTCGGCACCGACGGAACCGCCGAGGTCGTTCACGATGTAGTCGATCACGGTCTCGTAGTCCAGCTTGATTTCATCCAGCAGGATGGGATCATTCACGAAGGTGCAGGTGCCATCGCCGCCGCTCTTCAGCAGGTAGTTGTGGGAAGCGACAGTGTAGGTCTTTTCGGGATCCAGAGGTTCACCGCCCACCATAACGTTCTTGACACGGTATTCGCCGGTGACACCGGTGAAGTTGCCCTTGTCATCGCTGGTCACGGTGGACTCGATGTAGGAGTGGATCTCGTAGGTCAGGCCGGAAACCTGCAGGAAGCCGCCGGTTTCGCCGGGAACGGCACGGCTGGTCCATTCGGGGGCGTCCAGGATCTGCTGACCCTTGGCTTCGGCCATGCACAGGGCGTTGCCGAAGGGATGGCATTCCTGAATGTTGCCGAGGGTGATATCGCCGGCAGGCAGGGTGGCACGGATGCCGCCGCCGTTGACCAGAGCCACATCGGCGCCGGTAGCAGCGCGGTAAGCATCGGCAACCAGGTCGCCCAGGTTGGTTTCGAGGTTACGGATGACACGGACGCCAGTCTCGGGATCCTTGATGATCAGGTCCACATCGGTGTGAGCAACGACTTCAGCCAACTTGGCGTTGACAGCGTCGGTCTGCTCAGCCAGGATGGCGGAGAAATCATTTTCCAGACCCAGGAACTTGATGGCGCTCTCCGCGAAAGGCCACTTATACAGGCCAGTGGAGATCTTGCCATCAGTGGTGATGGTGCAGTAGCCGATGGTTTCCAGCTTGGTGCCGCAGGCAGCCTGCAGGACCACTTCGCCGTCCTTGTTCTTGACTTCTTCCTGTTCCAGGATGGAGTGGCTGTGGCCATCCAGCAGCACATCGATGCCGTTGGTGTTGGCGATCAGCCCGGTGCTCATCCAGGGAGAGCAGGTGTCTTCGATGCCCAGGTGGGACAGCACGATGACGTACTGAGCGCCTTCGGCGCGGGCGTCATCAACAGCCTTCTGCACGGCGGCATACAGCTTT
>JAZUFB010000192.1:0-13083 GCA_045640475.1 Clostridia bacterium
CCACATAAAGCCCACATCGTGATGGAGGTTCGGCGTGTCGCGCAGGGCGTCGTCCATCAGTTCCTCCGCGCGGATGGCTTCTTCGCGGAAGCGCTCATCCCCGCTCATCAGGAACATCTGCCACATTTCAGCCGCCCAGAAGCCGTTGGTCCACCAGCTGATTTCTCTGCAAGTCCACTTTCCGTCCTTGACGGAATAAGGGATGCCCTTCGTTTCTTTGGCGCACTCGATGCCGTAAAGCATCTTGCGGATCAGTTTGTCTTTCAGATGATTAAGACGTTCTTCGGTAAATTCCATTTAGCACCTCGTCTATTCGTTTTGAATCATCAATCTACCACATAAATTTTATTACAGAAAAATGTTTCTGTCAAGAAAACGTTTATCTTGTTTTGCGACAAATAAGCCCACAGTTCCTTCCGTATGCTCTGCTAATACTCTAAACTTTGCTTCGGTAATGCTCTATACTGATGAACCATTTGCCTTTTTCGTACATTCCGTGGTACGTACATACATAGCATTTCGAGTAAAAATCTTTATTATATGTAATCAAAAAAACAGAACCCTGCGGGGCTCTACTTTTCAAAGCTCATGCATGCACAATAATATGGTTCTCCTTATATTGATTGTCTTTATTTTGTATTGTTCAGGAGCCCCAAAGCGATCGATGCCACGGAAACTTTCCGGAAAGTCTTTGTGTTTGAGGATATTGCCGCAATCCGTCCAGTGTTCGAGATCGGGGAACGACCAAAGGTGTACGCCATCATTTATTCCTTCCCAATAGGGCGGCTGTGTTCCGGTAAGATAAAAGGTATCCCCGTCAAGCAGGATCATCGGATCACAGAGAGAGAAGTTTTGCTTTTCCATCGAAAATGTAGGAACGCTAATTAATGGCCTCATCCTTTGTTCCGGCCTTTCTCCTACATTCAAATCCCGAATTTACGCGCGAATAGAAACTATATCATGGTGAGGTTCACCAGTTTTTGCATTCAAAATCCACTTGGAGAGAAGAATATCACGTCCACATTATTCCGGGGTTTCCAACAATAGATTTTTCCGGGGGGCAGGTGAATCATCGCTCTGTTCCCCGGAAAAAAGCGTGCTATATCCGATTTTTCAATGCAGTCCATATTTATTCCTATATCCGTTCCTGGAAAGGTAATCAATACAAGCATGTACCCAATCTGTCTGAATCATATCATAACCCAGATCAGCAAGATAACCCCAACCGTTTTCAGGATGACCCATAACGCTCACATCATCGGTATGACCGGCGGAATGAATAATGCGATAGTTGAAAACGATGGCGTTTGCCCAGGTCAGGAGATTCATTTTGTGCATCTTCTCATGATATTCAGGTGTATTAAACTCACTGTCTGCAGTTCTGAAGAGTGCTTCGGTTCCTAGATAGTGGAGCTTGCGCTTTGTGAGCATGGCAGAATCATGATCCTCATCTATGGCAAAGGTCATGTACGCAAAGTCCGGGCAAATCTCCTCGACCATCTTGTAGCTCGCCTCATCCTGATATGTTTTTACAAGTGCCTGTTGTTCCATACCATGACGGCGCACTGTCTTTACGATATCTTCGGGAAACATGGTGAACTTATCGATATTTATGACACAGCGGCCTTTGAGCTCTTCAAGTACAGCATCAAATGTCGGAACAGAGTACTGCGTTTGAGTTCCATCAGAGTTGTGTAATCTGCAGGCATTTACTTCAGCATCCGTCATATCCGCAATCAGCTTTTCACTATGCAGAAAATGGGGCTCTGTACCCGGATGAAACACATACAGCGTGCCATCCCTGCTTTTGGATATATCAAGCTCGATGATATCCGCACCAAAAGCAAGCGCGGCATTAAAGGACATAATCGTGTTGCAGGGAATGTTGCCCATCCACATACCACGGTGCGCTGAAATAAGCACCTTATCTTTGCACATTTCTCTTAGGTCAAACATATATCGTTCCCCTCTATTCCAATAGATAATCCTTTGATTGCTTCAGGATACTTACATGATAATCGATACTACTCAAGGTTGTGGTAGCACCATGCTTTATCTGAGGCCTGGATGCTTGTATTCCCACTGAATTCTAATCACTTTCAGCGGTACATCGTATCCAGCATTTCCAGCGGAACGACCTCGATATCACCCTCATATCTTACGTCAATGACTGTATCCACAGGGTCGGGGGCTGTTTCAGGTACGAAGATGCGGAAGCGGTCCTCGTTGCGAGCCGGCTCGTAGGTCTGGATGTATTTGAGCTCCTCACCTGTCGCCAGCAGGCGTACGGACTTCACGTTAAGCTTTACATTGAACAGCCGCACCTGCGGGGCATCCTGCGGGTATCTGAGCACATGCAGGTAGAGATGACCCGGCTTCATCGTGCAGACGCCCCACGGGATCTGGTAGGGCATATCCACCGTGCGCTCCGCGCCGTAGATGCTTTCACCGTTCACTTTGAGCCACATACCAACGCTTTTCAGGATTTTCGTGCTCTCCGCGGGAATGTTGCCCTGCGCATCGGGACCGATGTTCAGCAGAAGATTTCCGCCCTTACTCGTGATATCGGCAAGCTTCAGAAGCACATCTCCGGGCTTTTTCCAGTTTTTATCCGTGTGGGAATATCCCCAGGTGTGGTTGAGCGTCATGGGCGTCTCCCAAGGGCCATCATATTTCTGCGCGGGGATACAGTTGTCGCTCATCTGGCGGTAGTCGCCCAGACCGTAGCCGATGCGTCCGTTGATGATGCAGTCCGGCTGCAGACGTTTGACCGTCTCGCGTAGCTCTCTGCACAGGTCGATGGGCATATCGTAGGGCGTGTCGAACCAGATCATACCGATCTCACCATAGTTTGTGAGCAGCTCCGTCACCTGCGGAATTACTTTTCCGTAGAAATAGCGCTTGAAATCCTTCCTCGCCGGGTCAAAATCCCAATTATTCCCGTTGCCGTCGGGGTCCTCCCAGTCCTGCATCTGGCTGTAATAGACGCAGAATTTCATACCGTGCCTGCGGCAGGCCTCAGAGAGCTCCTTCACGATATCGCGGCCGAAGGGCGTGTGCATGATGTTGTATGCGCTCACCTTACTGTCATACAAGGCGAAGCCATCGTGATGCTTGGCCGTGATGCACACGTATTTGCTTCCGTAGGAGGCGATCTCCACCATCCATTGATCCGCATCAAAATGAACCGGATTGAAGGAATCGGCGAGCTTGCGGTACTCAGCAAGGGGTATCTGCGCGTTTTTCATAATCCATTCGCAAACGTCAGGGATGTGCTTCCCATTCCATTCTCCCCCGAGGATCGAATACAGTCCCCAGTGAATGAACGTGCCGTATTTGGCATCCGTAAACCATTTCATGTTTTTCGTCAGCATAATGTATCCGCCTTTCCATTCAGGAAGAAAGCCCGCGGCGTGCGTTTGCGCAGGCGGGCTTTTTGAGTTTACAACGAAATGATCCGTTTGTCAATCGCTTATTCGCCGTAAGCAATAGTGGTCATCAGTGTCATTTCCGGCTGAGAGACATCCATGCGGCTGTGCTGCACGATGACGGGCAGGGTGCTCATTACAGTCACTGCGTAAGGCACACCATGAGGTACCTTTTCACCCTGTTCGTTTTCGATCCAGTCGAATCGGATGTGCTTGGTGCGCTTTCCGGGAATTGTCACGCGGAATCCTTCCAGCGGTTCGCGGTCTTCAAAATAGAAGGTCAGGGTGACGAGCGCATCCTCAGCATTCATGTTGAGCACACAGGCCGCTTCATGGGATTTAAATCCGCCGTTTGCGGTAGCGTTCATGAATCCGTCCGGGATATACCAACTGTTCTTTCCTACCATGTTATTCTCCCTTCCGGAAGGCAATGAGCTCCGGGTTCTCCGCAAAGTGCTTGAGCATGACCAGAGGTTCGCAATCGGAAAGATTCGTGATGGTCACGCCCTCTTTTGCTGCCTTCTCGGAAACAAAGTATTCGTCATGGGTCAGCTGACCGTAACGGATGAGCGTGGGGGTCTCGAGCGCCCAGGAATTCATTCTG
Organism: Clostridia bacterium; assembly: GCA_045640475.1. Classification (GTDB taxonomy): domain Bacteria; phylum Bacillota; class Clostridia; order Christensenellales; family Aristaeellaceae; genus Aristaeella. The sequence goes on from JAZUFB010000192.1 coordinate 4,033, forward strand.
CCGTAGCCCTGAATGAGGATCATACCATAGGCAGCCGCGTCCTTAACTACCACAGTCTGTCCGGGAGCAACAGTCAGGCGTTTGGCACAAACCTTGTCGCAGAGGTAGCAAATCCATTCTTCGGCAGCCTTTTCGTTCTGCCAGATCACTTTGGGCTCCATGTAGCGGTGCTTGCTGAAATCGGGGTCCACGTTGGCATCCCAGTCGATGACATCCAGCAAATAGTCATAGTTGCCCTTTTCCTCTTCGGGACAGTTCTTCCACAGCAGATCCTCAGATACGGTGTGACCGCCGAGCAGTACGGACTGGTACATGGCGTAGACATCGCTGGCGAACTGAGGCTCATAGGTACACATACTGGCGGGTGCATGCAACACTCCGGGAGGCACATCCCAACCGGTATCCAGTTTGATCTTGTAGGCCTGCGCATGGTCAAGCAGGTGATTATCACCCTTGGGGAAATCCTTCAAGCACTGCAGTACTTCTTCTCTCGTGGTCTCGGGACGCAGTCCGAAGAAAGTGTAGCCGAATTCCGCATCATAGTTATTATACTGGGCGGGAAAGAAATACATCTCAGGCTTGCCGTCGCTTCCCACGCGGCGAGCGTGCTCGTCCCTGTGATGGATGTGATGCGGCAGCGGACCGGCATTATCGAAGAATTTGGAGAACATCGGCCACTTATGATACTTGTTCCACAGTTCCTCGCCGATGATGCCTCCCTTCAATTCGTCCACCATGTCACGCAGCAGAACCCTCTCGGTTCCGTCGGCAGAGACCACGTAGCTGAGTCCTTCGTCTTCGGGTGTGCCGGGGCCGTTTTCCGCCCAAGTGGTGGAAGAGAACCAGCGTTCATCGATGCCGCCCTTGTCCAGCCCCTTGGCGTAGGTATCATCGGGATGCAGGCGGATACGCTTGCCGGGACGGCAGAAGGCACGGGGAACCCAGGTAGGAGCAAGGCGCAGAATGCCATTGCCCTCGGCAAACAATTTCTCGGAAAGAGTCATAAGTTACCTCCGAAATTAATATTATTATCTGACTTCGCCATGCAGGATGGCGCGGGAAAGAACATCGGGAAAGTTGATGGTCATGCCATCAACCTGCAGAGCAAGCATATTATACATGGTTTTTTCACAGTCGATACCCCAGGGACGCAGAGAGAAGCCCGCTGTACGGATCTTGTCCCGCCATTCAACGGTGAGCAGGTCTGCCTTCGGACAAATCTGGAAAAAGCCGTCCTTCCTTGCCTGTACGAGCATTTCGTCGCTCAGTCCTTTGGCAAGATAGCCAAGGCGAACCGTTGGATCGACATTGTACATATTAACAAGCGCCTGCCAAATGCCACTGGTCACTATGACGTGATCCCGCTCGCAATAGCGGTCGATGAGCGCAAGCGTGTCTTTTTCAATTCCGGATTGCTTGAGCTCAATGGCGAAATGCAAGCCCTTTGAGCCGAAATGGCGGAGGAACTCCTCAAAGGTCGGTATCTTTTCGCCCTTGAACTTCATGCCCTTGTGGATACCGAAATCAAAGGAAAGGAGTTCTTCATAGGAATAGTCACCGATTCCGCCGTCGATGCCGAGGATGCGGTTGAGCGTATCATCATGAAACAGCACGAGCATGCCGTCTTTCGTCTTTTGTACATCGGTCTCTACACCGTTAGCACCCATCTGCCATCCAAGATAGAAGGAAGCAAGTGTATTTTCGGGTGCATAGGACGGAGCGCCGCGGTGGGCGTAATTGATAAATTCCATACACGAATCTCCTTAATGATATTGCGCTGCCGCGGATAGATCCGCGGCAGCGCACCGGGCAGCAGAATATGCGATTAGTGCTGACGGTCGTAGGCAGTCTGAGCAACTTCCAGATACTTCTCAAGGCCGATCTCCTCGAGCTGAGCAAGGTACTCGTCCCAAGTATCGAAGGAGCGCTTGCCGGTGGCGAACAGTACCATCTGCTCGTTGACAAAGGTGGTCAGATCGGCAGAAATGGTACCGATGGCATCGGTCTCCTCAGCGGTGAAAGCGAGGGAACCTACCAGATAGGAACCGTCCGCGCGGTTGGTCTGATACACGCCGATGCCGTCCGCAGTCAGGTTGGACACGGCTTTGCTGATATCCGCCGCGCACTCTTCCTCGGTGTAGTAGGCGCCATTGTACTGCACGGTAATGGCGAGGCAGGGCTGGCTGCAGCGCCAGTGGGTATTCTGGTTCTCGGTCCAGATATCATTGGTGGTGTAGATCTTGCTCGGGAAACCGAATGCTTCGTATGCGCCGACCATGGTTTCATCAGTATATTCGTAGTTGACGCCTTCGACACCCATGCGCTCGGCATAGAACATATCCTCGTCGAACAGATAATCACCGATCAGGAAGGCCAATTCGGGATCGGAGCAATCCTTGGTCACGAACCAGTAGGGCTTGGGCTCGGCGAGCACCAGAGCGGCACCCATGTATCCTTCAGGGCTGGTGAGCGGGGGAACTGCGCGGTAGGACAGGAGACGGTCTTCTTCGGTCAGGTTATCGAGGGTGGTGTAGGTGAATGCTCCGACGATAACTTCGCCCTGATTGTTCAGCAGGGACTTGAAGGCGTTGGCATCCATGGTGTAGGAAGCGCTGTCCAACAGGCCTTCCTCGATGAGTTTGTCGATGTATTCGAGACCTTCACGGTAGAAGTCCTGAGTGTAAGAAGCTTTGACTTCGCCATTATCGGCAAACAGATGGTTACCTGTAGTCATGAAACCAAAGCTGTTCATCAGGAAGTAGGTGGGATCGCCGGACCAGGCGGAAACGGCACCTACCAGGGGAATCTCATCGGCAATGCCGTTGCCGTTGGGGTCATCATTCTTGAAGGCAACCAGCACATCGTAGAATTCGTCGGTGGTGGTGGGCATTTCGAGTCCCAGTGTATCCAGCCAATCCTGATTGATCCAGCACTTATAGCGTAGCTCGTTGGAGATGTGGTTATCGGAGTAGCTGGGGATTGTGTAGATGTTTCCGTCGTAGGAAGTGATGGAGGACAGGATGCCATAACCGGGATACATTTCATCATAGCGCTTCATGTTGACGGAAATGTCCTCGATGTAGTCATTCAGGGGCAGGAAGGCGCCGTTCACAGCGTAATCGGTGGCTTCGCCCTTGGAGAGCTTGAAGTTGACGATGTCGGGCAGGGTCTCGCCGGAGTTGATCATCAGAGCGAGCTTGTCGCCGGCATTGGTGGTGGGCAGATAAACGAAGTCCAGATTCACGTTGAACTTTTCTTCGATCATCTTGGTGAGCAGGTTGGTCTCGTAGTCGATGACGTAGGGGCTGGGCTCAAGCAGGATCGTGAGCGTCTTGGTTTCTTCTTCGGCTAATGCGCAGCCGAGAGAAAGAACGAGAGACAGGCACAGAAACAGAGCAAGAACTTTCTTCATTGTGTGGTGCACTCCTTTTTCATTTATTCAAACGCGATCTTCCGCCGCGCTATAGCGGAGGATGGCGCTGATTATTAACCTTTGACGGAACCGAGCATAACGCCCTTCAGGAAGAACTTCTTCACGAAGGGATACATGACCAACACGGGCACGCAGGAAACGATGATGAGCGAATAGCGGAGCAAATCGCTCATGCCGTACATGGCCTTCATAGTCTCCGTATCCACCATGGCATCCAGAGAGATGGAATTGGCAATGAGGATCTCACGCAGCAGCATCTGCAGAGGATACTTATCGCGGTCATTCAGATACAGGAACGCAGACATATAGTCGTTCCAGTGTCCCACGGCGTAGTACAGCGTCAGCACGGACATGACTGTTTTGGAAAGCGGCAGCACCATAGAGAAGAAGTACTGCGTCTCGTTGCAGCCGTCGATGGAAGCCGCCTCCTCCAGTTCTGCAGGAATGCCGCGAATGAAGGTGCGGGCGATGATCATGTTGTAGGTGCCGATTGCGCCGGGAAGCAGGATCGCGAAGACCGTGTTGTTGATACCCAGATTCATGATGTTGATATAAACGGGGATCATGCCGCCGCTGAACAGCATCGTGAAGGTGAATAGCTTCATAATAAAGCCGCGGAACGGGAGCGTGCGTGAAGCCAGCGGGTAGGCAGCGATCATCGTCATGGAGATGTTGATGAAGGTGCCGACTACGGTGTAGAAGATTGTGTAGCCGTATGCGCGCCAAATGCCTTTGTATTCAAACACGGCAGTATATCCGCGTACGCTGAAATCCACAGGCAGCAGGGTCACGCGGCCGTTTGTAACGGCCTCGGAGCTGGAAAACGAACTGGATACGATGTTGATGAGAGGAATGAGCACGATGAGACCGAACAAACCCAGCAGCGTGTAAACGATAACGTAGTAGACCTTGTCTCCGGCAGACATGCGGATGGCGGTATTTTTCTTTTTCATACGCTCACCTCTACCAAAGACTGTTGCCGTTGATCCTGTCGCCAATCTTGTTGACAAAGAGTATCAGTATGAGGTTGGTCACGGACTGGAGCAGACCAATGGCGGCACCGTAGGAGAAATCGCCGCCGGAACCCAAACCGACCTTATAGACATAGGTGGAAAAAACCTCACTGGTCTCCAGATTCATGCTGTTCTGCATGAGGTAAATCTTATCAAAGCCGATTTCCATAATTTTTCCGCAGGCGAGGATCAGCGTGATGGTAATGGTGGGCACGATGGCGGGGAGGTCAATATGGATCAAGCGGGAGAAGCGCCCTGCTCCGTCCAGCTCCGCCGCCTCATGCAGCTCGGGATTGACGTCAGAGAGCGCAGCTACGTAGATGATGGAGCTCCAGCCGGTACTCTGCCAGATACCGGACCAGACGTAAAGATGTGGAAAGAGGGTGGGCGATTCCATGAGGTTGGGCACATCCGTACCTACAAACGCTGTCCACAATGTAGCAAAAAGACCACTGTGGACATCCAAAACCTGACGGATGATACCGACCATGACAACTGCGGAAATAAAGTGCGGTATATAGGTGATATTCTCGATCACGGATCGGAAACGTTTGGAAATAACGCTGTTGAGTTCCAACGCAAAAATGATGGAAATAGCGAAACCGGAGAAGGTACCGTACAGGGACAGCAATACATTATTGCGCAGGATACGGCTGAAATAGAAAGAATCGATGAACTTACCAAAGTGCTTGAGACCCACCCACTTGCTGCCGCTCATGCCGAGATTCGCCTTAAAATCGCGGAAGGCAATCTGCAGACCGACCATGGGTACATATTTAAATGTAATCAGATAAATCAGCGGGACCAGCAGAAACACATACAACCGCCAGTGTTTTGCGGCTTCGGTACATGTCTTCCTAATTCGACTCATGCTGCGTGTCTGAACCATATTGTCCTCCCGGAATCAGCTCGTCGCGGCGGAAAAAGGCAAAATATGAGGATCACGTCACTTTTTCCAATGTATGATCTATAACATAATTATAACCATTCCTGTGCAGTTTTAAATGCAATATTGCTTTGATAATCAGAAATTTTGTGCAAAATTTAGACAAAATTCTTGAAAACTCGGACATACACCTTGTCTGAAGAACAATAATCGTGTATACTGGCAACAGATACATTTCAGGAGGTATCGCCTATGCCCGACGGACTTTATACAGAACTGGTGAATCTGGCCAGAGATTTCTATGAACTGTTCGATACGATGCTCAGTATCTATGACAGCGAAAAGAAACTGATTGCTGCTTATCCTAAGGATCTATGCGAATTCTGCACCTATATCCGCACGAGCAAAGAGCTCAAGCGCCGCTGCCTCCAGCATGACCGCACGGCATTGGAGGTCTGCGACAAAACGCGTATGCCTTACGTATACAAGTGCCACATGGGTCTGGCGGAGACGGCAGCGCCCATTGTGAAAGACGGATCAGTGCTGGGCTATCTGATGTTCGGTCAGTTGACGGATGATCCCCAAAATACGAACACAAAGCAGATCATCCGCAATCTGGATGTGGAGATCGACCGTGAGCATCTGCTTAAAACGCTCACACAGGTAAAACCAGTCAGTCGCCCGCGCGTGGAAGCCATGTCCCGGATGCTGATCATGTGTACGACCTACATCCAGACCAAAGATATTTTCGGCAGGGAAAAGGAACACATGGCTTACGCAATCACAGAGTTCATCAAACGGAATCTGTCCATGCACATATCCAGCGCTGATCTATGCGCCTATCTTTCCGTTTCGCGTTCCACGCTGTTTACTCTCTCTAAAAAATATTTCGGTATGGGAATCTCCGAGTATATCAATCAGGTGAAAATCAGTGCAGCACGGGAAAAGCTGCGCAATGAAGAAATCACCATCGACTGCCTTGCGGATGAGGTCGGGTTTCCGGACAGCAACTATTTCTGCAAAGTGTTTAAAAAATTCGCCGGGATGACTCCCAGCGAATACAGGCAGCGGTTCAAGATATAGTTATTCAAAATCCATTTCGTACATATCGAACAGAGTCAGCGGATGCGCTGTAAAGCAGAGGCGTCCGTCTTTTTGTGTGAAGGGAACTTTTTCACCGCCGATTCGGATAACGGAAGCAATCTTTTCCTTAAGTCTCACAGATACGGTAAAGGACGCGATTGTGCGGTATTCATCGAGATCGGATACATCTATACAGCTTAAGCGCAGTTTCTTTTTCTGCTCATCTTTTAACAGCACCAGCTCAACGTCTTCGGGGCAATCGGTTCCATAGCAGAGTTGCGTGGGCAGGTATTTATCCATGAGTTCCGTGAAAATACGGCGGTAATCGTATTCCTCATAGCCCTCAATGGGCGCCACGCACCAGAGGATCTTTCCCTTCCCGCGGGAAACGACGGTAAGAGCAGCGTAGTCTGTCCCGCATCCCGGAGGATTCGAATGGATGGAAGAAAAGCGGCCGGGCACATCGCTCTGATAAGGCAGGGTGAGAGTCGCAAGCACTTCATTGTCCATCGAAGCGGTCACACGCGGGAGCGCCATATCTACGGGAAGGGGATACTTCGGGGTATATTCATTAAGGAAAGTTCCGGTTTCGGCGCGGGGCGCGAGATAGGAGTATTTGTCGCTGCCGTTTTCTCGGAAGGTTAGGCCCGCATACTCCATCAGTTCCGGAACACCCGCTCCACTCATGTAGAGCATGCCCCCGTTTTCCACGTAGGAAATGAGCTTGCCTGCAGACTCTTTGTTCAGGTGATTGGCTTCGGGCAGGATCAGAACTTTGTAATCGTCAAGCCGGTCAAAGCGGCATTCGGGTACCACGCGGTAGGGTATGTGCTTATGGGTGAAGGTTTCCGCCAGATTGAGCACACAGCCGTAGTGGTTTTTGCCTTTCGCCAACGGATACTGCTTGCACTGCTGCAAATAAACGACACCGATATCGGAAACCAGATGCCCGGAAACGTGAGGCATGTACTTATCGCATTTTTCCGCCACGTTACCGAAGCGGCGGTAAACGCGCTCGTCGAGCGTTCCCACGGGATCAATGGCATCGATGTAGAGGGTTGCGCCCTGCTGGCACAGCGTCAGCAGTACGCTCTGCAGAATGCGCGCTTCACTCTTGAGCATAGTGTGGTTGAGCAGATTCGGCAGGCAGCGCGAGAACATATATTCGTAAGGGAGATTCCGCGTCGCAGCATTGAAATACTTACAGGTAAAGGACTGCAGTGCCACACTGCCGTGGATATCGCCGCCGACGAAATCACCGCAGCGGCCGTTCTCCTCACTCATACCGGGTTCTTCCTCCGCTTTGGCGGAATAGGCGAAGTTGAACTCCAATGCCAAATTGCTCCTGATTGCACGGGTATGATCGGCTACAGCCTTAGTGAACTCCGTCATCCAGCGCATGCGGGCATCCTTCAGCTCGCGGAAGCGGGAATCCGTTTCTTCCTCGGGCATCTCTCCCCCGTATTCCTTTTCCCATCGCGCGCGGCAGGCATCGCAATAGCAATACTGTGGCCAGTAGGGCATGTCGTAAAACATTCCCTCCGGATGAAAATAAGCAAGTATTTCATCAATCTGGGTGAACACGAACGCACGGTACTCCACATTGTTCGGGCAGCACTTGCGGTAGCGGCTACCCCGCTGCACAGCATCGCGTCCGTCGATATAGCGCATCTGCCAGTCGGGATGGCGCTCGCCTTCACGGTTGTTGAAAATCAGACTGTAATAGCCCATGACGCTGATGCTCTTTTCATGGCACAGCTGTTCCGTACGGAGCATGAGGTCTTCCCTGCCACGGAACGCGGCGTGCATCACGCCTGCCTTCGTCGGGAAATAATTGAGCCCCACATGGGACTGATAATAGAGCATCGCCGTCTGAAAGCGACCTTTGACCAACATATCCACATAGTTTTCGGGTGAAAAACGGGACAGGAACTCCGGGTTCCAGTCATCGATGTGCATATCACAGAGATGACGAAAATACTGATTGCTGTACCACATATCTGCCTCCGAAAACGCATAACTGAATCCATTTTATTATATACGTTCTTTCTCAGGAAATAAAGTAAAAATGCTCAGATTAGCAGAAAAATCGTCCAATTTTCAAACACCTTTCCTTTGAGGATAACCATAAAAACATTCACAAAGAACCACCGATTTAGCATCATCCATAATGATGAAACCGGCGGTCCATACCATTTCAAATAAGAACGCAAGCAGCATACGCACTATTCAGTTTCCGCTCAGAGAATTATATCCAGTGTGATCGGCGTTTTCCCCGTCAGTAATACGCTCACGGCATCGGGCTGGCTGCCGCCGACATACAAGCGAAAGCGGCAGCCTGCCTTGATGCGGCATCCATCATCGGTGACGCACTCGAAGGCACGGGCGGTCAGAGGCAGGAACACGCGCTTTTCCTCGCCGGAGGCAAGCGCCACACGGCCGAAGGAGCACAGGGACCAGTTGAGACCATGGGAGGAGAACTCGAGGGGCTTCATGTAGACCTCGGCCACCTCTTCGGCGTCACGGGTACCGACGTTCTTGATTTTCACGGAGACACCGTTCTTCTCGGCATCATACTCGGCATCGGAATACACAAACTCGGTGTAGGAAAGGCCGTAGCCGAAGGGATAGAGCGC
>JAZUFB010000193.1:0-5659 GCA_045640475.1 Clostridia bacterium
CGCATAGTACCATTGCCATCGGGACACACGGAACCCTCAAAAACCGTTCAGATAGAGAACTGTTTGTCGCTGGTCTAAAGGTCATTCTGGAGATGCTCCATCCTTCTGCTGTTGTGGTATATGGAAGTGCACCTTCGTATATTCTCGATTGCTGTGCAAACAAGGGCATCCAGGTAGTCTGCTTTGATAGCGACTTCGCCACAACCCACAAGGGGGTGGAATAATGGGAGCTGGTTTCCATGGTGGGTTCGGGAATACAAGAGGTTCACAAATAAAGGATCGCATTTTCACTCCCGTCCAGTTCAAAGGGACGGTGAATGTTAACGGCGTCAGTCGTGATGTTAGTCGACGTGTGTATCAGCGGAATGACATTGATTTCAGCTACGTCGACAAGGAGACGGGGCAAAGCAATCTGCAAAGAATGCTTAGGGGTAATGCTCCTTACGGACGCGATGGAAAACCATTGGAGTTGCACCACATACTGCAAAAGGAAGCAGGACCTATGGCGGAAATTCACGAAACAACTCATCAGGAATACAAGAAAATCCTTCATGGGTTGCGAGGCACGGGCGAAAGTTTTCGCAATGATAAACTGTTGGATAGTCAGTATAGGAACTTCAAACGCGCGTACTGGAAGTGGCGTGCTCAGCAATATCAGAAAGGGGTTAAACGATGAACAATCAGATTATCGAAACGATTAAGAAGTACGAAGAGCCTGGCGACTTTACCCATGCCAAGGTCACTGACAAAATGATCGCGGATGCAGAGAAAAAGCTCAGTGTGAAGCTGCCCCAGCAGTATATCGCTTTCTTGCAGATGTTTGGCCATGGTGGAATCGGTGGCATTGAGGTGATGGGCGTCGGTCTTACCGGTAAGATGATCTTCGTTGACACCACGATGGATTACCGCAATGAAGATTTGCCCGATAATCTCGTTGCAATCGAAAATGTAGATGAATGGCTCACCTGTATTGATTGCAACACGGAGAAGATCGTATCCTGGGACTTCAGCGGCTACATTAAAGAGGACTACGCCTGCTTTGACGATTACCTCATCGACCAAATGAATAGTGCCATCGAAAACATGTGACCAGCAGGTGGCAGCATTACCTTCACAAACAAGGAGCAGCATCACAACGGTGCTGCTCCCCACTTTATTGTCTGTCAACTCCAAAGAATTTCTCAGGGAATACTTTTTGGGATGTCCAATGTCTCCTTCAGGGGAAAACATATCAGCACAAGAGAAGGGAGTTATCTTATGTATGATCAGTGAATCACCCATTCCCCGGCCAGAGGTCATTCTGCTTCACAAACCCATATTCATCATTTTCCGGGAACCAGACATGATACCATTCATCTCCGATTAAGCCGATGATTTTCATATTCTGATAGGACGAATCGGAAAATGCGTTCACATAAAGCGCGTTGCTGTCATATGTTTCCGGCCAGGGATAAACGCACAATTCGTATTCGCTCCTTGCCATCAGCTGCGACATGGCGGATGTATCGCACCGGAGCGGCTGATCAATCTGACCGAAAGTCAGATACTTTTTCATCATCCAGCCTACCTGGTCGCCTACATACACGCAGGCCCAATCGCCGCGGATCTCGCTGACATGTACCGGCGTACCGTTGTAATACTTGCCGAGGGATTTGCTCCCCTTATCGGGCTTTTCACGCAGATGGAGGCGATCCTGCGGGTTCGGGTTATTCACCACCGCATATTCCTCGCTGCGGAAACCACGTTTTGCTTCGTCTACCGAAGTAGGGACGGCGCTCCAGTCGATAGCGTAATTAAGGCTCCATTGATGGTTTCCGCACCAAATCACATCCCGTTCGTTACCGAGATAGAAGCAGCTGCGTCCGAAGATCAGAGGACTTTGGTCATCAAAGTTCCATACTGTGTGAATCCCGCTGCCTTCGCCCCGGGGAAAGGTCTGGACAGTGATTGCCTGAAGAGAGCCGTTCCTTTCAATGCCAAGCGAGTCCGAAAACACAACCATTTTCATCCATGCACTTCAATTATCATTGGCTTTTTTCTTATGGATCCAGTTTCAATTTATCCAAAATGTGAAAAACCAGTTTTTAGATTATCCTCGTTTTCCAATTTATCCGCAGAGTCATCTCTGCATTAACGGGGCTTGGGGGCTGTGCCACCAACAAGCAAAACTGCACATTTGGCTAAATGGGCCTTGCTTGCTACTCTATTACCCAAAAAATCTGCTATGATCAAAATACAGATAATCGCTGAGGCGGTATTCGCATTTGTTTTCCTTTTCCGAGAACCCGTTGACCGAAATGAAGCAGTTATGCCTTCTGGGCCGCTCAATCATCAGAGAGAAAAGGAAAAAGACTGCATTATGAAATGACTAAAAACAGAAAATCCGTTTTTAACAAGAGGTGGAGAATCGTGAAGCTGCTTCGTATCACAGCACAGGGAATTCCGTTGTTTCCAACTACGCTTGAGCTGAACTTCTATGCACAGCAGCGTGTGAATGAAGCCGATAAGGAGACATTGTTCCGTCTGTGTGCCGGCATCTATGCGCATTGCGCTAATGCGTTTATCGGCATCAATGCTTCAGGAAAGACATCCGTTTTGAAGGTTGTGCTGTTGGCCTTGGGCATCCTTGGCAACGAACCCATTAATCACATTGAAGGACGAGACATTCTTGGTGATACCCCAAAATCAGTTTTGAATCTGGTGTTCTGCAGCAAACTTGGTAAGATCTGTTGTCTTGAAACCGAGATCGCATCGAGAAAGAGCAAAACCGGAGAAACGCGCTATATCATAACAGCCGAAAGATTGTGGGAGAAGTCCGCCGATACAAAGATCCTGAAGAAGAATGTGGCTGACTTTTCTGATCTGAACCCGGTTGCTTTTCGTCAAACGGATGAAGCTTTTTTGCCTGACGATGTAAGCATCATCATTGCACATAATAAAAAAGAACAGGATACTGTGGATGTTTCCAGCCTGCTGGCACTGACCAATATGAATGTCCTGCCCTTTACCGAAGAGATTCCTGCAGAGATCATTGCATTCCTGGATCCGACGGTGGAGACACTATCCTTCGAACAGCAGAACGCGAAAATGCTGATACATCTGAAGTTTATCGGCAGAGAAGAGATCCTTCTACATTCTCCCGCGGAACTGGAACACTATCTGTCCTCCGGTACCATCAAAGGCATCAGCGTATTTACCATGGCAAAGAATACTCTCGAAAATGGCGGATATCTGATCATTGACGAGATAGAAAACCACTTCAACCGTGAAATCGTTGCAACACTTATGCGCTTCTTTATGAATACCAGGGTTAATCCGAATGGCGGAACATTGATTTTTACAACGCATTATCCGAAGCTGTTGGATGAATATGAACGCAACGACGGTATTCATATCATCAGGAACAGGAATGGCATTACGGTAGATAATCTCAGCAATATCCTGAAAAGAAACGATATCAAGAAGAGCGAAGCTTACGAAAGCGGTTTCTTTGAAGGAACAACACCCGCATATGATGCTTACATCAAACTGAAGAAGAGCCTGATGCGCTCCCTGGTGTAAGGAGGAACCTTTCATGAAATTGGCAAAAAATGATGTATATAGACTGTCGGACCTTCTCAAATAATACCGGTTGCAACAGCCTTTGCATATAAAAGGCTGTCCCTGTGTGATTTCACAGAGGCAGCCATTTTTTGTTGCCGATGATTTCGTTCCAGATCATTTCCTCAACCTTGTATTTATCTGAACGGTTGCATATATCACATGGCTGCCTGCTGCTTCCTGTTCTTCATGTACCGCACCGTACAGGACAGACAGAAGTTGATGATAAAGTAAATCAGAAAAGCAACGCCGAACAGCACAAACACGTCGGTGACATGGATCGTGCCGCGATCAAAGCGATCCACCCATGTACCGTTATAGCTGTTGGCTTTGGAAATCAACAGCTTGGTACAGCCCATCAGCTCGACGGTGACAAGACTAGCCATATAGCTGGAGTCCTTGATGGTGGTGATCATCTGGCTGAGCAGCGTGGGCACCACATGGCGATAAGCCTGGGGCAGTACGATATGGGTCATGGTGTGCATCACCCCGAAGCCCTGGGAATAGGCTGCCTCAAACTGTCCGCGAGGGATGGCGTTCAAACCGCCGCGTATGATCTCTGCCATGATCGCAGAGGTAAACAGCGTCAGAGAGACAATGGCCTTGAACAGGGTCTTGACAGCGACCACCGAGGAAAAGCCAAGTGCAGTGGCGAAAGCTTTGTTGAATTCAGGCGCAGGACACAGAACAAATCCGGCGAACACCCACAGCATCAGCGGCGTATTGCGGAACAGCTCGATGTAGATCACGGCGATCCTGCGAAGAATGCGGGCGGGACCGGAGGTGCAGTAATTGCGGATCAGCGCAAGAAGGGAACCAAGTAGCACACTGACCATAATGGTGATGAAGGAGATGCCGACGGTGAAGGCTGCGCCTTTGAGCAGGTACAATTGCACGTCCTGATTGGCGATCATCTGGATGCTGCCCTGCAGCTGTGTCATAAAATCGTTCATCAGGTTGCCTCCTTTCCGTCAATGGCTGCGTTTGCAGTGTCCTGCTGCTTCAGCTTTTGCTCCCACTTTCCGGCGATCAGCGACAGGGGATAACACATGCAGAAGAAGAGCAGTCCGCCCACCAGATAGGCGGGACCATAGGCGCCGCCGGTTGTTTCACCGGTCACAAAATTATAGGTGGTGGCGATCAGATCAGCACCGCCGATGATGAATAGGCAGGAGGTGTTCTTAATCAGATTGCCCATCTGATTGACCATGGGAGGCAGGATGATCTTGATGGTCTGGGGAAGAATGATGAGCCGCATGGTGTGAAGCCGGTCAAAGCCCTGGGAAAGCGCCGCATCAAACTGACCGACAGGGATCGCGGTGATGCCGGCACGGATGACTTCCGCCATGTAGGCACCGGTGTAGATGCCCAGTGCGATAATGCCGACCGTAACCACAGATACTCTGAGGCCGGAATATGCCAGGGCATAATACAGAAAGCACACCTGAAGAATGACCGGCGTATTCTGAAAGAACTCCACATAGATTCTGGCGATAACACGGAGAAATTTGCTCTCACCTGTGGAGAATAAGCCGACAATCACGCCAATGATGATTGCAATGACCAGACCAACTGCGGCTGTCATCAACGTATTCAAAAATCCGTTGACAAAGGTCGCACGGTATTTCCATACGATCTCCCAACAGGATACGTCAAATATGGTCTCCATGGATCAACACCACCTATGCTCAATATGAAACAGGGAAAGGGCGTGCAGCAGAACTACACGCCCGGGGAGACAGATGGGATTACAGGCCCCACTCTTCGATCAGACCGGCGATGGTACCATCTCCCAGCCAGGTCAGGATCAGCTCTTCCACCTTGACGGACAGCTCGGAACCCTTCTTGGTGGCCACGCCGTAGTCCTGGGGAGAAAAGCTGTCAGCGATAAAGCTGCGGTCAGAGGTCTTATAGTTGGCCAGAATGGACTTGTCTACGCAGAAGGCGTCTACGTCACCAGCGCTCAGGCCGATGGAGATGGCGGGATAATCGTCGAACTGCTTGAAGCCCACGCCGCCGTTGAAGGTGCTGATGTCGAAGGTGTCAGCATCAAAGGAAT
>JAZUFB010000194.1:0-6144 GCA_045640475.1 Clostridia bacterium
CATTTTTCGGTATAATTACAGGCATTGAATGACAGAACATATTGATTGTCCTTTGTTTTGAACAGTTCGGGGGCCCAAAAACGATCAATACCCCAGAAACTTTCCGGAAGATCAGTGCGTTTGAGGATATTGCCGCAATCCGTCCAATGTTCGAGATCGGGCGACGACCAAAGGTGCACGCCATCATTTATTCCTTCCCAATAGGGCGGCTGTGTTCCGGTAAGATAATAGGTATCCCCGTCAAGCAGGATCATCGGATCACGGAGAGAGAAAAGTTTTGCATCTTCGTCGTAAATGTAGGGGCGCTTGTTCATGGCCTTTCTCCTTTGTCCCGGACTTCTCTTACGTTTCATTCCGTACTTTACGTGCTAATATATGCGATATCACAGTGTGATTCACGGGCTTCATTAACATGTTCAGATCAGAAGAAACACTTTACGCATCTTCTCATAATAATGTGTCAACCATCAAATTAATACATATTAACAGCGCTAATTACCAGAGGCGGTCGATCTCCTTGCGAATTATCTGCACCGCTCTGCCTGCCTTTGCGGTGTTACCGGAAAGAGTATAGATATCACGGTGGATAATCTCCAGTTCACAGCCCTTTGCACATTTCAAAGTCTGATCAATATGCTTTGTATAGGCATCCTCATCCAAATCTGAACCAACACCAATAAAGTTGGGACTGGGCTTTCTGGAATATATCACCTTTCCTCCCTGCAGCACTTCACCTATGAAAGATTCGTCACACCATGGGGATATGGATACTTTACGCAGATGAGGCAGATTTCTGATATCCTCCCAGATGGTATGGACCGGTTCACAGCATCCATAATAGGTCAGCGCAAACTGTTCTGCGACCTTCGCATAAGCCGGATAGATAAATTCACGGAACATCGCAGGCGATATGCTCACCGTTTCCTGAGAATTCAAATTGCCCCAGATCATATTACGCGTTACAGGATTACCCTTCGGCAATTCGTTCGTAAAGCCGTAGCTGCCCGAGCCTGCATAATGATTGCCTGTGTTAAGGCGCAAAAGACCATTTGATTCCTGCCAATCCAACACGGATATCATATCATCTGCGATAAAATGATATAATTTTTGCACCATATCCGGAACATCATACAGGGCGTACATCAGTGCTTCCATACCCATAAGGTTTATCACATGCTGCGAAATGGTGAAAAACCAATCCATAGAATGATTGGTTTCCTCTACCGGCATTAAATCACCCAGAGTATCCAGCACAAACTGTTTATATGCCCGTGTGGCTTCTGCATCGAAACGGCATACCGAAGCGCCAAGTTTCTCAAAATCCTCTTCCAGATCATTAATAGGATGTACATCCTTATATCCAAGACGCTGTCCTTTTGAATCTGTTGCAAAAGTTCGGCTCATCTCCAGACCGAATGGGATAATGGAAATATCCAGCGGCACTTCAAATACCGGAGAAACCACCTTGTCATCATCGATCAACTCATGATTTAGTATTGCTCGCAGAAGGGTGTATTCCATGCGCTGACCATATGGAGAGGTACATTTGTGCCGGGGAAGGATATCTCCCTCAAATGTGCCCATTTCCATCACTACAATAGGGCGTTCCGCCTCACAAGCATTGTGCCTGTACCAGAGCGCTTCGCGTTCTTTCATAACCGGCAGATTTGCTATCTCCAAATAACGCTTTGCGAGTTCTCTCAGATATGTGCGCTCATTATTGAATTCAACCATATGCAAACCATGCTCCATTTTGAATAATCGTACGAAAAAGCATGCTCATCCGGCTTTTAAGGTATTTGTCGCAAAATGTACTTGCTTTTCAACCTATATAGAGCTTACCGTCTGATTCTGTCACGGGTACAAATATCGCGCGTTCCAGCGGCGTCGTGTTGGGTGTGTGGATCGTGAGGTATTTCTGTCCGTCAAAGGCAGTAAAAATCATTCCGTGACCGCCGTCTTTTCCGAACAGCGGTGTTTCCTCCTGTGTCCACGGGCCGAGGACTGAACCGCTCTCGCTCCTTGCGGCAGAAATCGCGTAACCGGTCTCACAGAAGGAACTCCACAGAAGAAGCAGGATACCGTCCTGCGTACGGTACAGATTGGGACCATCCGTCACATAGGCCTTCTCCCAACCGCGATCCGACATGGACCTTATCCATCCCTTCGCATCGGACGCATGGAACAGAAGCACCGGCTCGCCCGCGGGTGCAGAGAGATCATCGGTCAACGGCATGGCAAGGATTTCGCCGTCTCCGACCTGCACCCATTCATGGCAAAACACGAGGTAGGGCGTTCCGTTTTCCACATACAGCGTTCCGTCAAGGCATTCCCACTGTTTCGGCGTAAGCGCGCGCTCACTCCACGGACGAAAAGGTCCTTCCGGGCAGTCCGCCTTCAGCACAGCAGTGCCGCGGCAAACATCTTCATCCTTGAAGGATGCGAACATGAAGAATTTGCCCTTGTACTCATGCACCTCGGGCGCCCAGAAGTTCACTTTGCCCCAATATCCCTGCGGACGGTCGAAGACATTGCCCAGAGGCTCCCAGTTCTCAAGGTCGGTTCCTTTATATGCCTCAAAGCCGCTTCCGCCGGTCCACGCGTTTTTATCCGTAGTGCCGTAAAGGTAGTAATATCCGTCATGTGTCAAGATGAAGGGATCTCTGATCTGTATTTCATTCGTCTTCATAATTCTCTCCGATACTGCTGTCTATGTATAGCTGCATTCCGCCAACACGGCTTACTCAACTACTTCAATACCATCGGCATAATCACCGATATCGATTTTCACATCGTCAATGGTCTTTGCCTTTTTCCCGTTCATCACATAGTTCTCATAGCGCACCCCCCGGACGGTATTTTCCGGCCCATAGCCGGCGATATGAGAACCGATTTCGGGAGTCACCTGAATGTTGCGGAACACCACATCGCGGATATTGCCCGCCTCCACATCCTTCGACCAGAAATCTTTTGTCACCATGACATTGGTTGCAAGGTGGCATTCATGCTCAATTCGGATATCGTCGAACACCACATTTTTGACCAGTGCCTTGTCGCAGATATAGACCACCAGCGAGCCCAGTTCCAGCGTCCAGTCCGCATAGCTGCGGATGACATCACAATCCGTAAAGAACACATCGCTGATGTCGTTGACGGATTCCGCACAGATGCCGTAGCACCGCACTTTATCGTTCCAGACGATGCACCTGCGGCAGTCGATGTTCTTGCCGCCGACAACAGGAGGTTTGATCATTGCCTTCACGACGACCGCATCATCACCCGTGCGGATGAAGCAATCGTGAATACTCGCGTTCATCGTGCTGACGATATCGATACCGTCGCTGTTTTCGCGGTAGCCGAACAGCTTGACATTGTCCGCCTCTACCCCGTCACAGCCGGTAAAGTGTACTGTCCAGGCAGGCACATTGACAAATGTCACATCCCGAACGAGCACATTCGAACAATTTCTGAATACCAGCGGACTGCGCTCATGCCAGTCAAGAAGAGAAAAGTCCAGAATACCGAGACCCTCAACAGAGACATTCTTTTTCCCCGACGCGAGCAGGCAAGTGCGGAAAATGGGCTTTCCTGCCCAGTCTTTGGCAGTCAGGCACACCTCGTCCTGCGGATGGGGCTGCGCAATCACGATTGCACCCGAAGCGAGGTAAATCGTCTGTCCGTCTTCAAAGTCAAAAACATTGATTTCATGGATGCCGGGGCCGAAGTAAAGGCCGTTGACTTCCTCGGGCTTTTTCTCCGCGCGGATGGGATTCACCGAGACTGTGAGCGGCTGTTCGATACCGCCGTCAACGAGGATCGTAACATGTCCCGTGCGGGCCAGTTCGAATTTTACCTTTTCGCCTTCGACCGCGCAGATAACCCCGTAGCTTTTGGGCAGTATCTCGGCGCTTGTGAGACCGTCGATACGGACTGCTTCAAAGTGAACGGGTTCATCGCCTTCGTAACTGATTTGGGCAAAGCTATGAGGGCCGCCTCTCGTCACGGGCGCGGAGTAAACGGGTACGGGTTCACCGTCCGCATACAGAAGCCAATCAGAAGAGATCCTCACGCTCTCCTTCGCCGCGTCATGGGGTTCGTTTCCCTGTTTCCGTTCCAGCTCTCTGCTGCAGGTTCTTTCCACTCCGGAGATAAACGGCGGTATGATAATCCTCTTCATGTTTATTGCTCCTTATCGAATTTGATTTTCAATGTCTGATTTTTTTCCGCGTCAAGCAATCCGTAAGTCATGGTCAGGGTGCCGTCAAAATCGTCAGGTATCTCTATGGTCAGTTTCCCGTCCATCGTCAACGGAAGTTTGACCGCCTGTCCGCACAGCTCGGCAGGGACCTCGTTTGCAGCATAGCACGCCTCGCTTAAAACCGTTCCGTCCCTGTCTTCAAACCGTACAAGCAGGAACGCATTTATCGGTTCATCAGTACCGTTCAGAAGCTGCGGATAAGCCGCAAGTGAGCCGGGAAGATTGCTCAAAACGACCGTGCCCATGGTGAGTCCCTTCTTTGCATCGCCCATTCCGGCGTACGCGGTAAAGGAACCCAGATCGAATTCACTGAAGGATGTCGTTTTTCGGTTTTCGAAATAATACTCCCTTCGGAGCACCGTTGCGACTCCGCCGTTTATGGCGATATCATCCACAAGCTGCGTGACCGGAGCCGCCTCATAATTGAGTCCGCTCTTTTCGACTTTCACATAGACAAGTCCGTTTGTGGGAAGCGCTATCTCATACTGCAGTCCCGCCGTACGGACTCCGTTCTCCGCGAAAATCACATCAGCTTCATCGCTGCCGCCGTTTCTGCCATAGTTGCTGTGCTGTTCATCAATGGCATATACCGTAATGTCACAGACATCAAACGGCAGACGCTCAAGCGCCAGAGTGAATGTTCTTTCTTTGTAAGTCCTGTTATAGAGCATCACGCCTGCTCTGTCGTCATCCACAGACGCAAATCCCAGAATCCCCTTGGCCGTCGTCAGTTTCACTCTGTCAATGGGCATATCATTGAAAAATGACAGCAGATGATAACTTGCGAATCGTTTGCCCGTGCGGCTGTCGATCATCTGAATCCCTTTTTCGCTTGCCACACGGAAGCAAGCCCAGTTTACATCCGTGATCTGCGGTGTATCGACAAAGTAGCACAGAGCGTCCATCATGGGAGAAACCGCTTTCTCCGTCGAAGTTACGCCATCGGACATGGAAATGTTGAATTCATTGAGATGAAGACCGGTGGAAGCAAATGTCTCACCGTATTTTTCGAGTGCTGCGTTCGCCAGTATCGTATAGGTTTTATAATTACCGGGAACATAGCAGTGATAGGATATAAAGTCAAGAGGAAGCTTTTCCTCTTCCGCATATTTCAGAAATTGATGTACTTTGCCGTCTTCGACCGCATTCGAGAAGGTGGCAAGAGATAAGCCGCCGACAGTAGCGTAAGGATTCGCCTTCCGTATCCCCTGCGCGGCAAATTTATATATTTCCAGATATTCTTCCCATGTGCCTCCGTAGAAGGCCATGGAATTGGTGCTTGCATCAAACCAGTCCGGTTCATTCCATATTTCATTCGCCGCAAGAGGCCAGCTCTTGTCGGCATAGTGAGATGCGATATCACCGCAGATCTCACCCCACTTTTCCATATCCTTCGGCGGATATTTCCAGTAGCTGCTGTAGGCACGCTGCTTGTCATACAGCGCATTGGGCGTAGCAAAATAGACAAGATACGGCAGGCAGCCGTTTTTGTAGAATTGTTTTAAGGACGCATCCAGCGCCATAAAGGCCATGGTCGGATTCTCACTGTCACCCGTTCCGAGGGCACCTCCGATGCCGCCGTTGCCCATGAACAGATCGACGCGCATATTTTCAGATCGCAGGTCCTTTAAGAGAACCGCGTCGCGAACGAATTCCGCAGCATAACCGCCCACATAAGAGTGCGAAGGTGAAAACACATTCTGGCGTTTGAACAGCGGCACTCCTGTGTATCTGCCGAAACCCGCGATGATATCCGCACCGCCGACTGCCGGACGGACAGTTGTTTCCGCCGTGCAAAGCGATGCTGCCATCAGGCAAAGGATGATGACAATCGCGCTTATCTTTTTCAAACCGTCTTGCATATGTCAGACCTCCGTCAGTACAGT
>JAZUFB010000195.1:0-11366 GCA_045640475.1 Clostridia bacterium
GCTGATGAACCTTGGCCTGACAATTGAAACGATATACATCCGCATGAATAAACCGGAGGGCACCATTGTAATCACGAATCCCATGCCGGGCGCCACCGTCCCCAAAGGGTGCAAAGTAACCCTCCAAGTGTCCTCCGGCGAATGATTTCACAAAAAACAAAACCAAGCCACAACCCAGGACCATAAACCAAACCAATAAACCAAACAAACAAACCAAACCATACCAAACCTTCGGAACCATGATTCGGAGGCTTTTTTCATAACAAAAGCATCCCCAAAGCACAAAATGGGTCACTTCTGTACCTTGAAAGCACGACCGTGTATGCGTTACAATAATTGCAGAATATAACCCATACCACGAACACACAAAACAGACCGGGAGGCCGCTTATGACCGTACAACAAATGCAACAATCATCCGCCTGTACTGCACTTTACACTCCGTCCACCGACCGGCTGGATACCGGCCATGGCCTTGTCCCCGTGATCTGTTTTCATTTACCCACCGAACCCAACGGTTTCCTGAGTAACTGGTATCCCGCGGAATTTGATCTGGATGGCCACCATTTCACATCCACCGAGCAATACATCATGTACCGCAAAGCCGAACTGATGAACGACCCGGCTACCGCACAAAAGATCCTCCAAACTGACGATCCCCAAAAACAACAGGATCTCGGCCAAAGCGTAACCCCATTCATCCCCAAGCTTTGGGACGGCACCTGCCAGCTGATTGCCCTTCGTGCCCTGACTGCGAAGTTCACCCAGAATCCTGCCCTCCGTCAGGCCCTTCTTGCTACCGGCGATGCCTGGCTTGTCGAATGCGCCCACAAAGACAAAATCTGGGCCTGCGGCTGCCGCCTGACCGAACCGGAAAGACTGAACATCCAACAATGGCCCGGAAAGAACATATTGGGATTTGCGCTGATGGAAGTAAGAAAATGTTTATTCTGATTTATAGAGCGTATTCGACAAATTTCACGCTAAATGATATAATATATTATTCAAAACCGTTGAATTTCCATACATCTGCGTTATTAGGAGGTACCGTATGTCTAGGCTTCGTGATAACCGTCCGAGTGCCGATATACTCATGACATCTATGCGCGCTATGGGATATAGCTTTGAGGCTGCAATTGCTGATGTCATAGATAACAGTGTTAGTGCTGCAGCATCGATTATTGAGATTGGCTTTCCATATAACCCATCAGATTGTTTTGTAACCATTTCTGATAACGGTTGTGGAATGACCGCCGATGAACTTTTTGACGCCATGAAGTACGGGAGTGAAGCGAAAGCTGAAAATCGGTCCGAATCAGATTTGGGTCGGTTTGGTCTTGGCCTGAAATCTGCTTCTTTGTCCCAGTGCCGAAAACTGACCGTTATCAGCAAAAAAGCTGGAAAGAAGTCTGCCTTTATTTGGGATTTGGATACTGTTGAACAAGCCCATGATTGGAAAATTCTTGAATGTTCAGACCGTGAAATTAAGAATCTTCGAAACAGTCATTGGCTTGACGATAAAGAATCCGGTACCATTGTTATCTGGGAAGATTTCGATTTGATCGCCAAAGACATCGGTGTATCTGGCGTGTTCAGTGAACTCCAAAGACTCGAAGAAGTAACATCGGATTTCCTGTCACTCATTTTTCATCGGTATTTGAATAAGCGCTCAGGTGAGAAAGCGCCTCGTATCCAAATGAAAATCAACCAGCATACTCTTTCAGGGCTTGATCCGTTCCTTGAGACACATAAAAAAACCACTCAGAGACGAATGATTGACATTGCCATCCCCGACAGTAACGGAATTGAGCGACATGTAACTGCTGTCCCGTATATCCTGCCATTCCAAAAAGATATGAGCAAAGAGGATATGCGGAAAATTGGAGGAGTAGAAGATTACAGGACAAAACAGGGTTTCTATATTTACCGGAATGAACGCTTAATTATTTGGGGTACATGGTTCGGTCGGCCAAAGGGGGAATTAACAAAACATGCAAGGATACGGGTGGACATACCTAATACACTTGATGATTTGTGGAATATCGATATCAAGAAACAGCATGCTAAAATACCTGCGATCATAAAGAACAGACTTACCAAAGCGGTGGATGAAGCGATGGATATTGCAATCCGTGCTCAAAAATACCGTGGTCGAGTAGAGAAAGTCAACACAAATATCGATTACATTTGGGATAGAATCAGTGCCCGCGAAGGCTTATTTACCTATAAAATCAACAGACATTCAAGAGTGTTTGATCTTCTTCGTGATAGTTTGGATGATGCTGGTTGGCAACGTTTGGAAATGGTCCTTGATGAAATAGAAAATGCTGTTCCATATCAACAGATCTATATTGATAAATCACAAAACAGTCTTGATGATGTAGTTGACGATTCCAGAAAAGATGATGTACTGGCGAATGCGACAATGCTCATCCCAACGGTAATGAAGATGACGGGTGCCAAAAGAAATGCAGCAATTGATATCCTTTTCAGTTCAGAACCTTTCTGCAATTTCCCCGATTTGAAAGCACAGCTTCTTCAGGAGGAATGACAATGATCGATTATCAAAGAATCAGTGGAACAATACATATATTCGACAGCTTTCTCGTGCTGACTGGTCATTCTGCCACTTTTTCCAGTGATACTGAGCTTGATGCCATGCTTGATCAAGTTATGATCAATAATCCATGGCTAAAACTATCTGAAGAAGAAATAGATGCTGTCAGGAAGGATCTTCAATATCGCTACAAGATCAAAATTACTCCCGGCGAGAGCATTCAAAAGGATTATGATGAACGCAAATGGTATACTGAGTTACTTGAAGCTGGCAGTAATGTATTGCGTGAAGGCGGCAGTTATGTAACAAGAAGCTGGGACCGTTATGCAGATTATCTTGTAAACGTTCAAAATTTTCCGCAATCTGTTGTGGATACTCTTGGAAATGTAACGCTTAATACGCAGATTATGGATTGTCTTGCTGATCCGAATGGTAATCCTTGTTTGAAGCGTGGTTTGATAATCGGAGATGTTCAATCCGGAAAAACATCAACATATACCGGTTTGATCTGTAAAGCAGCTGATGCTGGTTATAAGGTGTTCATTATCTTAACTGGCACCATTGAATCACTGCGTGTTCAAACCCAGCAACGTATTGAAGAAGGATTTGTAGGTTTCGACCTGACTACCCCGGCATCACCAAGAACCGGCGTGGGTTTGGATAACAAGCCCATTACTGCCGAAAGCTTAACTTCGCGTAAGGCCGACTTTACCGGTAACAGTGATAAGACCGTATTATCCGTGATGAATCACGCGGCGGTTGTGTTCGTAATCAAGAAAAACACAAGTGTTTTGACAAAGCTAGGTGAATGGCTTGTGAATACAAATGCTGATTCACAAACCGGAAAAATCAATGCACCGATGCTTTTGATTGATGATGAAGCTGATAATGCATCAATCAACACGAACAAAACAGAAGAGGATCCAACCAAGATCAATGGCTTGATTCGTAAACTTTTGAACGTATTCTCGATTGCGACTTATGTAGGGTTCACTGCCACTCCGTTCGCCAACGTTTTCATTGATCCTGTGAATGAACATGAAATGTTCAAGCATGATCTTTTCCCTGAGGATTTTATTGTTGCTCTCCCAACACCAAGCAATTATGTTGGTGCTCAAAAGATATTCAATCGCTCCGGAAAACACTATAACCAAATCACATTCATTGATGATGCCGGGATCCGTGCGGTAGACGGTTTCCCTTTCTATTATCTTCATAAAATCGATTGGGATGATGAATTGCCTGAAAGCTTGACGGATGCCATTTATACCTTCTACCTGGCAAATGCCATTCGCGACTTGAGAAATGATCAGGACAAACACAGGTCAATGTTAATCAATATGTCCCGATTTACAAAAGTACAGTACAGAATTCGTGATAAAGTAGCACGAATTGACAGCGAGGCCCGAAGAGCAATTCAATTCAACTTGTCAACTAACACTGAATTGAGCCTGCAAGATCCTATCCTTAACCGGATTCATGATGTTTGGGAAAAACAATACAGCAACTTGGAATTCTCATGGGAAGAGATTGCAGATATTCTCTGGAAATCAGTGGAGCCAATTGATATTTGCGTTGTAAACAGTTCAAAGAATTCTGACAAGCTTGTATACCCACAAAACGAAGCAATTCGAGTAATAGCCATTGGTGGATTGGCTTTGAGTCGTGGATTAACATTAGAGGGACTTATTGTAAGCTATTTCTACCGTAATACCTGTACTTATGACGTACTGATGCAAATGGGCCGGTGGTTTGGGTACAGGAAAAATTATGAAGATATTTTCCGGATATGGACAAGCGAGGCATCAGCTTTATGGTATGCTGAGATAGCCGATGCTACTGATCAGCTGAAGCGGGATATGACAACAATGCGGCGTCTTGAACTGAAGCCTCGTGAATTTGGTATTCGTGTTCGTGATGACAGCAGCGAATTGCAGATTACCGCGCGTAATAAAATGCGCAATGCTTCTACGGAATATGAAGAGAATTCCTATTATGGAAGATGGATTGAAGCAGCATATCTGTCAGCAAATGCTGCTGTTCATCACAGGAACTTCAACACAGTCTGTAAATTGATCAGGAATGGACTGAATGCAGGTTTAGGGTTAAATCTCGGAAAATTTGACAAAGGCTCTGAACGCTATCTGATGACCAATGTACCAAAGAAGTGGATTATCGAATTGGTTGATCAAATTGATGTCACAAGAGCAAACCGCCACTTTGATCCAAAGCAGATCAGTCAGTTTTTGAGAAGCGACCCTAATGAAATACTTGATGAATGGGATGTAGCCTTTATTCCTGGTGGTAATGATAACGATGTTGCTGATGTTTGCGGCATCAACATCAAACGAGTAGAAAGATCAAATTGTGGAATTGACAGCGACAAGCTCTGTATTGGTCTTCGTGGAAAGCTTGGCGGCACCAGAGACGGCATAGTTGGTTCCTTTGATCCAGCTATGGTGGGTAAAGCTGAACAATTATTCATTAATGATCATCCGGATCGCAATGGAACAACTTTTTCTTCCGACACATGGTTCAAATATATCCCCAACCGTAAACCTTTGCTGGCAATATATCTGCTAAGTATTAAGCCAAGAGATGAACAAGCCGAATCCCCGGAATTTGATTCATTCTTGACTGCACTTGGTGAAAGCCCGGTTGTTGGCTTTGGCATTGGAGTTCCGAAAGCTTTAATCACAACAGGTCCCGTCTTCCGCTATAAAGTCAACCACTTCTACAATCCTTTTGACATTGAAATTTATGATGATGAGGCAGAAAACAATGAATAAAGCTGCAGAAATCAAAGAACGGATAGAACAATGTGAACCAGGTTATGCTACCCGTATTTCACCGGATCACATTCTCGACTTGTTCATTGGCACAGATGATCAAGGTCGGCCAATGATTGAATTCCACGGAAGATTCAAGCCGCGAAAAATTACCAGTACGTCCGCTATTGAAGTCGGACAGTATAAAAAGCCAGAGTATAATATTCTTCGCTTTAGTTTGCTGGACGAAGAAATAAGTGGATTGTTTTATATTTTCTGTGAAGATCTCGCTGATCAAACGCAGAGCGTAAAGGATACTTCAGAAGGTTATGGTGCTGTAACCAATCGCTTTTTTCAATGGAAGCAAATGTTCTACTCTTCAAGAAAGAAAAAGCTGACTGAATTTGCGATTATGGGCTTGATCGGTGAATTGCTCTTTCTCCGTGATGGTTTAGGTAAAGATATCGGTTATCATGCCGCACTTCATGCGTGGAGTGGACAGGAATTGACACACAAGGATTTTTCTGTTGATGATTCATGGTATGAAGTCAAAGCCGTATCCAGGGGGAAACCTACTGTTCACATTGCTTCTCTTGAGCAACTTGATAGCACACATGATGGACAACTCATTGTATTTCCGATGGAGAAGATGAGTGAAGAATATCATGGCATTACCTTGAATCGCCTTGTTATGGAGGTTCGGGATTTGTTCAGCGAAGCAGATGACCGTGAGGTATTTCTGAATAAGGTCGCGCTACAAGGGTACGAATACAGCAATTACTACGATGAATTTGTTTATGTCGTTGATGCAATGCAACGATATCAGGTCACGGAGGATTTCCCCCGCTTAAAAAGGGCACAAATCTCATCTTCAATAACGACCTGTACTTATGATTTGCTTCTTCGGGATTTGGAGACGTACGCCATCAAGGAGAACTGAAATGATCACATTGGAAGAATATCGCAACGAACTTCTTGAAGAACTTCGTGCTGATGCGTCCATCGGTTCCACTGATACAGGTGACGAGTTCATTACAAGGGCGCTCGAGTTTTTGGATGATTATGGTGAATTACCAGAGCCAACTCAAATGTACTTTGGAAAGCATGGCAGGAACAATCGAATGATGCAGATTGATGGTTACGCGTTTGACAATGCAGATAGTAGCCTATGTCTTGTCATCAGCGATTTTCAAGATGCCCAATATCCTGAAAGCTTGACCCAAACACAGATGAGTACGTTGGTAGGAAGACTCTCGAATTTTCTCGATGAAGTTTTGAATGGGAGACTGGCCGCATATTGTGATGATTCCGATGAGATTCTTCCTGTTGCCACCATGATAAGAAGCAGAGCAGTAAGCACAACGGATCCGATATTGAAGATCAAGTATTTCTTGATCACAAATAAAGCGCTGAGCAGCAGGGCTTCTCGAATCAAAGAAGTACCTATGGGATCAATTCCGGTTGAAACTCATGTTTGGAGTATTGAACGTTTTTACCAGGAAAAGGTCGCAGGTACCTCAGAGACCATCAAGATTGATTTCCGTAATTTCGGAAGTTCTGGAATACCGTGTATCAGGGGGCAATTAGGTGAGGGACTTGATTATGATGCCTATATTGCTATTATACCCGGCAAATTACTTGCTGATCTCTATATTGAATATGGCAGTCGTCTACTTGAAGGAAATGTCCGTGCATTTTTAGGGGCAAGTGGTGCCAAAAGCGTAAATGCCGGCATCAGAAGAACAATTCTTAATGAGCCTACCAAGTTCTTCACCTATAACAATGGTATTGCCACTACTGCAGCGGATATTGATCTCGATGCACGTCGTGACGGTCTGTATATTGTAGGTATTGAAGATATGCAGATTATCAATGGTGGGCAAACAACTGCCTCGCTTGCAGCGTCTGTTTTGAAGAAAGAAAACCCAACACTCGACGGGATTTATGTTCCTATGAAGCTAACCGTTATCAAAGATCGCGAAACTGTAGACGATAACGACATGCGGCTTTACGATACTATGGTCCAAAACATTGCAAAATACGCAAATAGCCAGAATCGAGTTACTGCTGCAGACTTCTTTTCCAACAATCCTTTCCATATCAGAATGGAACAGTTGTCGAAAAGGCATCTTGCGCCACCTACTGGAGGAAGTTTATTTCCTACAGGCTGGTATTATGAACGTTCACGTGGAAAGTATTCTCAAGAAATGGTCGGCATGACAAAATCAGAACGGGATCATTTTGAGATCAAGTTCCCCAAGAAGCAAATAATCACAAAGGAAAAACTGGCAAAATATCTTAATGCAGTAAACCAAATGCCATATAATGTTTCCAAGGGGGCAAATAAGAATATTGTTGCATTCGCTGAATGGCTGGCAACCCAATACAAGGCTAATAATTCAGCAATCAACGAGTACTTTTTCAAGCAATGTGTTTGCGCAGCAATTATTTTTGAAGGTATTGACGCAATGGTAAAAAAGGCTCCCTGGTATAATGTTGGCGGTTATAAATTAAACATTGTACCCTATACAATTTCAATGATATTTCATATGATTCCATCCACTAAGGATTTGAACTGGCAGTTGATATGGCAAAGACAATCACTTTACCCGGCGTTTCTTGAGCAAGCAGATATGATAGCTCAAGCAGTCAATAAATTCATATGTGACAGCCATGGGGTTATTGTTACTGAATACTGTAAACACAAGGAAACATGGGATGAATGCAAACGTAAGCTTCACGTTTCGATGCTCCCGGAATTTTACGCTTCATTGCAAGATCAAGAAGAAACAAAAAGCGAAGAAAGAATAGCAATCAAGGAGCAGAAAGAGATTGAGAAGATCAGCGCAGAGATCACAGTTGTAAACCTTGGAACAGAATATTGGTTAAGCTTAGTTAATAATCCAATTGCTTCCAAAGAACTCACCTATAAGGATAAAAGTTTCCTTGAGTTTGCGGCAGCTATTGAACAAACAGGCAGAGTACCCACATCGGCGCAAGCAAAAGCAATTCTTGCTGTGCGTCAGAAGTTGATTGACAAGGGGATTATTTCAGAGTGATAAGAATTGTTGAACTGTTCAGTGGAATCGGAGCTCAAGCCAAAGCTTTTTCCAAACTCAACGTTGATTATGAAGTAGTGAAGACCTGTGAATGGGATTTTCACTCCATACTTGCATATGAGCGTATCCATTTGACGCCTGAAGTATTGCCCGAAGTTGCAGCAATGAAAAAGCCTGAACTACTGGACATACTGTCAAAAATGACGCTTAGTTCGAATGGCAAAGCGCCACTGGATTATTTGGGATTACGTGCCATCAGCGAAGAAGGACTGAAGGCTATTTTGTCTGCCATCAGACGCACCCGTAACCTTATCAGTATAACTGATACCCACAGTGATGACATTCCCGATAATGTTGATTTAATGACTTATTCATTTCCATGCCAAGACCTGTCAAATGTAGGGGCATTTCATGGTTACCAAAAAGGCATTGACAGAGATGCAAACAGCAGATCTGGATTGTTGTGGGAAGTGGAACGTATTCTATGGGAGTTGAAAGAAAGCAAGAGAGATATGCCCCGGTTTCTCCTTATGGAGAATGTTGCAGCGTTGCTTTCCAAACGTCACCGGCAGAACTTTGAAGAATGGCAGACAATCTTGGTAAATCTTGGATATTATAATCAAGTCTACTGCTTGAATGCGACAGATTTCGGTTTACCTCAGAACAGATGCAGACTTATGATGCTCAGTATCTTGACAAACGGTGATGAGGATAAAGAAAAGTATCTTTCTGACTATTTCCGTGAACATGATTTAAACCTTGCTTTCTATCGGGATACGCTTGGCATTCCAAAGGGCAATTTAAGGGATTTTCTGCGTACAGATTATACAAACGAAACATTCTATAAAGAAGCTACAGAATGCCAACCAATGGATACACCAAGCAGAAAGAGAATTTGGGAGAACAATCCTCAGATTACCGACACCCAAGGAAATATCGTATTGGATCATGTATCGACTTTGACAACCAAGCAAGACCGTGATCCTAATTCCGGTAATTTGTATATGGTTCCTCATGATGGACTCGGCAGTTTCCGCTATCTTACCCCACGTGAATGTATGATGCTCATGGGTTTTGACGAAGAAGACTATGAGAAACTGATAGCCAACAATGTCCTGCTCAAGAAAGATCAATACGCATTTCCGCGTGACAGAATCATCCGAATGGCCGGAAACAGTATCGCTGTAAATGTTTTAGTCGAAGTTTTCCGCCAAATGATGGTTATACATGACGCGTTTTACCCGAAGATGGGAGCACCCGGACATTTGCCCAGAACTGATGTTCATGATCCTGAAACACGCAGCTACAATATGTCCAGAATAAGGGCCAAAAACACAAAGCCGGAGGAAATTGTATCAAAATATCTTTTCCATGAAGGATTCCGCAAATATACGAGAAATGACAAAACTTTGCCCGGTACACCTGATATTTCATTACATCAGTTCCATACGGTCGTTTTCATTAATGGTTGCTTCTGGCACGGACATGAGAATTGTAAGTATTTCAAGTGGCCAAAGAACAATCAGGAGTTTTGGGAAGATAAAATAACAAAAAACCGTGAACGCGATGTGCAAAACCGTGAGCAACTTGAAAAAGACGGTTGGCATGTAATTACTATATGGGAATGTGATTTGAAGGAACGTAAAGAAGAAACACTTGAGGCTCTAGTAAAAGAAATCAGAAATCAACCACATAGAGTATACAAAAAGAATGAACGAAAAGGAGGTCCGGAGAATGCCTGAAACAAATAACACTATCGCGGCATTAGTTCCCAAATACGGAAAGTTAATCGAACCCACTTTTCAAGCTTTAAAAAGATTAGGCGGATCTGGAAAAAACGATGAAATCCTTAATCAAATCATCATTGATCTCTCTCTGACAGATGAGATTGTCGATTACCCTCACCTTGGCAATATAAATCAAACTGAATTGGCCTATCAACTTGCTTGGGCCAGGACGTACCTTGCACGTTATGGAGTCATTATGAACAGTAAGCGCTCCGTGTGGGCGATCTGTGAAAAATGGCTTTCTGTCGATCATGTAGACGAAAATGAAATAGTTAACGCTATGAAAAGAAAGAAAACTGATATCCCTGAGAACGATGATCCCAGTGACGATCCTACAGAATTCCCTGAGGAGATCAAGCCATGGAAAAGTCGTCTCGCTGAGATTCTTCAAACAATGGACCCCTTTGGATTTGAAAGATTAACTCAACGTATATTGCGCGAATGCGGGTTTACGCAAGTTACGGTAACACAAAAATCTGGAGACGGTGGTATTGACGGAATAGGTAAGCTGATGATCAATGGTATCTTCAGTTTCTCTGTTGCTTTTCAATGCAAAAGATATAGTGGCTCTGTTGGAGCACCAGCAGTTCGCGACTTCAGAGGTTCGCTTTCAACAGATATTGAAAAAGGTGTGTTAATTACAACCGGGTCATTTTCAAAAGCAGCTATCGAAGAAGCAACAAAACCCGGAAAAAAACAAATTGATCTTGTTGATGGTGAGGCGCTAATCTCGAAAATTGCTGAATATGGAATTGGTGTCCGAGAAGTAACAACATACGAAATAGATGAAAGTTACTTTCAAAATGTATAGTTAGTCTATTGGTTGGCACACTTTCCAACATAGCCAGCGGTTTTTTTATTCTTTCACTTTGGTTATGAGCCATACATCGGTGCAATCATACTGCAGTTTGATATTTGCACAAGTTACTACATGCCTAAACCTGCACTTCGTTTTGCAAGTGATCGTTCCCCAAAACGTCCAAAAAACTTTTCAAAGCCAAAAAACTTTTTCAAAAAGGGTCACTTGCCAAGGTAAGTTGGAGTTTGCCAGATTAAACTGGAGAAAAAGCGAAAAATCAAGCGGATGAGATCCGGAAATGGAGTGAAAAAGTAGAAAAAAGCAAACCAAAGGGGTATACTAAGGCCGCAGCAGGGAAAGAAAGGTACAGCAAACAAGAGGTCAGAATCAAGTTTGG
>JAZUFB010000196.1:0-9335 GCA_045640475.1 Clostridia bacterium
TCCATGTCAACGTCAAACTGGTCGCAGCGGACGCTATCCTGACTGCCGTCGTGGCCGGTAACGGTCCGGATGTGGTTATGAGCGTCAGCGGGTGGTTCGCCGTGAACTATGCGATGCGTAACGCCGTGGAAGACCTGACCCAGTTCGCTGACTTCCGCGAAGTGGTCCAGCCCTTCTATCAGAGCATCCTGGATCCGCTGACCTACAACGACGGCGAGCACAAGGGCATTTATGGCCTGCCGGAGACCCAGAATTTCAACCTCCTGTTCTATCGGAAGGATGTTCTGGATGAATTGGGACTGGAAGTTCCAAAGACCTGGCAGGATCTGATCAACATGCTGCCCACCATTCAGGGAAACAGCCTGACTGTCGGTGTGCCGTATCCGGATATCGCCCTGTCTGACATTTCTGTGTTCAACTCTTTGGTCTATCAGAACGGTGGCGCGATCTATGATGATGACGCCAAACGTACCCTGATCGACAGCGAAAGCGGTGTTTCCGCCTTCAAACTGTATACCAGCCTTTACAACGACTACGGTCTGCCCGTTGTGTATGACTTTGTCAGCCGTTTCCGTAGCGGCGAAATGCCTTTGGGCGTCGCCTCCTATGCCACCTACAATACCCTGATGGTCTCCGCTCCCGAAATCAAGGGCCTGTGGGACTTTGCTCCCTTCCTTGGCACAGAGCAGGAGGATGGCACGATCGACAACACCGTCCATACCGACGGCCTGTGCTCCATGATCGTGGCTACCGACAATGAAAAAGTGAAGCAGAATAGTTGGGAATTTATCAAGTGGTGGGTCAGCGCCGACAGTCAGGTCCGCTTTGGCCGTGAAATGGAAAGCATCCTGGGCGCCAGCGCCCGTTACCAGACCGCTAACCGCGACGCGCTTGAGCAACTGGCCTGGTCCAGAGATCAGCTTGATGTGCTGGAAGACCAGATGGGCAAGACCCGCGGCTTCCCCGAAATCGCCGGCGGTTACTCCACGACCCGTCATATCACTAACGCCATCCGTAAAGTCATCAACGAGAAGATCGACACACGCGAGGCGCTATTGAACTACACCAGAACGATCAATGAAGAGATCAAGATCAAGCGGCGGGAATTCAACCTGCCGATCGACTGACGGGAAAGGAGGAAAGAGCAAAATGC
Source organism: Clostridia bacterium (assembly GCA_045640475.1). Taxonomy (GTDB): domain Bacteria; phylum Bacillota; class Clostridia; order Christensenellales; family Aristaeellaceae; genus Aristaeella. The sequence goes on from JAZUFB010000196.1 coordinate 1,154, forward strand.
AGCAAACGGAATCTATGGCATCCAGATACATTAAGATGAAGAGGGAAAACTTCCAGCACGGTCTGGCGCAGGCAAAACGGAACAAGATCTGTTATTTGTTCCTGGCCCCCTACGCGATCCTGTTCATCACCTTCTTTATCCTGCCAATCGCTACCTCCATCTGGTACAGCTTTACTTACTACAACATTCTGGAGCCCGCTCGCTTTATCGGCTTCGATAACTACATTAATCTGGTCCTTCAGGATGAGGTGTTCCTGACCTCCGTCAAGAACACGTTCGTCATCGCCGTGATCACCGGCCCCATCGGCTACATCCTCTCCTTCATGTTCGCGTGGTTCATCAATGAACTGCCGAAATGGCTGAGAGCCATTGCCGTGGTCATCTTCTATGCTCCCTCTATCGCAGGTAACGCTTTCACGGTGTTCTCCATCATCTTCCGTGGAGACGCTTATGGATGGCTGAACTCCATCCTGATGGAATTTGGCATCATCAACGCCCCGAAGCTGTGGCTGACGGACCCGACCTACATGATGACGATCCTGGTCATCGTTATCCTGTGGATGAGCATGGGTACCGGTTTCCTTTCCTTCGTTGCCGGCTTCCAGAGCATCGACCGCAGTATGTATGAAGCAGGTTACGTGGATGGCGTCCGAAACCGCTGGCAGGAACTGTATCATATCACCCTCCCCAGCATGAAGCCTATGCTTCTGTTTGGTGCGGTCATGAGCATCACTTCGGCTTTCAATGTCTGCGATGTGCCGAGAGCCCTGTGCGGTTATCCTTCCACGGACTACGCGGCGCGTACAGTCGTGACCCATTTGTTTGACTACGGTTTCAGCCGGTTTGAGATGGGCTACGCCAGCGCGATCGCCACACTGCTGTTCCTGGTCATGATCCTGTGCAAGAAGGCAATTGCCTCGCTGCTCGGAAAGGTAGGTACCTGACATGAGTGAAGTGAATACGGTTAGTTCTGCGGGTACCGTGCAACTGGTCAGCGGCAAGAAGTTCCGCGGTAAACTGGTTTGCAACGAAACGGGTGCAGCCTTCTACAAAAAGAATCAGGAAACTCCCTACATTGAATTCCAGTATTCCAAGCTGAACCGCCTTGACAATATCCGCCGCGGCGGAATCACGAGCGATGTGACTGTAGTTCTGAAAGACGCGGCTAACGACGGTGTCAAGTATACTTTTGAACTGGATCAGGGCTTGAGGGTCCACCACTTCATCGACGAGCACTGGACAACCAAACCTGTTGTGAAGAGATCCAGAGCTGACGAACTGAAACGCCTGGCTGAACAACGCGGCGAGCGCATCCAGAAGCCCAAGAAACACGGTGTCAGGCGCCGTCATCCCAACCGTTCCGTCGGTGGCGATATCGGCATTTACATCCTGCTGATCCTGGTGGCTGTACTGATGGTCTTCCCGCTGGTCTTCCTGATCGGTTCCTCTCTGAAGCCGCTGGACGAACTGTTCAAATTCCCGCCAACGGTCTTTGCACAGCATCCCACGATGGATAACTTCTCGGATCTGCTGGTGACCATGGGTCAGAGCTGGGTGCCCTTCAGCCGCTATCTGACCAACACCTTCTTCATCACCCTCGCCGGTACCTTTGGCCATCTGATCATCGCCTCCATGGCAGCCTTTGTGTTGGCTAAGTATGAATTCCCCGGCGGACGGATGTTCTTCGCGCTGGTCACCACAGGCCTGATGTTCTCCGGCTACGTGACCGGTATCCCGAACTACCTGATCATGAGCCGTCTGGGCATGATCGTCACCTATTGGGCGTTGATCCTGCCGGCTTTCGCAGCACCCATCGGTCTGTTCATGATGAAGCAGTTCATGGAAAGCATACCGACAGCCCTGATCGAAGCTGCCCATATCGACGGCGCAGGCGAGTTCCGGATCTTCTGGAGCATCATCATGCCCAATGTCAAGCCCGCGTGGTTGACCGTCATCATCTTCAGTGTCCAGAGCCTGTGGAATACGAGCGCAAGCACCGTGATCTATTCCGAAGCCAAGAAGACTCTGGTCTTCGCCCTGCAACAGATCCAGGCGGGCGGTATCGCGCGTACGGGCCAGACGGCTGCCGCCACCGTGATCATCGTCTCTGTTCCTATCATCACCTTTATCCTCAGCCAAAGCCAGATCCTCGAAACAATGGCTTCTTCCGGTATCAAGGATTAAGCGCGATGACAAAAAAGAAAACAGGAGGGATGATTGCGTGAATAAGCTCAAAAGGAATCTGGCGGTCCTGCTGTGTCTGATGCTGCTTACCGCGACTGTGACGGCTGTAGCCGGCTCCAACGACAGCTATGACATGAATAAGGACGGTTTCAGTACTTCCTATACTTATAACTACAACTACTGGAAAGAAGTCCATGCGTCTCCGGATGCTTACCGCGTCGATACGGTGATCGACAGTATGTCTCTGGGACTCAACAACCTGGACGGAAAACGGATGAACAAGCCGCAGAGCCTGTTTGTACGGAATGACGACCTGTATATTGCGGATATGGGCAACAACCGGATCCTGCAGGTCCACCGTGACGGGCAGACATTCAGCCTGACCCGGATCATTGATACGGTCAACGGCAGCGATAAGCCGGCACTTGCATCCCCGTATGATGTTTTCGTGGATAAGGCCGAAAACATCTATGTGGCTGACTATGGCAACAACCGTGTGGTCATGATGGACAAGGACCAGAATTTCATTCAGGAATTCACGAAGCCTACCGATGCCACCTTTGACCAAAATCTGGATTTCCTGCCCAAGAAGATCGTTGTTGATGATGCCGGACGTCTGTACGCGCTGGTGCAGAATGTGAACAAGGGCCTTGTGAAGTTCGAAGCCGACACGACATTCACCGGCTTTATCGGAGCGAACCAGGTGACGACATCCACCGCCGAATACATCTGGAAGAGATATTTCCAGACACAGGAACAGCGCTCCAAGAGTGAAGCCTTTGTTCCTACTGAATACGAAAACATCTATATGGATGAAGACGGTTTCATCTATGCTACGACCACCGTGTTTGATGAATACGATCTGGAATGGGACAATGCCAAACCGATCCGCCGTCTGAACGGCATCGGCAACGATATCCTGATCAAGAATGACCGTGTTCCTCCGATCGGTGACCTGTACTGGGAAGAGCAGAGCATCCAGTACGGTCCGAGCCGTTTCACGGATATCAGCGTCCTGCAGGACGATATGTATGTCGTGATTGACCGTATCCGCGGACGCATCTTTGGTTACGACTCTCAGGGCATCATGCTGTGGGCTTTCGGAACCAAGGGCAATATTGAAGGTGCGTTTACCAGCGCTATCAGTATTGAACATATGGGTTATGACTTGTTCGTGCTGGACCAGCTGCAAAACAACGTGACAGTTTTTGTACCGACTGAATACGGACAACTGGTATATGATGCAAACGAGACCTACCTGAAAGGCGAGTACGACCGGAGCGCTGAACTCTGGAACGATGTCATGAAACTGAACGCGGATTATCCTTTGGCTTTCCGCGGCATCGGTCGCGCCCTGCTGCGTCAGGATCACTACAAGGAAGCAATGGATTACTTCGAGAAGGCGCATGACAGAGATAACTACGGTCGGGCCTTCAAACTGTACCGGAAGGAATGGGTCGAACAAAACATCTGGTGGATCGTTCTGATCCTCGCGGTAGTTCTGATTGTCCCGTTGGCCATCGGACGGGTAAAGAGAATGAAGTGGGAGGTGATCATGCATGAACAGCACAAAGTCCACAAGAATCAGTGAGACCGCTGACAAGTCGGCTGCCAGAAAGCAATGGTGGGCCAATTATCGCGCGGGACTGAAGTACGCTTTCCATGTTATCACACATCCTTTTGACGGCTTTTGGGATATGGCCCACGAACACAAGGGTAATCTCGCAGCCGCGATCACCTTCCTGGTCCTGTTCCTGATCATCCGCGTGGCGAAGCTGATGTTCACCAGTTTCCAGTTCATCAACGCGCCGATCCAGTACATCAACGTTTTTGAGGAAGCCGGATCGTTGCTGGTCCCGTTCCTGGTCCTGTGTCTGGCTAACTGGGCTATGACGACCCTGTTTGACGGAAAGGGCCGCTTCAAGGATATCTTTATTGCCATGTGCTACGCGCTGGTACCGTATATCCTGATCCAGCTGCCCATGATCATCGTGAGCAATATGCTCGCGTTTGACGAAGCCAGCTTTTACAGCGTACTGCTCACCATCAGTGTGATCTGGTGCGTGTTCCTGGTGTTTGTCGGCTTGATGGAAGTGCATGATTACGGCCCCGGCAAGACGTTTGTATTCCTGATCGCCACTGTGGTGGGCGCTTGCGTCATCCTTTTCCTGGCACTGACGTTCTTCAGCCTGCTGAGTGATGCGCTGGGCTACTTCGTCACCTTCTACCGGGAAATCGTCTTCAGACTTTATTAAGGAGGAATGCTGAATATGAACGAACAGAAAAAAAGCCATTTCCTCCGGAACCTGATCATCCTGCTGATCGTCGCGGCTGCTGTTGCGGCACTGGTGATCTTTGTGTTCATCCCCATCTACAGCGAAAAAGAGACCACTTACGGTGCCGATCCTGTAGTTTATGGGTATGATGGGGACGGGAAGGCAATGGTCCTTGAAAATGACCGTCTGCTCTTCGAGTTGGATCCGACTACCACGCAGTTCCAGATCACGGACAAGGCCAATGGGAAGATCTGGTACTCCAATCCGCAGGACCGTGACAAGGATCCCATCGCTCTGTCGAGCAACAAGGAGGAACTTTCTTCCACTTTCGACGTGACCTACACGACCAACGGCGGTGAGGTAACGTTGAACAACTACGCCTATTCCCAACAGAACCAGACGTTCCAGATTTCTCAGCCTGATGAGGAATCCATCCGGATCGATTATTCTATCGGTAAGATCGAACGGGAATTCATGATCCCGACCTTTATTACCAAAGAACACTACAACCAGATCACGGACAACATGAAGAAGGCTACCAAGAAGAAGGTCTCCTCCAACTATACCCTGATCGAACCGGATAAGCTGAGCAAGGTCAAGGATCTGGATGCTGTGTTGGCCGAGTGCCCCAGTATTGAGACCCAGGCTGTGTATATGCTGAAATCCGGGACCTCCACTACCAATAAGGAAAAGATTGAGGGCTATTTTGCCGAGGGTGGCTATACAGCCGAAGATTTTGCCATTGACCAGGAACTACTGGCAAGCAAGCGTGACAACCACGGTCCGGTCTTCAACGCGAGCGTGATCTACCGTCTTGAAGGTGGTGATCTGGTTGTCGAAGTGCCGTACAGCAGCCTTGCCTGTGACGGCGACAATCCGATGACCTATATCAGCGTGTTGCCGATGTTCGGCGCGGCCGGAACGGATCAGCAGGGCTTCCTGATGATTCCTGAAGGCGGCGGTGCCATGATTGATTTCAACAACGGTAAACTGTCGCAGAGCGCGTATTACGCCAACTTCTACGGTTGGGACTATGCAACTGAACGTACCGAGATCGTCAGCGAGACCCGCAATGCTTTCCCGGTGTTCGGTATCGGTCAGGAAGACGGCTCCTTTATCTGCATCATGGAAGGCGCGACCGCTTATGGCGGCATCTGCGCCGATATTGCCGGCCGATTCAACAGTTACAATACCGTATACGGAAAATTCAACGTATTGCACTACGACAAGTTCAACGTTTCCAACAGAACCGCGCAGTTGCTGTACATGTATGAAAACCAGATTCCGGATGATACGTTGGTGCAACGTTATCGCTTTATCGAAAGCGGAAATTACGTGGATATGGCCAACGCTTACGGGGACTATCTCCGGTCGATCCCGGATGCCAAGTATGATGTCGCGGACGCTGAAATGCCTGTGAACATCGAACTGGTCAATGCTATCAACAAGACAGTCAGCAAGGTCGGTCTGCCGATCGATTCTCCGCTTTCTGTGACCACCTTTGAACAGAGCAAAGAAATCATGAACGAGCTGCTGGAAGGTGGCGTCAAGAACCTGTTTATGCGTATGACCGGCTGGGCTAACGGCGGTGTCAGACAACAGGTGTTGACGAGCGTACGCCCCGAAGGCATTCTGGGTGGGGAAGGTAAGATGAAGGAATTGATCGCGGCCGCCAAGGATGCGGGTGTGAAACTTTCCTTCGACGGTATCAACTGCTTTGCCTACGACAGCGGTCTGTTCGAAGGCTTCCTGCCGTTTACCCATGCTGCACGGTTTACCACCCGTGAACAGGTCGTCCTGTATAACTATGATATCGTCACCTACCATCAGGCGGATTGGCAGGATACGTACTATCTGGTTCGCCCTGACTTTGCGCAGAAGAATGCTTCCAACCTGATCAAGTACCTGAGCGATAAGGGTGCTACGGGCGTCGCGTTCCGTGATCTTGGCAATCTTCTGAGTGCTGATTATTACAAACGCAACACAGTGACCCGCGAACAGGTGCTGAAAATGAATGTGGAAACACTGAAGGAAGCAGCGGCTGCGGGATTGACAGTTACCATCAAAGCCGGCAACGATTACGCGGTGCCTTACGCGGATCTGATCACTGATATGAACCTGACCGGTAACGCCTACGCGCTGATCGACCGGACCATTCCGTTCTATGAGATCGCACTGCATGGGATGAAGGACTACACCGGTGAAGCCATCAACCTTGCGGGTGACTACCAGACAGCTCTTCTTGAGAGTGCTGAATATGGCGCGGGTCTGAACTTCACCTTTATGAAGGAAGATACCATGATTCTTCAGAACACCCAGTACAGTTGCTACAACTCAGCTGCGTGGGACCGTTGGAAGGATCAGGTGATCCCCATGATCACCCGGTATCAGACGGAAATGTCCGGACTGAACACGCAGACCATTACCGACCACGCTTATCTGAGTGAAAATGTGACCGTGACCGAATACGCGGATGGAACTAAGGTCTATGTCAACTATGGCACGAGCGAGTGGGCGAGTGACGGCGTGACGGTACCGGCCCGGGATTATCTTGTGGAAAGGAGTGGTGAGTGATGAGCAAGAAAGACAGAGTCTATCGTGAACACTGGTACAGCGGAATTACAGAGGCCATTTCTTTCTATCTTCCCTGGTCAAAGCCCTATCATACGATCCAGGCAAAGCGTGCGCGTACTGGCACCCTGTTTATCCTGCCCTTCATTATCGGCTTTCTCGTTTTCATGTGCAAACCTCTGGTGGTTTCCCTGGAAATGGCGCTTGGCGAGGTGACGCTGAATCCCGGAAAGCCCTATACCGTATCATGGAATAACTTCTTCAATTTCAAGTTTGCTGTGACTAGTGATGCTCAGTTTCCACAGTTGATGCTGGATGAAATCTCCAGAATGGCGATTCATACTGTCGCCATCATGGTCATGAGCTTCGTGATCGCAGTGATCCTGAACCAGGAATTCAAGGGTAGAATCTTCTGCCGTGTCATTTTCTTCCTGCCCGTGATCCTGGCTTCCGGTGTCCTGCCCGGTATCGAAAGCTCCAACGAATTCTTCAACCTGATGACCGATGTGGCCAAACAGGCGACAGAAGAATCCGGCGTCAACCTGTCCGCGGCACTGGAAAATCTGCTTTCAGTTTCCGGCGTGGCCGGCGAGGTCTTCGATGTCATCTTCCAGATGATCGACGCCATCTACGATATCGTCATGGCGAGTGGCATCCAGATCATTGTGATTTTGTCCGGACTGCAGTCTATTTCCCCGTCCCTGTATGAGGCGGCCGATGTGGAAGGCTGCTCCGCCTGGGAATCCTTCTGGAAGATCACTTTCCCCATGGTCAGCCCCCTGCTGATGGTCAACCTGATCTATACCATCGTGGACTTCTTCATGAAGAACGACAACAAGGTCATGGAGCGTATCAATAACTACATGACCGGCGGTAATGCCGTACAGATGAACTTCGGCTACGCCGCGGCGATGAGCTGGATCTACTTTGGCGTCGCGCTTGCGTTCATTGCTGTGGGTACTATTATTATCAAAGTGGCGGTGAAGTCTTATGAGTAAGAATAATACCGTATATATGGGCGACCGCAAAGACTTCTGGGAGCGGAACCGCCGGAGCGAAGGTTATCTGTTCAAGAAAAGGTCCAAGCAGATCTGTATTTCCATTTTCCGTGGATTGCTGATGTTCGGTCTTTGCTTTATGATCATCCAGCC
>JAZUFB010000197.1:0-11441 GCA_045640475.1 Clostridia bacterium
GCTCGAAATCTATGTAAACGGCTCTCTCAACGTGTTCAACCACCGCACGAATGTGGAACTCAATAACCGCATCGTCTGCTTCGACATCAAAGACCTCGGTAAGCAACTCAAAAAGTTGGGCATGCTGATCGTGCAGGATCAGGTGTGGAACAGAGTCACGGTAAACCGTGCCGAACACAAATCCACGCGCTACTACATCGACGAGTTCCACCTGCTGCTGAAGGAAGAGCAGACCGCCGCTTACAGCGTGGAAATCTGGAAGCGTTTCCGTAAGTGGGGCGGCATCCCTTCCGGTATTACGCAGAACGTATAAGATCTTCTGAGCAGTCGCGAAATCGAAAACATCTTCGAGAACAGCGACTTCATCTATATGCTCAATCAGGCGGCGGGCGACCGTCAGATCCTCGCCAAGCAGCTCAATATCTCTCCCCGCCAGCTGTCCCATGTAACCAACAGCGGCGAGGGCGAAGGACTTCTGTTCTACGGAAATGTCATCATTCCGTTCAAGGACCAGTTCGATAAGTGTACCAGACTGTACAGTCTCATGACCACGAAACCCGAAGAGGTGGAGAAGCGCACGAGGGAGGAAGAAACCGATGAAACGGATTACTAAGCCAGCGCTTGCGATACTGCTCAGCGTTATCATCATGTACAACGGATACAAACTGATATCGTATTACAAAGACGAATCGCGGTCGGATGCCCTGAACGAGCAGCTGATCGCGATCCATATCTGCGGGGATGAACCCGAAGAAGAGCCGGACTATGAAATTCCCGATGAAACCGCCGTTTCGGAGGAAAATACGGAAATGCCGTATGAGTCAGAACCCGTGCATTCTTCGTATCCGGCTGCGACGGCAGAACCCACAGCCGAGCCCGTTCATCAGTCCCCGAAGCAGGCGGAGACCGGCATCAATGTGGTAAAGCGCGCTGAAAAGCACAGCAGCGGACTTGCAAGTCTTCAGAAAAAGAACGCCGATTGCATCGCGTGGATCACCATAGACGGTACGGTCATTGACTATCCCGTCATGCACACACCCAATGCTCCCGGTTACTACCTGCACAGGAATTTCAATGGCAAGAAAGCATCCGGCGGCACACTGTTCCTTTCGGAGATCTGTAACATCGACAAAAGTGATAACCTCATCATCTACGGTCACAACATGAAGAACGGCACCATGTTCGCCACGCTGACCAAGTACAAGTCAAAGTCGTTTTGGCAGGAACACAGGTTCATAACGCTGGAAACATCCGGCGGCATCAGAACATATGAAGTGATCTGCGCTCTGGCAACGGATGTATCCGCAGGCAACAGCTTCCCGTACTATGAATTCTACCATGCCGCGAACAAAAATGAGTTCGATACCTATGTCGCAAGCTGTAAGCGGCTTGCTTACTATGATACCGGCTTGACAGCAGAATACGGGGATCAATTGCTTACGCTTTCCACCTGCGAATACACTCATGAAAACGGGCGTTTCCTCGTTATCGCAAAGCGGGTGGAATAGATGGTCAGTTGCCGTTCAGGATGACGGGTGCCAGATAGATCGGCTTTAATTCCAGCATTCCCTGATGACCGATGTCCTTCTGCGAAAACAGGATCCGTCTGGAAATAACGCCGGAATACTTTTCACAGAAGGCATCCATTGACTTGTGACGGTTTGCGTCTGAGGACTTTACTTCCACAGGGATGAGTTTCGTCCTGTCCGTCAGCAGGAAATCGACTTCATACGAATGGCTAGATCCTTCCGGTGTCCAGGTATGATAATACGTTTCCCGTCCCGATGCTCGAATCATCTGGGCTACAGCGTTTTCATACATATAGCCCAGATCAGCATCCAACTTATCGCTCAGAAGTTTCGTGTAAATGTCAGCATAAACCCGGCTTTCATGATTGAACATCATCGTTGTGAAAAGCCCGGTATCCGCAAGGTAGAGCTTGAAGTTGTCCGGATCCCTGCTTTGGGACAGAGCAATACCGGGAGCGGTTACATTGAAGCAGGGAATCACAGTCTTAGAATCGATCAGATCCGCAAGCAGTTCCTCGTCCTTCGATGTCTTCTTCTTTCCGGTTGCGGCGGAAAGAACAAAGCGCTTTTTCTTGAGCGCGAGCTGACTCGGGATGGATTCATAGATGGCTGAAATGCGTCCGCTGGGATCGATTTTACGGAAATCATCTTTGTACAGACTGATGATCTCCCGCTTGACAAAATCGATTTCCGCAAAGTTCCTGCCCTCCAGATAAGCTTCCACTGCCTGCGGCATACCGCCGACAGCCATATACAGGCGGAAGTCTCTCATCAGGGTTCTGTTGACCGCGTTTCCGATCGGAGCACCTGTTTCATTGATTTGCTTAAGCAATGTGTAGGTATCCTTGCCCGCTGCCCATAAGAACTCCTCATAGTCCATTGGATAGACGGGTATCTTGTACTCCTCGGACGGGATCACGATGTCCTTAACATTCTTCTTAATGGAAATCAGAGAACCCGTTTCAATATAGTGATAGCGCCCGTCCCTGACAAGGTACTTGATTGCCTGACGCACTTCCGGCATCAGCTGGACCTCATCGAAAATGATGACGGACTTCCCCTTTTTAAGCGCGACACCCGTGACTGCCTGTAAACGAAGGAAGAACAGGTCCAGATTTGCAATATCGTCAAAGACCGCCTTCACATCCTTTGTGATTTGAGCAAAATCAATCAGGATATATGATTCATATTCGTTTTGCGCGAACGCCTCGGCAATGGTGCTCTTTCCGACACGTCTTGCCCCTTCCAGCAACACCGCATAATGGTCACTGTATTGATTTTTCCACTCAAGCAAACGGTCATAAACCTTCCTGCGGAACAATCATCCCACGCTCCTTCTATCCAACAATCCGTTTTCGCAATATGATTATACCATGAATAATCCGTTTTCGCAATATGAATTACTCTGAAATCTACCGTTTTCGCAAAATGATATTCACAAAATAACTTTAGGAGGCCTTGCCTATGAAAAAACATACTACTACCAAACATACTCCTTTCGCATACAACAGCAAGGGTCAGCAGATTCATACCGTCGACCGCAAGCGCGGTGTCAGGTACGAGTCCGACCGCCTGATCACCAAGCACGTTCAGGAGAACGGAATCTATTACGCATCGGATGAGCGCGGCTTATCCGATGACGGGGACGACGAGCTCGACGATGACAGCCCGGGTCAAAAGAGCCGGCAGCGGAAACAGGCAGATGCATTCCGGAAAGCGGAAGCAGACAGCATCGACACCCCGGAAGAAGATGCTTCCGCACCGGCCGCAAAACCCAAACGCTCACGCTTACGCCACAGTGATGAAGGAAACGGTTTCGCGTCCAAAGCCGGCAGCTTCACCAAAAAAACGGCTGCCGTCGCCGCCGCGCCCCTTAAGCACTACCTGCGTCACGAGGCGGAGGAGTATGACAGAGATAACGCGGCACTCGACGCGGTTTCATCGGGCGCATCTTCCGCAAAGCTCATTGACGGCACCGTTCACAAAATGAACAGCCGCGGCTCATCCGGCTCAAATAAGCTCACCGAGCATACGGAAAAGAACGCAGCCGAACTGGAAAAGCGAAAGAAGGATGAGATCCGGATGCAGCTAAAAAAGAAGCGGCACCGCGCCGCCATTGAGGTAAAACGCGGAAACAACGCGCCGCCCGGCAGTCTCACGGAGATGGCATACAACGTCATGAGCGTCCCGGAAAGAGCGAAAAAAGCAGTCAAGGGCTTTTTCGCGGAGCATAAGGGGTTGGCTTTTCTCTTCATTATCGCTGCGATCCTGTTCCTGCTCCTTACGATCACGCTCGTCGGCGTAACATCCGTATTCCAGAGCAGCTCCACACCCATCATCGGCACATCCTACTTAAGTTCGGATGCGGACATCTATGCTGCCGAAAAGGTAATGTGCGATCTGGAAGACAGCCTGAACGCCCAGATCAACAGCTTTGAAAAAAAGCACCCGGGCTATGACGAGTATGTCTACCAGATTGATGAGATCGAGCATAATCCGTATCAGCTGATATCCTATCTGCAGGTGAAATTCGGCGAGTTTGAGTGTGATAAGGCGGTCAAAAACGAAATCAAGCGCCTGTTTGAATCACAGTACATCATTTCCGTTTCGGAAAAAACGGAGATGAGGACACACATGGAACCGGTCACAAAGACCAGAGGCGTTTATGATGACACGACCGGTAAATGGAGAACGGAGAAATACACGGAGGAAGAGGAGGTCGCGTATGATTACCGCATCTGTTACTGCGTACTGACCAACAGGGATTTCGATCTGACTGCCCGCGGCAGCATGACCTCGGATGAACCCGAATGGTACATGCTGCTCAATATGACCTACGGAAACCGCGATTACCTGTTCGACAAGAACTCCATCGGCGCGGGAATCACGCCCGGCGCGAAATACGAGATCCCGCCCGAAGCACTGTCCGATGAGAAATTCGCCGCAATCATACGCGAGGCGGAAAAGTATCTCGGCTATCCTTACGTACTTGGCGGAAAAAGTCCCAAGACCAGCTTCGACTGCTCCGGTTTCGTCTGCTGGGTGCTCAACCACTGCGATAACAACTGGAATGTCGGATCCAAGCGTGCCAAGGATCTGTGCAAAATGTGCATCTATGTCTCCCCGTCCGAAGCCCGTCCCGGTGACCTCATCTTCTTTGAAAAAACCTATGAAACCAGCGGCGCCAGCCATGTTGGCATCTATGTCGGAAACGGCATGATGCTGCACTGCGGCAATCCCATCAAGTATTCCAGTATCAACACACGCTACTTTAAGGAGCACTTCCTCTGTTTCGGAAGACTCCCGTTCTACGATAAATAATAGGAGGAATTAGTTTATGAAAAAGCTTAAGATCATGGTTTCCCTGCTTCTCGTCATTCTGCTCTCCGTTTCCGCCGCTTTTGCCCAGACGAGCAAAAAGGCGGACACCGACACTGAGCCCGCGGTCATCGTGGAGGTGAAGGCAACACCCGTTCCCGTAGCGGGCGGACAGGCCTTCACCGTTCCCGGAAACGCCGATGTGCTCGATAATGTAAACGACAGTTCCAAAGAGTTCTACATCATCACCACGGAAAACAACAACACCTTCTATCTGGTGATCGACAAGGCCTCCACCTCCCGGAACGTGTATATGCTGTCCAAGGTCGATGAAAACGACCTTGCCGAATTCATTGAGGATGGTGACAGAACTCCCGTTCAGCCCACTCCGACGCCCGGCGCTTCCATTATCATCCAGCAGCCGACCATTGTGCCGTCTGTTGTGGACCTGCCCTCCGATCCTGCTCCCGCGGCGGATACGAAGGCGGACAATACGAAGCTTCTGCTGATCTGCGGCGGACTTGTCGCGGGAGCACTTGTGTACTTCAAGGTCTATAAGCCGAAGAAGGACGCGGCAGAAAGCTCCAGCGAGCACATGGAAAACGATGACGGAGAAGAATAACAATCGACAGAACCATGGCGGGGCACCCGGTAAGGATGCCCCTGCCGGAAAGGAAGTACTATGAATAGATTATACGAAATCAAGAACCTTGCCCTAAGCAATGTCCAGACGGTCACTCGCTCTCCCGGCGACTGGATGCGCTTTTTGGATTCCGCTGCGCGGATGTACAAATATCCGTTTCCCGATCAGCTGTTGATTTTCGCGCAGAAGCCCGAAGCCACCGCCTGCGCATCTCTTGATGTCTGGAACAAAAAGATGAACCGCTGGGTCAACCGCGGCGCAAAGGGTATCGCGCTCATCGATGATACCGTAATACCTCAGAAGCTCAAATATGTGTTCGACGTCAGTTCTACCCATGCGGTCCGTCAGGCGGATGAACCCTACATCTGGAAACTGAATCCCGGACATGAGGCAGCCGTGCTTACCCATATCGCGGAAAGCCACGGCATTGATTCCGTGTCTCTTACGGACGCACTCCGCAAGATCGCTGCGCAGATGACGGATGAGAACCTCGGAGAATTCCTCGATATCTCCGATACGGAAATGAGCGGTTCCCGATTCGGGACCTTCCCGTATGACGAGAGAGCGGAGATTTTCCGTCAGGTACTGGAATCCAGCATCACCTATACCCTTGCGCGGCGCTGCGGACTAGACGCGGAACGGATCGTGCCCGAGGCAAGCTTCTCCGCAATCGGGAACTTCAACCGCATGGCCATTCTGAGCGTTATCGGAAACGCCTGCGCGCGCCTTTCCGAGTCGGTGCTGACCGACATCGGAAGGGAAGTCCGAAAATTTGACAAAGAAAATCCGGCTCACCCTCTTGAAAAAAGAGTGAGACCGCTGTATAATGACTTTAGCACTTTACAACGTGAAAGTCTCACCACCCACGACAACGACGATGGCAAAAGCCAAGGAGGTAATGATTATGGAACTGAAGTATTACCGCAAAGGGGATTACCTGTACCCGAATCTGGTGCTCGAACCCGAAGTGACGGAGCCCATCGGGAAGTACGGACTGATGAGGAAAGCGTACCTGAAGGAGCACAAGCCGGACTGGTATCAGAGCATGCGCCTGACGGGCAAGCTGGACAGGCATCTGTTGGAGATCGACAAGGCGGCGCAGAGCCGCGTGGAGCAGATCGTGAATCAGCTGCTGACGACGAATCCCGCACCCAACAAGGAGACGGATCAGATGGGCTGGGCAGCACACATGAACACTCTGACAGCGCAGGCAGAGGAACTCGTGATGAGCGACCTGATTTACTGCTGACGGAAGACAATAACCCCGATACGGAGGCGGAGACCGAAACGGTCTCCGCCCTTTCTTTGCCCGATGCCCCCTCCGCGGAAGAGCAGATTGAAGAAATCCGTCACAGGGTGCTCTCTCCTCTGACCGCCGATACAAACATTCCCGCGGAAGTGATCGATGATTTCCTGAGAAGCGGAAGCGGGCGCAGGCAGAGCATTCCGAGAATCCTTTACTACATGTCGCTGGATATTCCCGAAAAGCAGCGCACCGAACTCATCCGGAAGGAATACCGCGAGGGCTCCAAGGGCATCATCGTAGACGGCCGTCGCTACACCATGAGCTATGGCGAAAACGGCATACATTTTTCTTTCGGTAATACCGCCTACAATAATCCCGGCGCAACCGTACTCAACTGGGATGAGATCACTGCCCGTTTTTCTCAGCTTATGGAAGCCGGGCAGTTTACCCAACAGGGAGTCCTCGATACCTACACCGATGAAATCCTGAACGAATACGCCCAGACCCTCTGGTATATGAAGCGTGACATGGAAGAAAACGCGGCTCACGTCTTTGATGGTCTCGACATGAGCGGAGACGGTTTCGAGAGCGATATCGCAAAAATCACCGACATCCTGAAAGCGCCCGAATACCGTGATGAACTCATCGCGCGGCTCGATGTAGCTGCCGAGGTCTACAAAAGCGACCGTTCCATCATGCGCTTCCATCTGTATAAGCCCGATCAGGTAGCGGAGCTTTTCCACCGGCTTCAGCTTCCCCGCAAAACCTATACCGCCGAAACGGGCTTCATTCCCGATTCTCCGAGAACGTTCATCACACAGGACAGTATGGACGAGGTGCTGAAAAGCGGCGGTCCCTACTCCGAATCCCGCCTCTCAATCTATTCTTTCTTCTGTATGCATAAGGACACCCATGACCGGATCGAGTATCTTAAGGATTTCTTCGGGATGGGCGGCCGCTCTCCGGCTCTGCGTGGAAACGACGATATCAGCGAGGAATATGATTCCAAAGGTATTCGCCTGTCCCTCGGAAGCATGACCCGGCCTGATGACTCGGTTCTCATGAGCTGGCAGGTCGTGGCAACGCGCATTCAAATGCTGATCAACGCTGACCGTTATCTGACCGCACAGGATCGAGAAAAAATGCCCGAATTCGAACGTGAGCAGATAGCAGGCAGGATCGTGTCCTTCTACGATAATTTGCCTGAGGGCTTTACCTCCGTGTTCAAGGACGCGGATCGCTCCGAGCGGGTGAAAAAGGCAATCGGCATTCTGCAGGATGACGGGGCAACCGAAGAACTGATCGCGAACATGATGGATGTCCTCGCAGCAACGCCTGCCGACGATAAGCGGTACGAGTTCCGTGCAAAGGTCTACGCGGACACCTTCGATTATGCCGAGGATGCCTATACCATCTTTCCCGAGGAACAGCCTGTGGAGCAGATGAGCATGGAGACGCTGTTGGATTATATCGAACAGCCCGCGGATACTCCCTCTGAAGAGGCAGAAGCAGAACCCACAGCTGACGAAACAGAACCCGATGCGCCCGAAGAAGAGCTTGCCCCCGGCATGCGGTTTGAGGTGGACGGACGCAGCTTTGAAATCGAATCCATCAAAGGACTCTCCCGCAATGTAGCTCTCACCGACGTGACCTTCCGTGAGAACACCGGCTTTCCTGTCATGCGCATCGAGTCCTATGATACGGTCCTTAACTGGCTTCACAGGCAGCAGGAACGGGAACGCGCTGAGGAACAATCCGTCCTTCCCGCGCAGGAACCCATCAATTACAAAATCGATCCCGGTGAACCCGTTCACTGGAACGCAAAGGAATCCTGCGGAAAAAACATCGATGCCATCCGCCTACTCAAGCAGATCGAATCCGAAAACCGCATGGCAACCCCCGAGGAGCAGATCGTGCTTTCGGGCTACGCGGGTTGGGGCGGGATTCCGCAGGCCTTTGATTCCGAAAACGCAGCATGGGCGGAGGAATACCGTACCCTCAAAGAACTGCTTACGCCCGAGGAATACGAGGCGGCGCGTTCCACTACGCTCAATGCCTTTTATACGGACCCGTCCATCGCGCAGGCCATATGCGCAAAGTTGGAACAGATGGGCATGAAGGGCGGCAATCTCCTTGAGCCCTCCTGCGGCACCGGCAACTTCATGGGTGTGATTCCCGAATCCTTTGAAAATACGAATGTTTTCGGCGTGGAGCTGGACAGCATTTCGGGACGCATCGCAAAGCAGTTATACCAGAAAAACGATATCACCATCGGCGGTTTTGAAAAGACCGCGCTTCCCGAAAGCTTCTTCGACTGCGTTGTCGGCAATGTTCCCTTCGGAAACTACGGAGTTGCCGACAAAAAGTACGATCGCTTTCATTTTCTGATTCACGATTATTTCATCGCCAAATCGCTGGATCTGGTGCGTCCGGGCGGAGTGGTTGCCGTTATCACCACTTCGGGAACCCTGGATAAGCAGAACGAGGCGACGAGACGCTATATCGCCGAGCGCGCCGATCTGCTCGGCGCTGTGCGTCTGCCCAATAACGCTTTTTCTGAAAATGCCAACACAGAAGTCGTTACGGATATCCTGTTCCTCCAGAAGCGAGACAGCCGTGCAGTCGAGATTCCCGAATGGGTCGATACCGCCGAAAATGAAGACGGCATCACGATGAATAAATACTTCCTCGCCCATCCCGAAATGGTTTTGGGGCGTACCATCATGAAGCACGGCCGCTTCGGGGACGAAATGACCGTGGAACCCTATGCGGGCACAGACCTTTCCGAGCAGCTGAAAACCGCGCTCGGAAGCTTTGACGGGAATATCGTACCGCAGGAAATCACCGATACTGATCTGACGGAGCCGGACCTGTCCATTCCCGCGGATCCCGCCGTGCGCAATTTCTCCTATGCCAATATTAATGGCAAAGTGTACTACCGCGAGAATTCCAGAATGGTACCCGCAGCGCTTCCGCAGACGACCGCCGAACGCGTACTGGCGATGATCAATATGCGTGATACGACCCGCCTCCTTCTTGAAGCACAGCTCGATGATGATTCCGATGAGCGCATCGCCGCGCTGCAGAACAGGCTTTCCGAACAGTACGACGCGTTCACCGCGAAATACGGACTCATCAGCAGTACCGCCAACCGCCGCGCGTTCTCGCAGGACAGCAGCTATTGCCTGCTGTCCTCACTGGAAATACTGGATGAGGACGGCAATTTCAAGCGCAAAGCCGATATCTTCACCAAGCGCACGATCCGCAAGGCCGAGCCCGTTCATTCCGTGGAAACGGCAAGCGAGGCGCTGGCTGTCTCTATCGGCGAACGTGCCAAGGTGGACCTGCCCTTTATGTCGGAACTCTGCGGGAAGGACGAAACTGAAATCATCGCCGAACTGTACGGCGTCATTTTCAAGGATCCCGAAACCGGTGATTGGCTGTCGGGTGACGAGTACCTTTCCGGAAACGTGCGCGAAAAACTGATTACGGCACAGGACGCGGCTCAAAGCGATCCCGATTATGCGGTGAACGTCAGGTATCTCACGCAGGTACAGCCCAAGTATCTCGAAGCATCCGATATCGAAGTGCGTCTGGGCGCGACCTGGATCGAGCCGGAATACATCAACCGTTTCATGCGGGAGATCTTCCATACGCCCTACTACAGGATCGGTTCGACCATCAAGGCGAACTATGCCGAAGTCAGCGGCACGTGGTACATCGATGGTAAAAACAGTGACCGCTATAATCCCACGGTGGACAGCACCTATGGCACGTCCCGCGTCAACGGTTATAAGCTGCTGGAAGATGCGCTCAACCTCAAGGATACTAAAATCTATGACCTCATTGATACTGCGGACGGTCAGCAGCGTGTACTCAACAAAAAGGAGACCATGCTGGCCCAGCAGAAGCAGGATATGATCCGCGCCGCGTTCAAGGACTGGATCTTCCGGGATGTAACCCGCCGTGAACAGCTCGTGCAGAAATACAATGAATTGTTCAACAGCACCCGTCCCCGTGAATATGACGGATCTCACATCCGATTTGTGGGTATGACGCCCGAAATCACGTTGATGCCCCATCAGAAAAATGCCGTCGCGCATATCCTGTACGGTAAGAATACCCTGCTCGCGCACTGCGTGGGCGCGGGAAAAACCTTTGAGATGATTGCCGCAGGTATGGAAAGCAAGCATCTGGGGCTGTCCCGCAAGAACCTCTATGTGGTGCCCAATCACCTGACCGAGCAGTGGGGCGCGGATTTCCTGCGTCTGTATCCCGGAGCGAACATCCTCGTTGCCACGAAAAAGGACTTTGAGCCCGCAAACCGCAAACGCTTCTGTTCCCGCATCGCGACCGGCGATTACGATGCGATCATCATCGGTCACAGCCAGTTTGAAAAGATCCCGCTTTCCAAGGAGCGTCAGGCCGCAAGCATTCAGGCGCAGATTAATGAAGTCATGGCGGAACTGGAAAATCTGGGACACAGGCGCGGAGAGAACTTCAGCATCAAGCAGCTGGAGCGCACGCGCAAGTCTCTGCAGG
Organism: Clostridia bacterium; assembly: GCA_045640475.1. Classification (GTDB taxonomy): domain Bacteria; phylum Bacillota; class Clostridia; order Christensenellales; family Aristaeellaceae; genus Aristaeella. The sequence continues at coordinate 11,279 of JAZUFB010000197.1, forward strand.
TCAAACTGGAACGTCTGAATGACCAGAGCCGCAAGGATGATGTGGTGACCTTCGAGCAGCTGGGGGTCGACCGCCTTTTCGTAGACGAGTCACACAACTACAAGAACCTCTACCTCTACACAAAAATGCAGAATGTTGCAGGCATCCAGCAGACAGACGCTCA
>JAZUFB010000198.1:0-4050 GCA_045640475.1 Clostridia bacterium
AGCCCACTCCCGCGGAGCCTACACCTGCGGAGCCTACTCCTGCGGAGCCCACTCCCGCAGAGCCTACGCCCGCGGAGCCTACTCCCGCGGAGCCTACTCCTGCAGAACCCACTCCTGCAGAACCCACTCCTGCAGAACCTACTCCTGCGGAACCTACTCCCGTGGAACCCACTCCCGCGGAACCTACTCCCGCAGAACCTACACCTGTGGAACCCACTCCTGCAGAACCCACTCCCGCAGAGCCTACTCCTACGGATCCCTCTCCGAAGGGTGGCAAGAGCGGCGGACTTCTGGGCGGCGCGAAGCCGAACGGCGATCCTTCTCCTTCTCCCTCTACCGATCCCGAACCCTCTCCTGAACCTTCTCCCGATCCTGACGAAGATCCCTCGGTCGATGATGAAACGATCCCTGAAGGTGAAGCATCGATCGTCAGTCAGATCGAGACTGACGAGGCCGGTAACGAAACTGAACTGATCGAAGAAGGTCAGGAACCCACTTTTGAAAACGACCCGGTTGCTGACACGGAGGACGAACCCACAACAGAACCTGAACCCGTCGTCAAGAACGCGATCCAGAAGGCGATCGACGCCGCGCTGGAGAGCATTACCGAGAATACCACGACCATTACGGTCAAGGTCGAAGCCGGCGAATATGACGGCGATATCGTCATTTCCAAAAACAATGCGAATAAGAAGGCGAACCTGAGCAACTTCCTGCTGCAGCTGGTGGCCGCGGACGTGGAAGTCGCGGACGACGGAACGATCGGTTACGGCGCCAGCGGAGCCGCGAAGGTCAACGGCAATATCCAGATCGAAGGCATCAACCTGTTGATGGCCGGTCTGTACCTGTCCCTGCAGAAGAAGGTCTCCACCGACGCCGAGCTGAAAATGATCGGCACGGAAGGGGACGACAACGCCAACGTGGAAGTGCGCGAAGGCGGCAGTGTGGATATCGATACCGGCGATGGCTCCGACACGGTCCGTGTTGAGGCAAAGGATGGCGCCGGCGCGATCGATATCGATACCGGCGACGGATCGGACACTGTTGAATTGGCCAAGAACGGCGAATTCAAGAAGAACGATGCCCGCGACGGAAAGACGGTGAACGTCGATACCGGCGACGGCAACGACCGCATTGATGTGAACCTTTCCGTGGGTGACATTTATGAAACGGTCAAAGTGGACGGCGGAGACAATTATCAGCTGAATGTCTCCGGCACGCTGAACGAATCCGCGAAGCCCGAGGACCGTATCACCGGCAACACCAGCGAGATCACCGCGCTGAACAAGGCCGGCAACGAAGTGACCATCGAAATGAACGCGTCTGCCGGCCAGAAGCTGACTGACAGTCTCGATAACAAGAACCGCGTGGAGATCGACCTTTCGAAGAAGAATGATTCCCACCTGACCGTGACCGGTTCCGGTTCGAACAAGGAAGCTGTTTACGAAATGAACGGCATCTTCACCGACTATGTGCTGGTGAACGAAGGCCTGGACGATTATAGCTCCCTCACCCTGGAAAGCAACGGAGGCATCCTGAATGCCTTCCTGCTGGACGCGAAGAACATCGGCGATAAGGTCGTTGTGGTCAACGATCTCCTCGCGGATGGAACCAATCTGAAGATCAAGGGCGAAGAAATTCAGATCAACGGCACGGTGGCCGCTGAAAACATCGCCATCGAAGCCTTTGCCGGCAAGGAAACGAAGGTAGATCCTACCAATTATAAAGAGCCCGGACATGAACTGGATCAGATCGTCAAAGTTGCTGACGATACGATCGGCAGCCTGAGCGCGGATCTGTTCAACGTATCTCATGCCGCGAAAGTGACCATTGCTAAGGATGCCGCGGTTTATGCCCGCGGAAACCTGGATATTTCCGCCGAGGTCAACCAGGAAGGCGCGATCCTGGATATCACCCAGATCGATGACGCGCTGAACATGGTCAATGTGAAGGTCGCGGACGCCGTGATCGACGTGAAGGGCAAACTGTATGCCGGCTATGATTACTTCGCGGCCCCCGGCCACGGGGAAATGACCACCGGTGACATGAACCTCTCCGCGAAGGTGACCTCCAAGATCGAAGCCGGTACGGCCCAGAGCAAACTGTCCTCCCTCGCTGTCAGCGTGATCGTGGCGGAAGCCGCTATCAACATCCTGAACGGCGCGGATGTGTTTGCCGCGGGTGATCTGACCGCCAAGGCCAAGAGCGATATCAAAGTTACCACGACCTCCATTGCCAATGATCTGCCTGTTTCTCTGGCTGTGACGGCTGTGGTGAACGATGCCCATGTGAAAGTGGATGGCGCGAATGTGACCTCCGGCGGCGATATGACGCTGGAAGCGGATGGCACTGTAAAGGCGACCACCAAGGCTGGCCGGACCGGTGACAAGAGTGTGTCCGGCGGATTCTTCGCCATCGATGTGATCGTGCAGGATGTTTATGCCAAGATCCTGAACACCGCCAAGAACAACGCGATGTATGTCAACGCGGGCGGCGATCTGTCCGTGCTGTCCAACGGTGTTGTCGATGCGAAGACCAATGCGCTCTCCGCCTCCGATGATCATGGAGAGGACAAGGAAGCGGATCGGCACGAGAGTGGAAACGTCACGATGGATTCCATGCGCAATATTGCTGTCATGCTCCTGAAAGACGTGATGAACAAGATCAAACTGCCCGAATCCATGGAAGGAAAGAAAGATGAACTGACCAAGAAGCTGACCAGCGGTCTCAATAACGCTGAACATAAGGTCATGATCGCTTCCGCGAACAACACGGATCAGGGTGCTGTGGCCATTTCCAGTGGCAGCGCCGATAAGGACGCGAATGTCATCGTGACCGTGTCGCCCAAGGAAGGCTTTGTGATCGATTCGATCATGCTGCGCTCTCTCGTGCCTGGCAGCGATCACTTCACCTTCACCAACATCCGCGATGTCGCCCATCATAGCGATGTCAACCAGTATACCTTCCAGATGCCCGATCAGGATGTGACCGTCTTTGTCACCTACAAGGAGAAGACGGACGCGAACGCGAACGAAGAAAAGGAAATGGCGATCGGCGAAAAGTATCGTGAGAAGTCCGAAACTACGTCCGAACCGTCCAACGTGACCGCGCTCTTTGACGACATCGCCGGCACCGCGAGCAGTGCCGATACCGAACCCGACGGTGTGGCGACCGCGAACGCGACTGAACACGGCGTGAACGTCAAACTGGTGGCGAACTTTGTGCCCGGCGAAGCGGAAGAAGGGGTCGATCCCGAAATCGGCAACGGCGCGCTGCTGATCGATACCATGGTCCTCAATGCGGCAGGCACTGCTTTTGAACCCATCTCTTCTGTCGCGGCCGGCAAGAAGATCAAGATCCTGCCGAATCCCGACGCGGAAAGCAAACTGAAAGATAATCAGCTGACGCTGACATATATAAAGGAAGGAAAAACTGTCAGCGATATCATCGAAGCGGACGAGAACGGCCGTTTCTATGTCACGATCCCCGAAGGCGTGACGGAAGTGACCGTGACCGGTGACTTCGCGCCCAAGGCTGAAGGCGAGAAGAAGGAAGATGACAAAAAGGGCGGCGCTTCCTCCGTGCAGGTCGTTGGCGCGCTGACTGTTGCCGTGGCGCTGAACACGAACGAAGCGATGATCGACATCGGTAACGCCCATATTTCCGCCGGCGGAGAACTTTCCGTGAAGGCCGAAGGCGAGACCGCGAGCATCGCGGACGCGGATGCTATGGGTCTGACGCCTCCCGATGACGCGGCGGCGGAAGACGAGGATCCGAGTGCCGAAAAGGTCAAGGGCCAGCATAAGGCCTTTGTCAAAGGCGCTGAATATGTCTTTAAGAACGCCGAGATCCGCGGCGCTGATCTCAAATCTGAAATCGACAAGGAAAACTGGAACAAGGTCTATTACACCGTGATCCCCGATGTCGGCAGAAAGGTCGACAAGGTCGAGGCTTCTTATGTTGACGCGCGCGGCCAGCGCCACACGGTCGAACTGAAGCCTGTGAGGGATGGCGAGCATAAGGGCCAGTACATGGTGTGCACGGAAGATG
>JAZUFB010000199.1:0-5720 GCA_045640475.1 Clostridia bacterium
CCGTGGATACCGCCAAGGCGGAAAGCCTGACCGTAGTGCGTGATAATTGTCTTTACTTCCCCATCAATCCGGATATCGACCCCACAAAGCCTATGGTGGCGCTGACGTTCGACGACGGTCCCGGTCCTGCGACCGACAAGATCCTTCAGGTCCTGCGGGATAACCATTGCCATGCGACCTTCTGCGTCGTGGGCAGCCGGGTCGAGCTGTATCCGGAGACCATGCGGAAGATGGCCGAAGACGGAAACGAGATCTCTTGCCACACCTGGTCCCACAGACGGCTGGATAAGATGAAGGAAGCCGATGTGACCAAACAGCTCCAGCAGACCATCGACGCCGTGGAAAAGTACGCGAACGGTTACCGTCTGCGGTCCCTCCGACCACCTTACGGACTGGTCACCAAGAACGTCGCCAACGCCTGCATCAAGCTGGGGCTCACCGTCTATACCTGGTCGCTGGATACAGATGACTGGATCAGCGAGAACCCCTCCAAGATCCTCAAAAAGCTCCAAAACGGCGTGGAAAACGGCAGCATCGTCCTCTGCCACGATATCTACGATACGACCGCCAAAGCCGCGGAGCAGTTTATCCCCTGGCTGATCGAAAACGGCTATCAGGTCGTCTCCGTCAGCGAAATGATGGCCTTCCGGGCCAGTGGCATGGAGCTTGGCGCTTCCTATTCCCATATGAATCCGGATAACATCGTGGCAGATCCGTACAATTAAAAGAACCAGAAAACAGCCCCCAAATCCGTCGTCCGGGTCAAAAGGCCCGGACGTTCTTCGTACCCTTTACAGGGCAAATCGGCCCTGCTATAATGTTGACGGCCATTCCGGCCAATCTATTGCATGAGGTTTTTAAATGAAAATCGCAGTCATCGTTCTCTTTGTCCTGATGTATGTCATCATGATCGCGAAATCCGAATGGCGGACCTGGGCCGCGCTGGCGGTCGCCGCGATCTTCTGTGTTCTCGGCGTCGTCCCGCTGGGCGAGATCTTCGGCGCCATCGACTTCAATGTGCTGATGATGATCGTAGGTACCATGATCGTCGTGGATTTCTTCATCGAATCCAAGATGCCCGGCCGCATCGCCGAAGTCATTCTGGGCCGTAGCGGCAATGTACGCACCGTCATCATCCTGATGTCCCTCTTTGCCGGCGTTGTTTCCGCCTTCATCGACAATGTCGCCACCGTGCTCATGATTGCCCCCGTCGGTCTGGCGATCTGCAAAAAGCTCAACATCAGCCCTGTAGGCATGATCCTGTCCATCGCCGTATCTTCCAATCTGCAGGGCGCCGCCACGCTGGTGGGCGATACCACGTCGATCATGCTGGGCGCCTACGCCAAGATGGACTTCCTCAGCTTCTTCTGGATGAACGGCCGTCCCGGTATCTTCTGGGCGGTGGAACTGGGTGCGCTGGCCACGGTGCTCGTCATGCTGATCCTTTTCCGGAAGCAGACCCAGCCCGTCTCCGTCAACACCCGCACCGAAGTGAAGAACCTCTTCCCCACCTTCATGCTGGTTGGTATCGTAGTGGTGCTGATCTGCGCCTCCTTCATTCCTGACAAGCCCGCGATCACCAACGGTCTCATCTGCTGTGCCTTCGGTATCGCCTGCATGATCCAGGATGTGCTCTACAGCAAAAAGACCGATGGCTTCAAGCGTTCTGTCAAGGGAATCGATGTCCAGACCGTTGCCCTGCTGGCTGGCCTGTTCGTGGTCATCCATGGTCTTGAAAACGCCGGTATCATCCAGGATGTGGCCAACTTTATCGGCAAGCTCGGCGGTGGCAATATCTTCCTGCTCTACACCGTCATCGTGTGGATCTCCGTGCTGATCTCCGCCTTTGTGGACAATATTCCCTATGTGGCCACCATGTTGCCCGTGGTTCAGGGCGTTTCCGCCGCTATGGGCATCGAACCCTATCTGCTGTACTTCGGTCTGCTCTCCGGCGCGACCCTGGGCGGCAACCTGACACCCGTCGGTGCTTCCGCCAACATCACCGCCAGCGGACTCCTGCGCAAAGAAGGTTATCCCGTCTCGACCAAGGATTTCGCAAAGATTGGTGTTCCCTTCACCCTCACCGCGGTCATCGTGGGCTACCTCTTCATCTGGTTCGTCTGGGCCTGATTTTTTCCCATACTGTATCCTCGCGGCGCCTCCAAGGGCGCCGTTTTTTTGTCGGGCAATGAGGCCCGTTTTGTGGTATAATAATTTGTTGTCATTTTGAAAAGACCGGGAGGTGAGCAGGATCAAAACGGTAAACGGTGATTTTTCCGAAGGAAAAGTCTCTTCCGCTATTCTTCGTATCGGGCTGCCGATGATGGCCGCCGAGTTCGTCAATGTCCTGTATAACCTTGTCGACCGGATGTATATCGGCCATTTGGCTGAAACAGGCACTGCCGCGCTCACCGGCATCGGCATTTGTTTTCCCCTCATCACGCTGATCTCCGCTTTTGCCAGCCTCTGCGGCACCGGCGGCGCTCCCCTGCTTTCCATCGCCCGTGGTCAGGGTGATGACGAACGTGCCAGTCGGATTCAAGCGACCTCCTTCACCATGCTGATCCTCATCGGCCTTGTGCTGACGTTGGTCTTGTTCCCGTTCGCGCCGGCTCTGCTGCGTTTGCTGGGCGGCGATGACGAAACGCTCCCCTTCGCGGTGTCCTACTTCCGTGTATATGTATTGGGCTCCATCCCGGTGCTCGTCACGCTGGGGATGAATCCGTTCATCAACGCCCAGGGCTTCTCCCGTGTCGGCATGATGACGGTCATCATCAGCGCCGTCATCAACATCGTGCTGGATCCGATCATGATCTATGTGTTTGACCTTGGGGTCACCGGCGCAGCCCTTGCCACTGTCATCGCACAGGCTGCCGGCACGCTTTGGGTCTTCCTCTTCCTTCGTGGCAAACGCCCACCACTGCGGATCACCCGCCTCCTGATCGACCGGGAAGCGCTGAAGGATATCGTCCGTCTTGGCGTCACCGGCTTCACCTTCCGCATGACCAACAGCGTGACTCAGGCCATTGTCAATGTGACCCTCAAAGCCTGGGGCGGTGCGCTCAGCACGCTTTATGTGGGGGCTATGTCGCTGATCACCTCCATCCGGGAGTTTACTTCCCTGCCCACAAGCGGCATCACCAACGGTGCCCAGCCTGTCATGGGCTTCAACTATGGGGCAAAGAAATACGCCCGCGTATCCGACGCGATCCGCTTTACCTTCGTCTGCTCGCTGGTGGTCAATCTGATCATCTGGGGCGGCGTCATGCTGGCTCCCGGCCTCCTGCTGCGCATCTTCACCGATGATGAGCAGCTGATCACGCTCGCTTCCCACTGTGCCCGGATCTACTTTGGTGTCTTCCCCTTCATGGCCCTGCAGATGACCGGTCAGAACACCTTTGTGGCGCTCAATTATCCGCGCTACGCCCTGTTCTTCTCTCTCCTGCGCAAGGTGGTGCTGATCGCCCCGCTCACCCTCCTGTTGCCGAATCTCGGCTTTGGCGTGGACGGTGTCTTCTGGGCCGAGTTTTTCTCCCAGCTCTTTGGCGCCTCCGCCTGTTTTCTGACCATGCGCCATGTCATCTGGCGCAAAATGAAAGAGACCCCGGATGAATCCGCTGAAATGCCCCTTCCCAACCAACCACAGAAAGGATGATCCTGACCTATGCATACCGGACGTGACATGCTTCGTACCATTTTCCTGATGATCCTCTATTTCATGGCCGCTTTCGCAACCTTTGTGATCTACTTTGTCGTCGCCTTCAAATTGCTGGATTATATTCCCAACGTCGCGGTCCGTTATGTCGTATTCTTCCTCTGCTTTGGCGGCCTGATCTGGCTCGTCCGCTCCGTCTCCCAGAAAGTCGTCCCGAAGATCCTCGAAAAAGACACGGATGACGATTACGATGATTAACAGGGTGTAGAGACAGAAGACCCGTCCCCTTGCCTCACCCTCCGCCCTGTACCCTCGACCAAAAAACCGCTATGGCACTGCCATAGCGGTTTTTTGGTTCTATATTCCCTTATCCGAAATACTTCTTCAGATACTTTTCTCCGGTTCCGTAGTGTTCCACAACAAAGTCCAGATCCTTGTCGCCGCGGCCGGACAGATTCACCAGGATGGATTCCGGCTTCTTCGCCTGCGCCATACGGATCGCGAGCGCCAGCGCGTGGCTGCTTTCGATGGCAGGAATGACGCCTTCCAGTCTGGACAGGAGGAACAGCGCCTCAATGGCTTCCTCATCGCCGACAGTCTCATACTTCACGCGGCCCATATCATGCAGCATGGCATGTTCTGGACCGACTGCGGGATAATCCAGACCGCTGGCGTTGGAGTACACCGGCGCGGGCTGACCGTTTTCGTCCGCCAGCATGATGCTGTTGAAGCCATGCATGACGCCCTCGGTGCCATAGGTCACGCTGGCCGCGTTGTCGCCCATGCCGGGGCCACGTCCCAGGGGTTCCACACCGTGGATCTCAACGGGATCCGCCAGGAAGGGCACAAACATACCGATGGAGTTGGAGCCGCCGCCCACGCAAGCCACCACATGATCCGGCAGATGGCCGGTCTGTTCGATGAACTGGGCACGGGCTTCCTCGCCCACCACCTGCTGGAAGTCGCGGACCATCAGCGGGAAGGGATGAGGACCGGCGGCGGTGCCGATGCAGTAGATCGCATCGTGATATTCGTTGGCATAGGCTTCAAAGGCGGCATCCACGGCTTCCTTCAGGGTCTTGAGTCCCTTGCTGACGGGGATGACGTTGGCGCCCAGCACCTTCATGCGGGTCACGTTGGGGGCCTGCTTGGCGATATCAACTTCGCCCATATAGATGTCGCATTCCAGTCCGAAGTAAGCGGCAGCTGTGGCCAGAGCCACACCGTGCTGGCCGGCACCGGTCTCGGCGATCAGCTTCTTTTTGCCCATATACTTGGCCAGCAGACCTTCGCCCATGCAGTGGTTCAGCTTATGGGCGCCGGTATGGTTCAGGTCTTCACGCTTGATATAGATCTGAGTGCAGCCCAGCAGGTTGGACAGCCGCTGGCAGTGATACACGGGAGTAGGTCTGCCCTGGAAATCCTTGCGGATGCGGCGCAGTTCGGCGATGAACTGGCTGGACTGAGCAATCGTACGGTATCCGTCGGCATATTCCTTAAAGGCCTTCACCAATTCCGGATCTTCCAGATAGTTTCCGCCATAGCGGCCAAAGTAACCGTCCTCGGTGGGATATTCCTTCAGATAGTTGTCAAAATCGCGATAGGGATTCATAATCAGTTTCCTCCTGTCATTCATCTGTTTTTGTTCAGTTCAGGTAGTTATATGGAATGAATGACAGCGTCACCATCGCAGGGCGAAACAATTCTGTCTGATCATATTTTTCAGTTGATACCCGTTCATTGTCACGCCCCCTGTCTTTTTTTGAATATATATATGGATATTAAACAAACGGGGCCTCCTTGTCAAGAAAAGTACCCCGTTTGTACAATACAAATGCATATTCGGTTTATACCAACAAGGTCAAAAGCGGGATCGTAATGATGCAGATCAGGGTGCTCAACAGCACACAGTCCGCGGCCAGGCGCTGGTTGCAGCCGTGCATTTCCGCCAGATTCAGGATATTGGTCGCGCTGGGCGTGGAGGAAAGCACCAGTACGCTGGCCTTGAACACCGGGTCCAGCGGCAGGAATGCCACCAGCAGGTAGCTGAACAGCGGAAACAGGA
>JAZUFB010000200.1:0-7635 GCA_045640475.1 Clostridia bacterium
GTAATGCTGGACAAGGGCACCTTTGCCCCCGCCAAGCGTGACCAGGTGCTGGATACCAAGTGGAGCCAGATCAAGACCGCGGTGACCACCTACTCCTGGCGCTGCATCTACTCCAAGGCGGATGCCGAATTCGAACATCACTTGAACGATATGCTCAAGCAGTGCAACAGCTACGGCTATGAAGAATGTGTCGCCTGGTGCAACGAGCAGGCCGCCCTGTGCTGGGCCGCCCAGCAGGCTCAGGCTGCCAAGGTTCAGTAACGGATGACTTTATTCGGGCCCTCTTTCCGCTTAGAAAGAGGGCCTTTTCAGAAGCTTTGATCAAAACGGAAGGATGCATATGAAAAAGATGAAAGTGAGCGTGAAAAGAGGAATGCTCTTTCTGGCGGTGTTGGTGCTGCTCATGGCCTGCATGGGAATCGCCGCGGCGGAAGCGACGGGGGATGATGGCGTGATGCGAAAAGACCTGACCGCGATGGAAGTGACCCGCCTCATGGGCAACGGGATCAACCTGGGCAACACCATGGAGGCCTGCAATAATTCCCGGGGACGATACAGTCAGTTCACCGTGGATTATGAAACGATGTGGGGTCAGCCTGTGACTACCCAGGCGATGCTGGACGCGATGAAGGCCGCCGGATTCGATACGCTGCGTCTGCCGGTCGCCTGGATGACCAACGCGACCGATATGCCGCGGGATTACACGATCGATGGGAAGTATCTGGCCCGTGTGAAGGAGATCGTGGACTATGCCCGCAACGCCGGCATGTATGTGATCATCAACGATCACTGGGACGGCGGCTGGTGGGGAATGTTCGGCTCGGAAGATCCCAAGACCGCGGCCTTCGCTATGGAAGCCTATAAGGGCATGTGGCGCCAGATCGCCGAATATTTCAAAGACTATTCTGACTATGTCATCTTCGAGAGCGCCAACGAGGAGCTGGGCGCGCGGTTTGACGAGGATAGCCCGCACTTCTGCCAGGATTCCATTGTGAGCTATTTGCCGGACGATGCGCGCTATGCCCTGACCAACGAAGTGAACCAGGCCTTTGTGGATACCGTGCGCGCCACCGGCGGCAACAACGCCGGGCGCTTCCTGCTCATCGCGGGCTACGGCACCAGCAGCGAAAGCACGTTGGACCGCCGCTTCAGGATGCCCGCGGATACAGTGGAGCAGAAGCTGATGGTCTCTGTGCACTACTACGGCCCGTGGAGCTACTGTGGCGCGTCTTCCGCCAAGGGTGCCACCCGCTGGGGCCGCAAGGTGGATATGGATGAGATGATGGATACCCTGGCCACCATGACCGCCTTCACGGAGCAGGGCTACGGCGTGGTCATCGGCGAATACGGCGCCCTGCCGGCGGACGATGGCTTCAAGGAAAACGCGGTGACTTATCACAAAACCTTCCTCGATTGCTGCGACGCGCTGGACTTTACCTCCTGCCTGTGGGATTGCAGCGGATACTTCAATCGCAGGAAACTGGAAATGGCGGATGCCGATATGGCCGCCCTTTACGCCGGACGCAACGCGGCTGCTGAGGTGGGGAAGACCCCGGACGAAGTCAAAGCCGCGGGCCTCAAGTCCTTTGAGGAAGGAAAGGCCGCCGCGCCGGATGGCTTCCGCACGGATGCCATCGAGCTGACCGATGATACCTGCGTGGCCTGGATCATGTGGAACAGCGGCGACTGGGCCCAGTCCTACTCCGTGGGCGATGTCTACACGCCCGAATCCATCACGCCCGGCCTGAAGGTGACCGATGCGGTGATCGAAGATAGCGGCGATTATACTGTGGCGCTTGACTTTACCGAAACGGCCAAAGGATATTCAAACAGCGTGGCCTTCAGCGCCCTCGGTATCGCCAACGGCGAGACGCTGCATCCCGGCTGGTGTGTCCATATCGTGGAATGCCTCATCAACGGTGAACCTTACACCTTCAAAGGCCGTCCCTATACCACCAGCGATAACGGCATCTGCACCCGCGTGAACCTCTTCAACGAATGGGTACCTGAAGCTCCTGCCACCGCGCGTGTCCTCTACGGTCCTCCCGTTGGCGTCAGCCCCCGTCCCCTGGATCGCAACGACCCCGCCCTGAGCAAGATCGAAACGATCTCCATCACATTCCGATACGCACCCAAACAGTAAACCAAAGCCCGGATGATCCGTGAAAAGATCATCCGGGCTTGCTTAAGACAGAGGGACCGTCCCTCTGTCTTTGTCTTCGAACTGTCCCTCTGTCTTTTTATTTATAGAATGCCACCCAGGAATGGACAAACTCGCCGCGTTTTCCGAAGAGATTGATGACCTTCCCGTTGTTATCACGGTACTGGGAATAGGAGCTATGCGCACCCATGTCAAGATACAACGCTTTCTGCACCCCCAGCGCCTGTACGGCGCGGATGAAATCGGCATATCCCATGACTGATCTGCTTTCGATCACGCATACTTTACCGTTCAATTCCGCCATGACCCGGTAGCAGCGGCGCTTGCTCAGAATGTCGCGCGTCTTGTTTCCATCCCAGATCGCCATGAATTGTTCAAAGCCTTCTCCGCCGTGTTCGGCAGCGGTATGGATCGCTTCATCCGGATCCTCAAAAGTAAAATGAGCCTCCCCGTCATAGAAAGTGAACGCGCTCAGTCCTTTTTCCGCGGCACCCTCATACATGACTCCGCCGGACGCGTGCGCGCCTACTACGTTCTCATGCCTTCCTTTCAGCTCGTACGTATGGAAAAAGGCGGAAGTCACGAAGAGCGTCAGATCCGGGTCCTTCATGTCGGGGCAGTCATCAAAGGCAAAACGGATCTCTCTGTATCGCGGGAAAAGCACATACAGATCGTCCGTTTGAAACACGTAGCAGTTTTCCGCTTCCTCTACGGCTTCCATATCCAGCGTCGCGATATCTCCTTCCGCGTCCGGCTTCAATACAGCGTGGAATTGGGCTGCCATGGTCAGATACAGGTAAATAGCGGCAAATACGGTCACGAGTGAAGTGACGCGGTTCAGCTTCAGCAGTGTACAAAGCAGTTTGTTCTTTGGTGTTCTGTCTTCATGCAGATACCAGATCAGCCCGGATGCCTGCGTCACGGTCAGCATGCCGATGGCGAGATAGACCACCTTTGAAAAGCCCTGGATCAGGAGCAGCATGGTCATACAAAAGATGCACAACAATAGCCCGATCAGGTACATGATAACCAGTTTCTCGTTCCTCTTCATGGTCATTCCTCCCCGCGGCCCGCGGAAAAGATCTGGCCATCCACGGTAAGATAAAGCTCACAGCAGGCGATCATGAAAAACAGGCAAAGGTCAGCCAGACAGTTCAGCGCGCCTGCCATCTTGTTCAGAAACCGGTCAGCAATCATCCATCTTTCCGCTGTCAACAGCAGGAAGCATAGAAACAGTACACAAAGTGAAAACTGATTTACAATCAGCTTGGTGCGCCCGCTCCTTTTCCCGAGATAGATCGTAAAATGGTTGTATGTCACCATCAGGATAATGAAGCACACCATCAGACAGGTGGACAGGATCATGCATTGGATCAATCCCTGACCAACGATCGCGTCCACGCCGACGCTGAGGTATTGCTCAGAACCATAGGTATACCGGCATAATTCCACCAGCAGTATCCCGCCGACCAGTCCACTGATCCGGATCAGGTCTTCCTTTTTCCACGCGACTGTCAGACCGATGCACAGGAAGAATGTCAGCAGATAGCATGCCACAGTGAAGAAAGTCAGCTGCTTGGTCACGGCCATCAGCAGCGCACTGGCGGTCAACAGTAAAAACGCCCCCGCCGAGGCGAACGTGAATGCTTTCCGATTCAGAAACAACATCCGATACCACATCATTTTCTCATACCCCCTGTCTTCAGGATAAGGTTACAGCCCCGTTGCCGCGAGCACCGCGAAGACGGCCAGGCAGAACAGGGTCATTACGGACAGGGTCGAGGCGATATCGGCTTTTTCATCCTCGGCATCGGTAAAGACGGGGAGGACGAACGGGGCGGGGAGGCTGAACATCAGGATCAGGGCGCCGGGCTTCAGGATGCCGCCAAGCAGCGCTTTGTCCAGAGAATAAAGCGCCACACCCATTACGCCCATCACGAGGACGCGGAGGCCGGTGTAGAGCAGCACACGGGGCCAGCGGATGCCCTTCAGCTCCAGATCATACCCGACGGTGAGCAGGATCAGACATCCCGCGGGCGCGGCAATGAAATTGGCGGTGGACTCGAGCACGCCGGTGATGCCGCAGGGTCGCAGGGCTTCAAACGCTCCGCTCGCGCCCAACGCGACACCGATCAGGATGGCCCATAGCACCGGCGAGGAGAACGCCTGGCGGATCACCTGTCCGCCCTTTCCCTTGCCGGAGAGCATCATCTTGTATACCGTGAAGACAAACAGCACCTGCCCCAGATCCAGGATCGCGAAATCCGCGCTTTCGCCGGGGTGCAGGAGCGCGAACAGGCTATAGCCCATCATGCCGGCCTCAAAGCCGGTCATCAGAAAGGGCATGAGGCGGCCGGGGATCCGGATCACTTTCTTCAGCGCGAAGCCGAGCCCGAGCGCTGCCAGACATACGCAGAACATGATCAGCGGGATCCGGATGCCGGAAAGGGTATACTCCGTCCCGGCAAAGGCGATCAGCAGCTCCGCGGGCAGCGCGATATCCACGGCCACTTTCTTCAGCGCGTCGATCCCTTCGCGCGAAAGCATCTTTTTCTCCCGGCACAGGATGCCCAGGAACAGCGCCGCGAATACCGGCAGCGCGGTCTCGAGTACTCTTGTCAGCATAAAGGTCCCTTTCAATGTTTACTTAATCAATACCCCAGCCATTTCGCCGGCCTTCCTTACATTGGCGATGGCTTCCATATACTTTTCGTGCGTGTCGAGATGCTCCGTAAACACGGTGGTATCTTCGCCCAGTTCCTCGCAGCAGCGGGTGACGTCCGCCAGATCCAGCGCGCCGTGGCCGGTGAGCACCTCATGGATACAAACCGGCAGGGTAAAGTCATCCAGCGCCACATCCTTCAGATGCACGGAGCAGATCTTGTCTCCCAACAGACGGAAGCAGGAGCGGATAAATTCCCTGGAGTTATGGTACCGCTCGATCGAGTTGATCATATTGGCGTAGTCCATATGCACGCCAAAGGCTTCCCGGTCCACATCGTCGATCAGCTTCAGATAGGCTTCGGGGGAGTCCGGAATCATCCACGGCATGGGTTCGATGGAATACTTGGTATGGGTGGGTTTCACCGCGTCGATGATGCGCCGGGTGACGCGGATCGTTTCTTCATAGATCTCCGGGGAATAATTGGATAGATGGTAGGAATCCCATGTCGCGGCGCCGCAGTTTCCGGCAATGTTGACGCAGCAGTTGGCTCCAATCCGCTCGGCCAGCGCCAGCTGGCGGTTGGCGAACTGGATATTGGCTTCCTTTTTCTCCGGATCCGCGTCCAGCACATTGCGCCAGACACCGACTTCACCGATGATCAGTCCGTTGTCCCGGATACACTTCAGATAAGCGTTCTGCACCTCCACGGGCGCGTCCGCGTCCACAGGGAAGATGACACAGCTCGCTGTGAGCTCCCGCTGGACCGCGAGCCACTCCTCGGGTGTGGAATAAGGTTTCATTACAGAGCCGCCGATACGCATAATGGAATCGCCTGCTTTCTTTTTATATCGTTTTTTGGTTTCCGTCGCTATTGTATAACACCGCGTTCCATGCGTCAACCGAATGAATTTACATAGTCTATGTGTGACATATCATTGACTAAAATCAACAGAAAATGTAGAATATTCAAGGAAGGACGGTGGTCATACCATGGATGCATATTCTCAACTTGGAATCTCTAACGACTTCATGTTTGGCCACATCATGGCTGAACCGGAACGATGCCGTGTTTTTCTGCAACAGATCTTGGGTTTTCATATTGATCGTGTGGAATTGATTGAAAAACAGTTCCCGCTGGATGAGAAAGCCGATGCGCATGGTATTCGGTTAGATATCTATGTAGATGATGGACAAACCGTATATAACTGTGAAATGCAGACTTCAAAGCCCTTGACCCTTCCAAAGCGGATTCGCTACTATCAAAGTATGATTGATATCAATTTGCTGAAAAAGGGTGAGAATTACGAGAATCTGAAAAAGAGCTTCGTCATTTTTATCTGTACTTTTGATCCTTTTGACAGAGGCCGATATGTTTATACCTTTGAAAATCTCTGCCTGGAAGATAATGAACTGCATCTGAACGATGAAGCACTGAAGATTTTTGTCAATACCAAGGGGACAATAGGAAACGTGTCTGATGAATTCAGAGAACTGATGCATTTCCTGGATACATCTGAGATCAAAGAATATCAGAACCCGCTTGTTAACGAACTGGCTGAAGAACTGAAAAAAGCCAGAACCCGTGATGAATGGAGGAATGAATGGATGTCTATTGAGATGTTAAAGCATGATGCCCGTGCAGAGGGCAAGATCGAAGGCAAGATCGAAGGTAAGATGGAGACGCTCATTGGCTTAGTGAAGGATGGTCTCATCAGTATCCAGGAAGCAAGTGCTCGCGCACAAATGAATGAACAGGAATTTGCGGAGTGTGTTTCCAGAGCATAATATGCTACTGAACGAACTTGTAGGATTAATGGAAATATTAATAATGAACCACATAAACTGATTAACTGTAAATTTAGGGGGCTATCTCAATTGAGACAGCCCCCATTGATTTGTATTGGTTTTACTGTTCCCGACGTTTCATCCGGATCGCGATGACGGCAATGCCAAGGCTCATCATCAGCAGCGCGGTCCACAGGAAGGGCTTTGCGTTGTCGCCGGTGGCCGGCAGGGCAGGCTTGACCTTGAAATAGCCCTGGGCCAGACCGTCTTTGGAGCGGATGACGATCTTGTGATTGCCGACGGACAGCTTTTTAAGTATGCTGGGCTTCAGCCAGATGATCGTGGAACCGTTCTCACTGGTGTATTCCGAAGTGGCTAACGTTGTGCCATCGATCTCAACGCTGCCGAATTTTCCATATGGTGCGCTGGAACGGAACTTGGCGGTGATTTCGCTTCCCTTGACCCATTCCAGCTCGTTGCCCTCGAGCAACACATAGCGGATATCGAAAATAGCGGCATACAGGGCGGTCAGCACTTCGTCCACCTGCGTGACAGAAGTGGCGGCAGCGATTTTGGCTTTGGCGGTATCAATCTGCGCTTTGGCTTCGTCGCTCGCGGTGGTCTTGGCTTCGTCCAACTCGGTCAGCGCGGCGGCAATGGCATCCTTGAGCGTCTTGTCGGCGTCCTCGGCGGCCTTCAGTCCTGCTTCCTTCGCGGTGGTGACTGCGTCCACGGTAGTAGCAGCCTTTACCTTTTCGATGGCTTCATCCAGGGTAGCCTTCGCATCGTCGCTGATGGCGTTGGTCTTCGCGTCTTCAAGCACGGCTACCGCGTCGACAATCGCCTTCTGCAGAGCTTCCGTGTCAGCCATGGCCTGCTTGCCGGCTTCCAGCGCGGCTTCGTCATCCGGCAGATTGGTCGCTGCCTTGGTGTCTTCAATGGCTTCCTCCATGGCAGCCTTCGCTTCGTCGGAGGTATAGGTCGTCTTGCCCAGTTCTTCCAGCTCGGCGATCGCGGCCTCCTG